>DATCLO010000001.1:0-39422 GCA_036563875.1 Cyclobacteriaceae bacterium
TCACGTGTTGCCCATAGGGGTACGGGGTATTGTGGTAGCAGGCCTTCTTGCTGCGCTTATGAGTTCTTTGGCGGGTGTGTTTAACGCATCGTCTACGCTGTTCACGATGGACTTCTATTCCAGGCTGCGGCCTAATGCTTCCCAGGATCGCCTGGTGTGGATTGGCCGCGTAGCGACAACGGTAATGGTGGTCATCGGTCTGCTGTGGATTCCCGTAATTCAGGGAGGTAAAGGTCTTTATGATTATCTGCAAGGCGTGCAGGCGTACCTCGCCCCTCCTATTTTCGTCGTGTTCTTCTTTGGAATTTTCATGAAGCGGCTCAACGCAAAGGGTTGTCTGGCTGCGCTCATCGTTGGTTTTGCTATGGGTGTCTTCCGCCTTATCGTCGATACTCCGGTAAAACTCATGGAAAATTTTTCTTACGAACCAGGCTCATTCCTGTGGATAGTTAACAATACCTTCTTCCAGTACTACAGTCTGCTGATCACCATCGTATGTGTCCTGGTGATGATTGGTGTAAGCTATGCATCACCTGCGCCGGCGTATGATAAGATCTCAGGACTGACATTTTCAACTATGACCGAGGAAGATCGCCAGAGAACACGAGCTTCATGGACGACGAAAGACGTGGTGACCTCTGCGCTGCTCTTGGTGGTAATCCTGATAGCGTACCTGTACTTCACCGGCTGATGCGTCGGAAGGAATTACAGGCGCGATTTATCCGGGTTCGATCAAACTTTACATGTGAATGACCCCTCAACTTTACCGAAAAGCCGACCGGCTGCTCGTGGCGGCAGACTGCATCATCTTTGGGTTTGATGGCCGACAACTCAAGGTGCTGCTTGTCAAGCGAAGCTTTGAACCCGAGGCCGGCCGTTGGTCGCTGGTTGGTGGCTTCGTCAACGCCGGGGAGAGCGTCAATGACGCAGCCGCTCGTATCCTGAAAAGGTTGACCGGCCTGGATAATATCTACATGGAACAGCTCCATTGCTTTGGCGACGTTAATCGGGATCCTGCAGCCCGGGTCGTTTCCGTGGCTTATTATGCGTTGATCAACATTGCCGATTACAGCCGCCAACTCAATCTTGAACACGAGCCCCACTGGTTTTCACTCAAGGAACTACCTGACCTCATCTTCGACCATAGCCAGATGGTAAAGCTCGCAGTGGAGCGCCTTCAGCAAAAGGTAGCTACCCATCCTGTAGGCTTCGAATTGCTCCCGAGGAAATTCACACTCCCTCAACTCCAGAACCTGTACGAGGCGATTTATCAGGCGAAACTCGACCGACGCAACTTTAGCCGAAAGATTTTATCGCTTGGTATACTTAAGAAGCTGGACGAGAAAGAAAAAGAAAGCTCAAAGAAAGGCGCGTTCCTTTATGTGTTCGATCGCAAGCGTTACGAGCAACTCTCACACGAAGGATTGAAATTCGTCTGATCAGTTTACATCCCGTTCTTCCACTTCGAAGGTAAGCTGCGTGGTGCCCGGCATGCCATCGGGCGTCAGTCCTTCTACATGCATGAGGTATGTTCCCGGCAAGTCACCCGCGTAAAAGACAAGTTCGGTTGGCGCGTCGTCGTTCGTCTTCACATCCGGTGCCCAATACAACAATGTCCGGTGGTCTGGCAACCGGCTCTTGATCTGGTCTTCTGTTTCGTAGACAGGCGAATAAAATTCACGCTGCCAGGTAAGGCCGTCGTAAGGCGTGACCCATGCGCGACGGTCGAGTTCAAATCCTGCCAGATCTCCCGTGTAGGTTTTGTAGCTGGCGATGCCCATAAACGAAATCCTGCCATAAAAATACCGTGACGCAACAACATCAAGGCGCCAAACCTTGAGCGGATCGAAATTGATTATGGAGTTCACGTTGAATACGGGCACACCATCGAGCAGCACGAGGGGATTCTCTCTAAACATCTCGCCCGATTTCTTATTCACCACGTGAAAGAAAAAATTGCCTTGTCGCTTTCTCACCATGATTGGAGACACATACTCCCGCATCACTTCCTCCATCACCGGAAACCTCGTGTAGTCGTCTAGGTAATACTGCTGATCTGGAGTTCTGTAGAATGCAAGCGTGTCGTTATGCGGGGGAATGATCTTGTTCTTTTCTTCTTCCCGATAAGCATTGTGAAGTTGCATGTTGATGCTTCTCGAGAGCAGCGTAGACTCAAGTGACGGGTCCAGACTAAAGTGAGGTAATGAGAAACGCTCGCTCATCCTGCTATCAAAAGGACGGTCCATAGAATAGCGGTAAACCGAATCCCTGCTCCAGTCCGTTTGCACGATCACCTGGCCGGGACCATAGAAATCTGCCAGCTCATGAACTACCCTTCCCTTAGTCGTGCTCTGAGTGCCGGTAAACTGGAACCTCTTGCCGGGAACGGATAGATAAACCGGGATCGCCGGCGCAGGCTTTCCATCCTGGGTGTTCACCAGGTTTCCCGTTATCAGATGCCCCCTGTATTCGGGTTCAAAGGCATGACTTGTGTTTCCGTCCGCAATACTCTGCCAGGCAAAACGACGCCATCCATGTGTAAGCATCAGGTTATCGGCACACATTGCTGCATCTTCAGCCGTGCTGAAATAGTACTCAGGCGATTCAATGGTGCCGGGTAGATCGGACGTAAGAAGAAGATAGGTCGCAATGCTTGCCCGTTCCTCAAATTGTAAAGAATCAAGTCTGAATACAGAAACAGACAACGATGCCGGTTTACGGTGCCCCTGCGTATTTGTTGTTGACAATCTCGTTTTGATCGCCTCGCGCGTACCCACGACCTTCTTGTCTGCAACCGCGTCAATGTTTAGTAAATTCTCAGGGCGCTTGAAATACAACCGCTCACAGACGGGTCGTTGCTCGTAGTCAAATACAGTGATATGTGTTATGCCGTCACGAAGACTGGACTTGTCAACATTGAAGGACGCTCTTCCCGCAGAAAGTTGACCACGTAAAACCTGCATCGCTGCGAGCCGGCTATGAACAATCACCGTGACTTCGGATCGGGTGACAGAAGTTGGATCGTTGGATCGCACGGTTATGGACACTCGTTCGTCATTGTCGCTGACAGACAAGGCATAGCCTGTCGACATTACTGCGGGAAGATCTTTACGTCCGAGTACGCGTCCACGGCCATCGGTGATTACAGCGCTGTATTTAACACTATCGACCGGGGTCATCGTAAAATTCCCCAGCCCGAATCGCGCTGGAGAAAACATAGCGATGGTATCTTCGTCGTTGCTCAGGACATATCCTCTGAAGGCTGACAGTCCGCGGCCGGTAGCGTCCACCACACGAAATGCCACTTTCCCGTCAATACCGGATATCATGTTACCTCCTTCCGGGAAAAACTGTATGTCGAGATCACGGCTTGCAACCTGCTGCTGCAATCCCAGGGGCTTAAACGGATTCACAATCGTGATGGAGCGATGGAAGAAGAAGTCCGGACTGTAATTCCTCATCCAGCGCGTGTATGCACGCAGCGTATAGTTGCCAGAGTTGAGGCTTGCAGGCAAAAACAACGACGTGTGCCCTACACCATCCTTCACAGGTACTTTCGCCTGCAGTACGGGCTGATTTGTTGCGTCGAGAATTTCCACGTACACAACACGGCTCATCCCAAGGGGTCGGTGCATAGAACCGTCAACAACGTATGCGCGAAACCAGATGTGATCGCCGGTGATGTAGGTCGTCCGGTCCGTATGGATGAATACCTTCTCCTGAAGATTTTGCTTGCGATAGACGTCAAGCCTTTCTCCCGGATCCGTACGATCCTGAGCCAACGCCACCATCGGGAACGCTAGTACAATCAGGAGAAGTAGCAGGCGGAAGGTCGACATTGCTTTCTGTGGTTATTCCCAAAAATCCGGCTGCTCGTTAGTGCCCTGGTGGTACTGTCTGCAATCAATGCATTGTGTATCTGCCGAGGTGTAGCCTATAATGGCCGGACCGCCATTAGTAACGGCATTGATGATCAAAGCTGTCTTGTTGCTCTGCATGTACTCCTGCATATAAATCGTATCAATTTCGAAGGGGCTGCAGAACGGTAACGCACGCTGGTAACCACCGACGGGAGACGGCAAATTTGAAACCGAGACAAAGATTCTTTTTTCGACTGACCGCCCAACACTGAAATATCCCAGGGCGTTAGGTCTCCCGGGATTTACAGATCGAATATTGCCCGTAACCTGTGTAGGTTGCGGATCGAAGATCGTTCCAATGCTTTCGGTATTTTTCTGCAGTTCGGTCCAAAAGTTGTACTCGCTTTGATCCATAGTGAACTGCCGTACAAGGAGGCTGTATTTCAGTGCCAACTTCCAGCTGCTGGCTGGCAAAGTGAACACGGTGCGCTTGACTACCGCGTCCTCAGCTAATCCCTTCGTACTGTAAATTTGGATATTTGAGAACGGTGTGGTTTTCCAGCAATAAAAGATCCACTCTTCGGGTTTTCTTGATCTCACTTCCTCTAGTACCGGATCCCAGATGAGCGACGAGTTGAAAGTCGCGCTGTACATTGTAGTTTCAACCACCTTCCAGCGATAAAACCGGGAATCACTCTCAGCATCGTGCGTGGTGACCTGAAACTCAACCTCACGCCCGTCCGAAGTCCATGTAACGCTATCAATGGGAGGAGACAGTTTGTACGTGACAGGGTCCGAAACATATTCCTCTCCACCGCCAAGCACGATTCTCAGTCTGCACGACTCGCCCGCGTCAAGGCTGATACCGCCCGCACTGTATTCTCCGAATGAAATTTCAGGGAGGTTAAAGGTTGCGCCATTCTCAGTCTCTATGGTGACCAGAGCGCCCGGCACGACTTGTACTTGCGATGGCGTTTGGTCTCCATTGAGCGGCATTGATCGGGTCAATTTGATCGTTGCTTCCGGGTCGGCTAAATCCACAATTCCATCGACGACAAGATATTCAGTAGTTGACTCAACCACGGGTGGATTGAATGGGTCGACGCAGCTCACGGCAACATACAACACAAAACACAATATGATGAATAGCGTACTTCTCATTCGTCAAAATCTAAAGTTGTACGTTATTGTGGGAACGGGCTGCGCAAAGATCGACAGTTTGTATCCCCTGATCTCACCGTTCTCCGATCTGAAGAATACGGAGTATGCATTTTTCCTCCCCGTGAGATTGTAAACCGAGATCGTCCACGAGCTGTGGGCTAGCTTACGAATCTTATGGTTCCCTTCGATATTCATCCCAAAGTCAAACCGATAGTAGTCGGGAATGCGCGCCTGATTCCTGTTCGTGTACAAAAGCCGCTCGGCACCGTCAAGGATGTAGCGCTGAACGGGAACGGTCACCGGACGACCTGTGCTGTACGTAAAGTTGAGTGAAACACTGAAACGCCTGCTGAACCGGTAGTTGCTGATCACCGTCACGTCATGCGGCTTATCGTAATTGCTTGGATACTCCATCCCATCGTTGATGGTCTCCCCTGTTTCAGCCCCGGCAGTTTTCAGGAACGAACGCGAATAGGTGTAACTGATCCATCCGTTAAGTTTTCCCGTTACCTTTTTTAGCATCAACTCCACACCATAAGCTCGTCCCTGCGTACCGATGACATCCGTTTCAATGTGATGGTTCATCGTCAGCAATGCACCGCCCTTGAAATCGAGAAAGTCGTCAAGCGTCTTGTAATAGGCCTCAATGGAGGTCTCAATAGTGTTGGCTTTGAAATTCCGGTAATAGCCAATGGAAAACTGATCTCCCACCTGCGGTCTTATGTGGGCGTCGCTGAGTTTCCAGGTGTCTGTTGGCGCGATCGCCGTTGTGTTTGACAGGAGGTGGATGTATTGTCGCATGCGCTGATAGCTGAGCTTCAACGAAGCGGCATCTCCAAGCATGTATCGTACAGAAGCTCTCAATTCGGGACCATGGTAGGTCGCGATCGACTTACCCTTGCCGTATTGCAGCGTATCCGTCATGGAGCTCTCTGAGCGAGGCTGACCAGGTATATACTGAATGACGCCCTTGGGTCCGAGATAGTTATAGAACGAATACCGCAAGCCGGCATATAATGTAAGTCGTTTGGAGAGTTCAAACTCGTCGCCCACGTATACAGCCCCTTCGAGGGCTTGCTCATCCTCAAGGTTGTCGGGAACCACGAGTGATTCGGATCCCAATGGCTGAAGTGTGCCCGGCGAAAGGTCATACCGCATAGCGGATGCGCCAAAGGAAAGGAGATTCTGATCATTTAGCTGATATGAGAAGTCAGCCTTTCCTGAAATCTGCTGTATTTCGTAGTCCATACGAACCGAAGTCGCGGGGTTCTTGTCGCTGGAGACCTTGAAATTGTATTTGTTGAACGTTGCTGTCAGCACGCTGTAGAGTCGGTCACCGATCGCATGCTTCCATCGTGCCGACGTGTTGAAGTTGCTGTAGTGATACAGCGTGTCACTATTCAGCCTGAACCGGTCGTCGCTGTAGTACGCTGTAACATCCACAGTATTGCGACTGTCGGCTTCATGATTAAAATGGAAGTTGAGATCGTAAAATGAGCCCGTGCTGTTTTGTAAGCTTTCGTTGGGAATACGATCAAGAATCCAATCCGAATACGTCGAGCGTCCACCTATGAGAATTGACGACTTGTCCTTTCGGAGAGGCCCTTCCAGCGTGAGTCTTCCCGTGATCGGTCCGATCCCTCCTGACGCGGTGAATTTCTTCTTGTTCCCTTCGCGAGACGTGACTTCCATTACGGAGGATATCCGGCCACCGTGCTCGGCCGGCGTCCCGCTCTTAAACAGCTCCACATCCTTCACAACGTCGGGATTGAAGGCCGAAAAGAACCCGAACAGGTGGGACGGATTAAAAATCGTGGCGTCGTCGAGAAGCGTCAAATTCTGATCAACTGAACCTCCCCTCACGTTAAGACCTGTAGAACTCTCGCCGACGGACTGTACACCAGGAAGTGTAAGAACTACCTTCATCACATCCGTCTCTCCGAAGGCTACCGGGACCTGCTTCATCATTTTTATATCGAGCCGCTCCAAGCCCATCCGCGTTCCGGACACATTAGCACCACGCTCCGATTCGATGATCACTTCCTTTAGTGGCGTAATTGATTCAACCAGCTCGATATCAAGTCTGCCGTTGTCATATACCATTAACTGGCGAACTGTTTCACGCATGCCGACACAGGAGATGCGAATGGTATTGCGGCCCGTTGGAAGTTCGAGTGAGTAAAATCCGAAGGGATCGGTTGCCGCACCTCTCCCTGTAGCTTCGTGCAACACAACTGCCCCGACGACAGGTTCTCCATTGACTTCATTACGAATGTGGCCGGTAATTACGGCCGTACCACCCCTGACTCTTCGGGTACGCTTTCCTATCTCGATTATCCGGGTCTCTTCGGTCAATCGCTTCCTTTCTTCAGCATCGTGAAGGTAATCCAGGAGGGCAACGTCGAATTCACCCTGGACCGGACGCACATCAAAAAATCCTATCGGAAGTTCTGCGCGTATTTCACGACCGCGAGTCAGATAGACCTTTCCGGAGGGATCGGCGAAGTAATGATAGTCCGTATACTGAAACAATGAGTCGAAAACGACGCCAAGTTCGACGTCATTAAATATCCCAGTAACCGTCAACGAATCAAACTCCTTTCCATCGTAATAGATGCGATGCGGTGTTTGTGCTTCTACCTCCCGTACAAAATCAGGAAAGGGTGCTTGCCTGAACTCACCGCGGATGCGATGGAGTTCCTGTGCAAGCGCCGTGGTGCTGGGTAATAACAGGGTTGCGATGAAGAGGGTCTGGTAGATTTTTCTCATTCAGTGCGGGCAAATTTCATTAATCCAACGATTCATAGTGACGAATCAATGATATCATCATTTTTTCCCTGTCAATTTGATCAACCCGGTTTGCTCGAGCAAACTGTTTCAACGCCTTTTTCTTGTCTGCCAAAGCCTTCAATACTGATGCTTTGTTTTTGATCGTAAACGACTTTCCGTCTTTTACAAGGTAGTAATTTGTCCTTTCAAGAAACCGGACGTTCACCGTCCCGTTTTCTATTGTCTCATGCCGTTCTTTCCGGTGCTTGCAAAGCAGTTTTATGCTTCCATCGTGCAGCAGTTCATAATAGCCCCGCCGGAGTCCGCCCCAAATAGAGTCTTCAGTTACACTGACGAAATGATGACCCAGTAGGTCAAAGTATTCCACCAGGTCATCGTGAAGCCTCACGTCCGTTACATAACCTCTTTGATCAAAGTGCTCGATAACCAGCTGATCCTGGACGAGGTCATACTGCATGGGCACATTATCAAACAGTTCACCCGAATACTTAATGGAACCTTCTTCCAAATATTCTGAGCCGAAGAAAGGAAAGCCGTCGTAGGGTTCGGGGATGGGAACATATTCGCTGCCGTTGTACAGTGCCGACTGTAGCCGCTGCGCTTGTTCGTAAGAGGCAACCGCTGATGAAACAGCCTGCGCCAGGAATGCGCTGTCTGCCGAAAGACTCTGACACCTGGCGGTCTGACCAGGAACGATGGCGGCTGCAATCAGCAATAACACGGTAGTTGGTAGTCTCATCTGGCTTAAGAACCTACAAAATATCCAATCTTGCCGAATTTCTCAGCGGAGTTCCGACTTTTGTGCAGGAACATTGACGCTAACGCCCCGTTGGGGTTATTCCGACGAGCGTTCTACGGGTGTAATGCTTACTGGTCCAAGTAATCCCGATTCAATAGGTGCCCAATCTGCCGCCGAAAAGAGCCCATCACGCCGATTCTGCGCCAAACGCGCCGGGAAGTTGACGTTGTAAAACTTCTTCCAGAATACACCTCTCCTGTCCAGATCGGCAATGCGGTTGGCCATCAGGTTCGAAACTTCCACTTGCAGCGTGTCCGTGCCCGTAAACAATTTGCGATCCACTACTACCGTGTAGTTCGGGCCTATCAACGTATCCACAGATACCCCATTGACTAGAACACGCGCGGTTTCTTTCACCGTGCCCAACTCAAGCAGCACATCTTCCTCCCAGGTGTCAGGCAATTCAACAACAGTAGAGTAACACGCCGTGCCTGAAAAGCTTTCGCCACCTTCTATGTCCATGGTAGTCCACGACCGCAGTGCCGACACGGTCTCCGGTCCGGGCAATGTTGGTCCACCTTTCACAAAGGTTAGTTGCCAGGGACCATCGAGCGTTAAGCGATCGCCCATGATGCGAACATAGGGAAATGGTTTATGACGCGTTGACTGTTCCGAAGTACGAACGATAATCCCTTCGCCATTCCTGATCTGCAACCGAAATCTCAGGCCTTCGCCTTTTTGCACCATTTCTGCTGCGCCGGATTTACCCCGCATGGGGTCAAAGAGCGTTACGGAGTTTCCAGGCACCGATAATCTGACGGTACCGTCAAAGTCTTTTCCAGTCCAGTTGGTTATGAAATACAGGAATCCATTCGCATCACGCTTTCGGACGAACGTCAACCCCATATCCGTCATAAACTCCCGTGCTACGCCGGCCGTGTTTAATAATTCCTCCAGATTGTCCCCCTGGATAGCCGAGGATGATTCGGTGAGCCGCGTTTTGGCTGCTGAAAATTCAGAGTTGCGGTCCGGCAAGCCGGCATACGTTTCGGGCACTCCTTTATATAATATGACCATGCCACCGGCGCCAGCGAGAGCCGCAAGCGCCTCCAGCGTGCTTACGGGGATGTATTTGCATTGGGGAACAACGATTGTCTTGTAAGTAGCGCCGCCGGCAGTAACCAGGTTGCCGTTGTTAAGCCTCAGTTCCCTGATTTGACGATCGGAGATGTAGTCATAAGTATACCCGCGTTCTAACATTTGCATTGCCGCTTCCTTAAATGCTGTACTGTCGTAGACTGCCCCCACACCATCAAAGTGCTCGACCATTTCGGGGCCTCGTGCGGAGAAACGGTCGTAGATTGGAAAGTATAGCAGGACGTCGTTGGCGGGAGATGTGTTCTGAAGGAACGACTGGCATCGGGCAATGTAGTGATTGAGTCTGCCGAAGTCATCCCACATGGGGTTCCGCGAATTGAGGTGTACCGCGGCATAAAATAAGCGTCCCGGCCAGGGATCGTCCTGCGGCGAGTAACAGGTGCCATGATAAAGTACATGGTTTACGCCGCTGGTCATGAACAAATCTACAGATGCCTTGATTTCCCAAAGGTTAGACATGAAATGCTCGTCGAGCCAGGTGGCCGATTCAGACGAGATCAGTCGTTTGCCGCTTACGTTTCCCGCAGAAGATGCCATCTTGATCCGCAGTGCATCGGTGCCTTCCATTTCGGGGATGTCGACAGCCGCATAGAGGTCGAGTATATTTGCCGGCGACCCATGTGCCTGGTTTCTGACAATCCTTCCTTTGGAAGCTGCCCATTCGCGCCACACTGTAGTGAAATTGTCATGCACCAATTCTGAAATCGTCTCCCTGTAATCACTCAACACGCGTTCGTTTTCTTCCTGCGACGCCTGGCCAAAGAGCGCGGGAAGACGTTCGCGCAGGTCGTAGCCACGACGCTTGAGAAACTCGTCGAATAACTCGGGTGTCCAGTCTGCCGCACCGCGCGCGTCGTCAACTTCATAGGAGTCGTTAAAGAACGCCCGTAGTTTGGCGAGATCAACGTTTTTCAAGGCGCTGTCAAACCGACTGAGATAGCGGCGCAGTGCCACAGCCGAAAAATGATCGATAACATTGCCCTCACCGCCCGGCGCTGCGCGTTCTACCATTTTTCCATGTGAGCCTGGGAAAACGGCATACACTTGCCACGAACCAGATGGCGCAGTCCAATCAAGGCGGCTATTGGCATCCAGCCGGTCCGTTATGTCCAACACCTGTCCGTTGTCCCCGTAGGCCATAACCACAACAGGCTTCAGCATCTTGTCAAACTTTACCTGGTCGAGCGCAAGCGCCTGGAGATTCGGATTTTTCTCGACGGGTTCAACAAGGTCTTTGATGGTGATTGGCTTTGCACTTGTTCGCGTCGCCGGCTCAGAAATAGTCCCCTGAACTACCTGACCGGGAACGCGGTAAATGCCGTGCATTTCATAGATTTGTGTCCCCACCGAACGAACGTAGGGCTCCTGATGGTACAAAACCGGTTCGCGCACTCGCTCGCCGCCCTTCACGGGGTACACGGCGTAGTTCATATTCTTGCACGCGTCCGCTTCACTCACCCAGGGGCCGCCGAATGGCCATCCCGTTCCGGTCGCCATGTCTACCCCAAGTTCGAGTCGCGCTGCCTCATCAAGTGTATGTTCAAGCAACGCTACCCATTCGGGCGACAGGTACTCAACGAATTCCTCTTCTTCTCCATACACACCATAGATCGGAGTAATTTCAACACCTCCAATGCCTGCCTTTTTTAGCGCTTCTAACTCTGCCGTTATGCCTTCCTTAGTAACGGCACTACCATGCCACCACCAGCGTGTCCATGGTTTGGATTCGTTAGTGATCTCAGGCCAGGGCGGTGCGGTAGTTCGCTTGCATGCGTAAAGGGCGCCAACCAGGAACAGGCATAGCGCTATGCGTGCGCTTTGGCGGAAAAGAAATATTGCGGTCATGCTAATCCAGGTGAAATACTTCCGTCAGTGGTATTGATTGAGGTGAATTGTCGGGGTTTGTCTCCATGATATCAGCCATATAAGCCCACCATCGCTGTACGATTCCATTGCGACCAAGGTCCTGCGAGCCCACATCACCAGAATTTTTCTGCACGGCGAAAAGAGTACCGGTTTCTTCATCAAGAAATATGGAATAGTCTGAAATGCCAGCATCCTTGAGCAAGGCTTTCAGTTCAGGCCATATCTCCGCATGGCGTTTAGCATACTCAGCCGCCATGCCAGGCTTGAGTTTCATCCGAAAGGCAATTCTTTTCATAGGTGTGGAGGCTTTCGTTTGGAAACTAACCACCGAAACGCACGGGTGTGTCCTGTTCTATCCGGAACCCGGCTTCGACTTCGCTCAGCCTCCGGATGCTGACGCTTGCTTGGGCATGTGATGTTGGGTAATCAGATTACTCCTGTAGTTTTCGGCTCCGCTCAACTACCGGAGTAATCCGATCATCCCCCTTATCTTACTCCTCATATCCCTAAGTGAAGTATCCCGCCTCAACTAAACAACAACCTATAATAAAACACCGGACTCGTAAACCGCATCTTCACATTGATATCCGCCAACGAACTGCACAGAAACTCGTGCCAATACGGGTTGTTATTTGCTTTCCGGACAACAAGGTTGAAAAGCCTGGGAATGCGGCACATGCGTTGCAGGGCCTGGCTTACCTTAAATTCTTTTCCCATCCTTCGATAGATTTCGCGATCATACGCGCGATTGAATTGCGCCGAAAAATCTCCAGCACTAAAACAGCGAACAATGTGATCAGCTGCTACCCGACCGCTACGAATTGCATTGCCGATGCCCTCGCCTGTGAAGGGATCGATCAGCGACGCAGCATCCCCGACAAGAAGGAAGCGATCACCAGAGAGTTTTCGTTTGGTCGATCCCAATGGCAGACCGTGACCTTTTACTGATTCCAGAGGTCGCGCATTGATGAATCGCTTTCGAAGAAGGGGGTCAGTGGTCAGTAGTTCCTCCAGCGTATGACGAAGGTTGATTCGCCTGCGCGCCACAACGGATGACAGCATACCAATGCCGACATTCGCACGACCACCGTGCAAAGGAAAGATCCAGAGGTAGCCCGGAAGTATGTCTCTGAAGAAATGAAGTTCGATGTGGTTTCTTTCGTCAAAGCCATCAACACCCTCGTAGTAGACCCTCAACCCGGCGCTGTGGTGGCCGCGATCAATGGATTTCGTACCTACCAGACGTGCCACAACCGAATTCGCGCCATCAGCGCCGATAACCATACGCGCCCGAAGTAATTTTCGATTAGTGTGAACATGAACTTCGTCGGCTTTTGTTGACACATCTGTAACTGACATGCCCTCGAAGATTTTGCAATTCCCCGCCGCCTTCAGATGGCTGACAAGAAAATTGTCAAAGTCGTGCCGCGGCCAGACGTATCCTTTGGAGGCATCCTTTGCAGTGAACGGTAAGTCGACTGATGAACGATCCGGCGCAAAGAGCCGGACTCCGTATGATGGCATTCGGGTTTCGTGTAAGGCGAAGTCGCGCGCCAGATTCTCCGAAAGCATCGGAAGCTGCCTGACGACATCCGCGCTTAGCGCATCACCGCATACTTTATCGCGCGGGAATACTGCCTTGTCGACAACACCGACTTTCAATCCGGACCGCGACAAAATCAATGCACATGACACCCCGGCAGGACCTGCCCCTACAATAACTACATCGTATAACGGGTCACTTTGATCCATCAACCCTGTACCCTCGCCATCCAAAATACCAGATCACGATGAAGCAAATCAGTGGGACGATATAGGCAACCTGAATGTTGATGTTGTCCGATATCAGTCCCATAAACAACGGGAACACTGCCCCACCTGCTATCGCCATCACAATGAGCGACGAACCGATTTCCGTATCTTCTTTCAGGTCTTTGATCGCCAATGCGAAAATGGTCGGGAACATAATCGACTCAAAGAACGGCACTGCAGCGATCGCCCACATAGCCAATTCTGATCTCGCCGTAACAGCGATGGCGAGCAGGCCGATGCAGATGAGCGAGTAGATAGCGAGCAGACGATTCGCAGGGATGAATTTCGTAAAATACGTCCCGGCAAAGCGACCGATCATAAAACCAAACAGTGCTCCGCTCAGCCATAATGCCGCCTCTTTCTCCGGGATATCGTTGGTAAAGCGGGCGAAGCGTATAACGAAACTCGTCACGCACACCTGGGCGCCGACATAAAAGAACTGGGCGACCACGCCCCACGCCAGGTGCTTCCGGCGCAACGCTTTTCCTATTGACGACTTCTGAGCCTTCGTCTCCTGGGGAACTTCGGGCATCCAGGTAAAGAACACTAATATCGCCACAGCAATCACAGCCAGGGCGATGACGAGATACGGCATCTTGACTGCATCTGCTTCCATCTGAAGATAAGCCTCTAACTGTTCCGGCGACATCGCCTGCAGTTCACTCTCAGAGTGCTCAATGCCGCTGAGGATGAACTCGCGACCGAGCACGGGTGCGAGAAAAGCCCCGAGTCCATTAAAGGACTGCGCAAAATTCAGCCGCGTTGTCGCTCCTTCAGGAGCGCCGAGAATCGTGACATAAGGATTTGCCGCCGTCTCCAGGAAGGCACAGCCGGACGCAAGGATGAACAGTCCACCAAGGAAGAAACCATATACGCGGTAGTCCGCAGCCGGAAGGAAGATGAGCGCTCCTCCCGCGTACAGCACAAGTCCCAGCAATATTCCCTTCTTGTACCCATACCTTTTCATGAACAAACCCGCGGGGATGGCCATGAGAAAGTAGCCGATATACACCGCCGAGTCGATGAGGGCGGACTCCAGGTCAGTAAGTCGGCAAGCCTTCTTCAGGTGCGGGATGAGGATGGGTTCAAGGTTGTGAACGAATGCCCAAAGGAAGAAGAGCATGGTCACAATGATAAAGGGTATCAGGAACTGCCGCGCATGGCTTCCTGCCCCATTACTGAACACGGCGGGACTTGTCATAGTCTAGGATTGGTACGGCGAAATATAAGAAAAGATTGTATCGGCAATCTCCTATTTTAGATGCATCTATCAATCGACGGTCTTATCGAGTGGCATTCCCAGTTGTTGATAAAGCCCTTTCCTTCCCGCCTTGTCCTTGTTGAGAATTTCGCGAGCGAATTCAGCGACGGCTTTTGCGTGTTCGCGCGGTACCACGACTACACCGTCGCCATCGGCAACAATCACGTCGCCTGGACGAACCAGCACGCCGCCAATCGTGACGGGTTTGTTGACAGATTCGATCTCATTGCGACCGGGCCTTATACCTCGACCGCGGTTCATGTAATCGAGATATACAGGAATCTTTTGCTTAATGAGTTCGTCGGTATCGCGTATGCCACCATTGGAGACAATGCCACGGGCGCCCTTGCTTACCCAAAAAAGGCCGTTGAATGATCCGACGGATCCGGTATCGCCATCACCCTGAACATCAAGCACGACTACCGACCCGGGTTTGAGAAAATCCACGAACGGTTCGGTGGAAATCTTCGAATACCAATCTCCTTCCCACTTTTGAAATTCTTCCTTTGGCATGGGATTCTTCAAGATTCTGTTGGTCGGCACGTAGCGAGCTGTCACAGCAACGCCGCAGAAAACGTGGCTCATATCGTCCGTGTTTTTCCAGAGCGCCTCGATGTTCGTGTCCATGAGCCCCACATCGCGCAAACCTACCATGTCCATCCCATCCGAAACATCAGCAACCCGAAGGCCGTCATAGAGTTTGAGGATTTCTTCATCGGCTATCGTCGCCTGTCCGACACTCACCAGAGGCACCAGCGACAGCAGTATCAGTATCGTGCGTTTCATATGAAAGAAGTTTTGATCAGTCTGTCAATATAGCAAGAAGTGAGAAGTAAGTAGTAAGTACTAAGAAGTGGAAAAAATCAGTCGGTCCCATCGCGCTCTGCATCCACACCCGCACTCACAGTCACGCTTACTCTGTCGTTTCCCATTTCTCCAATCACATCCAGATTCCCCGTCTCTGACAACCAAATCGCGAGGAACCGCATGGAAGGGATATGCGACGCGATGATGACCAGGATTGACGTAACAGGCACAGAAATAATCATCCCAAGAATACCCCAGATCAGCCCCCAAAACGCGAGGGCGAGAAGTGTGCCCAGCGGGCTGAGGTTCAAGCTGCGGCCCATGACGCGTGGTTCGACAATGTTACCCACTACTATTTGCACCGCTGAAAGGCATAAGAGTATCCAAAGAGGAGTAATGAACGACTGGAGTTGCAGTACGGCAAATGCAGACGGAAGCAAGCTTGCAATAACCGAACCGACATAAGGAATGTAGTTGAGCAGGAAAATCAGAAATGCCCAAAGCACAGGGAAGTCGACGCCAAATGCAAGCAGGATGAAATACGACACCAACCCCGTGAGGAGCGACATCTGGGATTTGATAATTACATATGCACGCACAGCATCATTCACCTTTGAAAGTATATTGAAGAATGTAGCGGCGCGATCTGATCCCTGCGCGACGATCGTCAGCTTTTTCCTGAAAGTGCGTTGTTCGGCAATGAGAAAACCGGCGTAGATAATGATCATTACGATGTTGCCGGCCAGGCTGGACAATCCATTGAGGAGTCCTGTGAGTAGCGGCCGGAAATCAAAGTCCTCCAACCGGTCGATAAGCCGATCCTGAATTTCCACAAAGCGCTCAGAAGTTCGGAGGCTCTCCAGCAGCACTGTATAGTTGGCGAGGTATTCAGGGAAGCGGACGATAATTAGCTCAAGATTGCGCATCACAATCTCAATGACTACATAAATAATTAAAATGATGAAGACGAACGCGAGGGTTGTCAGCAGCCATTCTGGCAAGCGGCGCTTCCCAATGCGCACCCTCCGTCCGTAGTCCCTGAAGGCGTAGATGAAGTACCAAACCATGCCGGCAAGCACCAGTGGCTGAAAAAAGGTCGCGAAATAAATAAGGCATACCACGATGAGCGAGGTGATAAACAGCCACGCGGCAGTTCGTTCAATTCGGACCTGGCTGATGTTGAACTCGGGGCTTGCCATAGGTATAATTTTTCAAAATATAACGGATTTGACATTTATTTTTGGCATAAGGCATTTACACTGGAATGCCAAAACACAAACTAAACTATGAAACAGCTACGCATATTATACGTCCTTGCGCTTGCTCTGGTAATCCTGTTGAACGGCTGTCAGAAGCGCTCGTCGGAGGCTCAGGAAACCGCGTTCGAAGAAGCCGCCTTTAAGCCGAATCCGCAAAGAGTACCGGAACAGGAAGTTCATACGCTGGAACCTGGCGACCAGGCACCTGATTTCCGGCTGCCTGATGTAAGCGGCAAGTTTTACACGCTTGCCGACTTTGCCGATGCTTCTGCACTGGTCATCATCTTTACATGCAACCACTGCCCTACCGCTCAGGCTTATGAGGACCGGATGATTCAGTTTACGAATGATTACCGCGATAAGGGCGTGGCCGTAGTCGGCATCATGCCAAACAGCACACTGGGTCTGCTCCCAGAGGAGTGTGGGTACACAGATCTCAACGATTCATACGAGGAAATGCAAATCCGCGCACGCGACAAAAAATACAACTTCCCCTACCTGTATGACGGCGACGATCAGGCGGTATCGATAAAGTACGGTCCATCCACGACTCCCCATGCCTATGTATTTGATCGCGAACGGCGTCTTCAATATGTGGGCCGGCTCGATGCCAGTGAAAAACCCGGAACGGCCAACGCAGAAGATCTTCGCAATGCCGTTGACGCGGCATTGGCAGGCAAGCCCGTTGCCGAACCGGTCACCAAAGCATTCGGATGCTCCGTAAAATGGGGATGGAAGGACGAATGGGGAAAGAAGGTAGAGGCCGACTGGAAAGCCAGACCCGTATCGCTTACCAAACTCGACGCTGCAGGGATACGGGAACTTGTAAAAAACGACTCCGACAAACTCAGGCTCATTAACGTATGGGCCACCTGGTGCGCACCGTGCGTGGCTGAGTATCCTGACCTCGTCGTTCTTCAACGCTGGTATGGCGCCCGCAATTTCGAATTTGTATCCGTCTCTGCCGACAAACCTGAACACGAAAACAAGGCGCTGGCTTTCCTGAAGGAAGTTCCATCACCAATTAAGAACTATCTGTTCGACGGGAACAGCTATGAACTCATTGAGGCAATCGATCCCGATTGGAATGGCGCGCTGCCTTATACACTCCTCGTTGAACCTGGTGGAAAGAAGGTCTTCGCGTATCAGGGGGTTGTCGATCAGCTTGAGCTGAGGCGGGCGATCGTGGAACACCCGCTCATGGGGAGATATTATTGACACTTAACTACAGAGGCACAGAGGGACACGGAGTTGCACTGAGTTACTTTTTGCGTGCAACTGTACGGCTCGCAACGAGTCGCTAGTGGCGTGCAAAACGCCAGAGGTATCTGGAGGGCGCAGGCGCCTTGGCGGGTAAATCGTTGAAGGTGACCAGAAGTTGAGCGGCGGCTCCTTACGGTACCCTTACTCTTTACTGATCACAACTCTCTCCGTATGTCTGACGCCGCCCTGAATCACACTCACCAAATAGATTCCCGGCTGCACCGTTTCCGGCAGGTCGATCGCGAGGGTGCGTGATGTTTGATGACTATACAAAGGCAATTCGCCAGAGAACACCTGATGACCACGTGAGTCATGTACCGTGACGGCGACAGCTGTTTGCTCGCCCGTATCGTCGAGCGTAACCTGGAAGGACCCCTTCGACGGATTCGGATAAACGCGAAGGGTTGTAGTCTCTCTCACGTCCACCTTCACCATTGAGAAGTGTTTCCTTTCGCCGTCGGTGTCGGTTTGCGACAACCGATAATACGATCGTCCGATGAAGGGTGAGCTATCCACGAACGAATAGTTAGTCTTTGATTTATTCGTTCCCATGCCCTCCACAGTCGCCAGGAATTGAAAGTTCTCACCATCTTGTGAGCGTTCAAGGGTGAAGTAGCTGTTGTTATCTTCGGATGCTGTCGACCATGTGAGCAGAACCTGACCGTTATCCTCCCTGGCGGTGAATTCGATCAGCTTGACAGGAAGCGGGGTGACTACAGTACCAAACGTAAAGCGCGCGTTATTTGGCAGTGTAATGTTTTGGAAGGTGTACACCGTGCCGTTCACGGCGGTCGCCGGAATTACACCACCTGTTGCCGTGGTTTCGTCCGTAAACAGCCCGTCGTTGTCGACGTCCACGATCAATCGCATGTTTGCCAACGCCGGATTACCGATACCGTCGAGATCGACGTGCAGCGTAAACGACATAGTACCTATGCGGCTACCGCGCCAAATCCGCGTGACACGCTCAACAACTCCGGATGGCAGGTTCGTTGTAGTGGGCGCGAGCGAACCGTTGTTGTGTCCCCACAGGTAGAATTCACCATTACCGAGACCGCTGGGGTTGTTTATCCTGACAATGCCACCCTGAGCATCCTGATGAATATTCGACCCGTCCACGCGGCCAATGCCCGCAACATCGTAATCGAATCCGTTATTATCCTGGGTGTAAAAATCATTCGCTGAAAGCGCGAAACCATATTTGGCAGCCAGGTAATTATCGATGATAATGCGTTGTGCCGCATTGACATTAGTGTTGAAGACAATGACTTCGGCGATATCGCCGTTCCAGGATTCCCCGGCCTGATGTCCGATACCTACTTCTGACCAGTCCTTGAGCATTCCATTGAACGTCACGCTTCCACCCGTTTGGCCATTGACATATTGAGTAATGGACGAGCTCCCGTAGACGTTACAGATCGCGTATGTTGTGTTCGGATTTGTGCCTATCACTTGGGGAATATCGCGCTGTACGTCGTTAGACTGCATGCCGCGACCCCACGCATTCCTGGGACTGACATTGTTTATCCACATACCAATATTCTTTTCAGTGGTAGCCGACGGGAAGGCGGTAGCAGATGCACAAATTAGCCCTGGATTATTGGAGGGCAACGAAGTATATCGTGCCACTACCCACACCGTGGCGCGGCTGCCAGTAGTGACGCCACTTGACAATATTCGGTCGCCATTAGCCGCATCGAATCGCAGCACCGGAAACCCATTCATCTGGTTTGTCTGGTAGTTGGGCTGAAAGCCCGAGTTCGTCTCTATCGCATTCTTGCCGTTTCCGGACCTGTCATTCCACTGACGGACATTGGCGCCATTCGTGGCAGGCGTCACGCCCGCATCACTATATACCCCATAGTCGGCACTGAGCCAAAGCACATTGGTGGAGGAATTTCCCACACCTCCAGGACCGGTTTGAGCAAACAACGGGGTATGCGCCAACACCACAAGACCCATCGCCAGCACACCCCTGACGGAGAGACGGCGTTTCATGGAAGTATAACTTACTGATGTAATGCGGAGGGACTTTTCCAACAGGTGTTCAAATGACATACCAGCGGAAATTGTCGACAATATAACGCAATTCGCGGATTCTCAGGACTTTCCTGATCCCGAATTGGCAAGAAATTCCAGAATTGAAACTGCAGCCGGGCGGCGCTACACCTTCTTCGCGACCAGATCTGTGTTATAAAATGTGCCCCTGTTCTCCTTCTTCTCCAGGGAATCCGTGGTGATGAGGTAGGCAACGGTGATGAGATTACGGAGCTCGCAAAGCTGCGGAGAAAGCACTGCACTCTGATACATATGCTCGGTTTCTTCAAACAGGATTCGCGTACGTTTCAGCGCGCTCGCAAGTCGCTCATTGGATCTGACGATGGCAACATAGTCGCTCATCAGATCGCGCAGTTCTTTGCGATTATGCGTAATGAATATTTGCTCCTTCGGGACGATCGTACCTTCCGCATTCCAGTCGGGAATGTTATCCGGCACCCGAATATCTTCCAATCGTCCTTCCACATCCAGAAAGCACCGATGTGCAAATACGATCGCTTCAAGCAGCGAGTTTGAGGCAAGTCGGTTGGCGCCATGAAGACCTGTGCGTGAACATTCACCACAAGCGTAAAGGTTGTTGATGGATGTCGCTCCGTAAGAATTAACCTCAATTCCACCACACTGGTAGTGTGCAGCCGGAACTACGGGTATCCATTCGCGAGTCATATCAATTCCCTTGCTGAGGCACTTGGCGTAAATGTTCGGGAAGTGCGTAAGGAGTGCGTCTTTGTCGAAATGCGTGCAGTCGAGATACACACACTCGTCGCCTCGCGTGATCAACTCGTTGTCGATAGCTTGCGCTACAATATCGCGCGAGGCAAGTTCGCCCCTGTCATCGTAGCGCAGCATAAAGCGTTCGCCATCGCGCGTGCGCAGGTAGGCGCCGTGGCCGCGAATGGCCTCCGTGATAAGAAAGGCCGGATTATCGTCTTGCGAGTAGAATGCAGTAGGGTGAAACTGAATGTACGCCATGTCGCGTACGCGAGCCATCGCCCGGTATGCCATCGCCACACCATCGCCCGTAGCAATCAGCGGATTAGTGGTCGTCCGATATACTTGCCCTGATCCGCCAGTAGCCAGAAGGGTCACCCGTGCCACGTATTTTTCGATGCGACATGTCCGCTGGTCCATGACATAAGCGCCGTAGCAAGTAATACCCGGTTCGGGTCGAGAGATCTTGCGCTGAAAATGGTGTTCTGTGATAAGGTCAATCGAGAAATGGTGAGAGAGTAACGTAATATTAGGCAGCAGTTCAATCTGCTTGAGCAATCCTTTCTCAATTTGTAAACCGGTGACGTCTTTATAATGAATAATGCGTCGCGCGGTGTGTCCTCCCTCTCTGGCGAGCGCGAGTTTCCCGGACGCATCCTGGTCGAACTCAATTCCCCAGGTAATAATTTCGTCAAGGCGTTCAGGCCCTTCGCGGACCACGAGTTCAACGATGTCGGGATCGCACTCCCCATCGCCAGCCCGCAACGTATCGGCTATATGCTTTTCAAACGAGTCGGCGATATCATCCAGGACGACTGCGATACCGCCCTGGGCGTATTTGGTGTTCGATTCGCTGTCATCCGATTTAGTGATGACGGTTACGGTGCGATCAGGAAAGCGTCGCGCAACTTTTATGGCAAAGGACAGACCGGCAATTCCGGACCCGATAATGAGCACATCCGTTTGGGGCATGGATCAGCTTTTGGAAATCTCGAGCATCCGTTGTATGGGAATCAGCGCCTTCTGCCTTATGTCTTCAGGCACAGTAATCTCTGGCTTTTCGTACTTGAGGCAAAGGTAAAGCTTTTGCATAGTATTGAGTCGCATGAACGGACATTCACTGCAGGCGCAGGTGTTGTCTTCATGACTCGGCGCGGGAATAAGTGATTTGTGCGGCACTTCCTGCGCCATCTTATGGAGGATGCCTGCCTCGGTGGCAACTATGTAAGAGTTGTTACTGTCGTTCTTAACGAAGTTGATCATCCCGGTAGTGGAACCGATGTAATGGGCGACGTCCAGGATGTGGGTTTCCGACTCCGGGTGTGCGATAATCTTCGCATCGGGATGCTGCCGCTGCAATGCAAGCAACTTATCAATCGCAAATGCCTCGTGGACGATGCAAGCACCATCCCACAGCAGCATATCGCGACCCGTTTTGCCGATCAGGTATCTTCCGAGGTTTTTATCCGGTGCGAAAATGATTGGCTTCTCCGCCGGTATTGACCGGATGATCTTTTCGGCGTTGGCTGAAGTACAGATTATATCGCTTAGTGCCTTGATCGCCGCAGAACAGTTGATGTAGGTAACCACTACGTGATCAGGATGTGCTTCACGAAATTGGCGGAAAGCCTCGGGCTCAGCAGAGTCTGCAAGGGAGCATCCTGCTTTGAGATCGGGCAAAACTACTTTCTTGTCCGGATTGAGAATCTTGGCAGTTTCGCCCATGAAGTGAACACCCGCGAACACGATTATATCGGCGGTGGTCTTCTCAGCCTGCTGTGAGAGTCCCAGGCTGTCGCCAACATAATCGGCAATATCCTGAATGGTGGGTTCCTGATAGTAGTGCGCGAGAATTACGGCGTTCTTTTCTTTCCGCATTCGATTGATCTCGGCGACAAGGTCGATGTCCTGTTCGACAGGGATGTCGAGATATCCCTTTCGTTCAAGTTCGGCGGTCGCTTTCTCCAATATTTCCGACGCCATCCTTTGTTTTTGAGGGGTGAATTTAAGGAAAGTTTCTTCAATCATCGTACAGCACCCAACTGCGCCAAAATTTCCGCGTTCGGGCGTTACCGAGAAAACACAAATCGTGCCTCAATGGTGCTGCGAAACCGGAAATACGCTAGCGCTGCGGCTGATATCGCTTGATCTTTTCGCGCAGTGTTTTTCTGTCGATACCGAGGATGCCGGCGGTGCGTGAAATGTTATTCTGATTGGCCGCGAGCACGGCCTGAATATATTCCTGTTCAACTTCCTCAAGGGTGCGGTCGAGTCCTTTCGATCGTGACGCGGAGTAGCGAAACGACTCCGGCAGGTCGGGAACGTCGATGACATCATCTTCCGCCAAAATCACCAGGCGATGCACGAGATTTTGAAGTTCGCGCACATTGCCAGGCCACGGGTAATTTCGGAGCGCTTTCATCGCTCTGGGTGTAAAGGTGATGTTGCCGCGATTGAGCTCTCCGGAATATTTTGTTTTAAAAAAGTCGATCAGCAAGTCAATGTCGTGTCCCCGTTCACGCAGCGGGGGCAACTCTATATATAGAATGTATAAACGGTAGTACAAATCTTCGCGGAAGAGTCCCTTCTTCACCAACTGCATCAGGTCTACGTTAGTCGCCGCAATCACACGCACGTTGGCCTTGAGCGGCTTCTTCGACCCGACCATGTAGTATTCCTTGTCCTGCAACACGCGAAGCAGCTTCGCCTGCATGGCAAGACTTGTGTTGCTGATTTCATCGAGAAAGATGGTTCCTCCCTCCGCGGTTTGAAAGAAGCCCGTTCGGGTTTCGGTAGCACCTGTAAACGCACCTTTCACGTGTCCGAATAACTCACTCTCCAGCAGGGAGTCTGGTATGCCACCGCAGTTCACGGCAACAAAAGGCGCCTTTGATCCTTTGCCGCCATAGTGAACAGCGCGGGCTACCAACTCTTTGCCGGTACCGCTCTCCCCGGAGATGAGGACCGTGGCATTGGTCGAGCGTATCTTTTCAATGGTGCGAAACACCTTGAGCATCCCCTCCGACTCGCCGATGATCCCGAAATTCTGAGGTCGCAACCTTCCGCCGTCTTTGCGCTTGTGCACGCGCGATCGCGCGACAACGCGATCAACAGCCTTAAATAATTCCTCGTCGGTGAAAGGCTTTACCAGGTATTCTTCCGCTCCGATCTTGATGGACTCTACTGCGCCCTGAATTGAAGGGAATCCCGTTATCACAAGAATCCCGACGCCATGATAGTTGTCGGAAACGTGACGGATGAGGTGGATGCCGCTTTGTCCGGGCATCTTGAGGTCCGTGATAACCAGGTCAACATCCACCGACTCCAGGATCGCCACACCATCCGGTACGCTGTGAGCAGCATACACCTGGTAGCCCGCTCCTTCAAGGTTGCGCTTGATAAGCTCCACGGTTTCCTCAGAGTCATCCACAACCAACACACTATGTTCTTCGGGCTTCCTGCTCATGACGACTTTGATTTTCTATTGTGAACACGGACGGGGATCATAACATCAAAACGCGAACCCTTACCCGGAGCGCTCGTCACGTTGATCCTTCCACCGTGCGCCGAGACGATGCCATCCACAACGGATAACCCCAGTCCGGTACCTTGTCCAACTGGCTTTGTCGTAAAGAAGGGTTCAAAAATCTTTGCCTTCACCTCGGGTGGCATGCCCACACCGTTATCCTTCACGGTAAGCGTTACATATCCGTCCTTGCAGGACGTTGAGATCAGCACATCGCCGCCCTCGGGCATCGCGTGAATAGCGTTGGTCAGGAGATTGACCAGCACCTGACTGATCTGCACGGCATCTGCGCGAATAACCGGAAGTTCGGGATCGAGTTTCTTCGTGATCCGGATGTTGCCGCTGAAATACGGCGCGTCCATAAAGTAAAGGATGTTGGACACCGTTTCGTTCAGGTTGACGGCCGATATCTGAGGAGGCATTTGTCGCGAGAAAATCATCAGCTTCTTGATGATTTCTCTTGTATAGAGTGACGCCTTTAGGATTCGTTCCATGTCTGCCTCCTGCTGCGCGTTCAGCGGTCCCCCCTTTTTGATGAGCTGAGCAAACCCGAGAATCCGCCCCAAAGGCTCGTTGAGTTCGTGCGCTATGCCTGCCGTGAGCTCGCCGACAAACGCAAGGCGTTCCACGTGCTGCAGCTGCAGTTTCAAGCGCTGCTTCTCTTCTTCGGCCTGATGTCGCTGAATGATGTACGACAACTCACGCGCCACGACCTGGAGAAGTTTGCGTTCCTCGGTAAGAAACGGCGGTGTCGGCGACTTGCCCTGCTTCAGGTATCCAACGGACACGCTGCCGTACTTTTTCTTGCCGATCACAATCGGTGATGAAATGCGCACTTCGGTTCTGTCGAAATCCGGTGCCCCGCATTCCCGATCACCAGCTTTAATGCGGGCTACAGCCCTCCGGGGAAACTGCATGGACGCCGGCAGTATCTTGAGCGTTTTTTTCAACACCGTTATCAGGTCAGGCGCAGACGCCCCTATCCGCGAAAGCTCGTAAATGCACTTGAGTTCCTTGATGCGTTCTCGCAAGGCGTGTTCCGTTGATGACATAAAATGGGGGGCGTAGTAACTCCAAAGGTAAAGAAGCCCGGGAAGAAACGGAACCTGCCCTCCCGGAAAAGTTCAGCAGAAGTGGGAATTTTTCACCCACTGGGGCGGTTTTCCTCATGTATTCGTGTTTGAACATCAATTTAGACAATGCTAACGCGGTTTATTTTGGCACGGATACTGCAATTAACGGAGCAACCATGGAAACGACACAAGGACGAATGTTTATCACCTTCAACGACTACCAGCGCATATTGGGGTTGATTGAATTTGCGTCTTTGAGAAACAAGACGCCAGAGACGGTGAACCAATTGATGCATGATTTGAAAATGGCCAAAATGCTCTCGCAGGAGAACATCTCCCGCGACATTGTGACCATGAATTCCAGGGTCTTGCTTAGGGATGTCTCTAGCGGAAAGAGTATCGATATCACGATAACCTATCCGCAGGATGCCGATAACATAAATCGTAAAATCTCAGTCTTCACGCCGATCGGTCATGCTCTGTTGGGCAAACAGGTAGGCGACATCGTGTCATGGAAGGTACCGGGCGGAATCGGAAAGTTCCGCATCGAGAAACTTCTCTATCAGCCGGAAGCGGCAGGTGATTTTCACCTGTAGCGGCAGGCAATGATCTTGCTGCGTTGCCCAAGACTGCAAGAGGGGGTTAGTAAGGGCGCGTGGCTGTGCCCCGTATGATCTGGGTGGTTCATCGGGGCACTTTTTTTTGCCCTCTCTTGTCTTACAGAAGCTGACAATTATCAGTCACTCCCGTGAATATCATCAGTCCGAATGCGCTTAGTAAAAGATACATTTGGACAAGATGAGAGCAACACCACAACCGGACAGAATAGCGCCTTTCGCAAATCGTGAGGAAGCTGCATTGCTGTTGGTGCGTGAACTTGAAGCGTACCGGGGCACTGATGCAATAGTACTGACCGTTCCGCCGGATGTAACTATCGGCAATGTAGTTGCCGAACATCTCGGCTTGGACTCCAACCCTATGCCCTGCCTTGAAATACGCCACCCGGCCAACCGCAACCAGAGCATCGGATCGGTTTGTCTGAAGAATGTGGTCTTGCACGATGAAGAACGCGATATTCCCCAGGAATATCTTCAATATACCATAGCGCGACTCCGCGCCAAGATACGACGCGACCTCAAAGAAGGAGGCATAGATCCCGTGCAGGAAGGCTATCGTGGCAAAACACTCATCGTCGTTAGCGACTGGATGAAGACTGCCGACCGCATTCTCGCGTGCCTCAGCCACATCCGTAAGGAAAGTCCTGCGCGCATTGTGGTGGCTACGGCGGTTATTTCGAATCAGGCGATCATTGAACTTCGCGCGCTCGCCGACGAACTGATATATCTCGTTGAAGGCGACGAAGTCAGTCTTCCAGAATACTACTTCGGTACACAACAGGACGATCGCCCGGCACAAACACGAGGCCATCAGGGAAATATATCAATCAAACCGGTTCACCATTACGCGTAAATCCATCCCATGACAATACTAGTTCCTACCGATTTCTCGCCGCTGTCAAGGATAGCGGTTTTCTATGCAGCCGGACTTGCCCGTCCCCTCAACGCTAACCTCGTCATTGCCGCGGTAGTGAATGTGAACCCGAGTACGGAAACGCTTCTTCGTTCCAAACGCCTGGAACAGGAACTACTTGCTTCCGTACAGGAGGAAGGAGACAAGTTGATTGCAGAAATTCGCGAGAAGACCGCCGGACCGCTTGACGTATCCTTCGAAACTGCAACGGGATTCCCTCTGGACGAGCAGGTTGAACTGCTGGTAAAGCGCGTCGGTGCCGATCTAATTGTGATGGGCAGCCGCGGCGCCTCCGGATTGCGACGATTGCTGATCGGCAGCAATGCCGTCACCGTCATGAACAATAGCTCCATTCCCGTGATGATTATCCCGGAAGGAGTTAAGTACAGGAAGCCAGAGCACATCGTATATGCTACAGACCTATTCAGCTATCGCGATGAAACAAACACAGTAGTAGCATTTGCGAAATTGTTCGACGCCCACGTGCACCTTCTGCACGTATTGCCGTTGCATCGGAAAGACGACCGCGACACGAAGGCAATCGAGGCCGATCTGAAAAAGCTCACGGGTTACGACAAAATATCATTTGAGGTCACACACCATGACGACGTAGCTACTGGTGTAGACCAATACGTCACGCAGCATGGTGCTGATATCCTTGCAATGTTCACGCACCATCTCGACTTCTACGAAAAACTGTTGGGCCGCAGCGTGACACGCCGGCTGGCCTTCCACGGGAGCGTACCGCTTCTCAGTTTTAACAAGACGACGATGTCGTAATCGTGCCCTATGACTCAAGTCATAAGAGGGTGCGATCGCGACTTTTAGATTTGATCAGGCAAACACCATCACCATGAATACCCAGCATCGGCCACTGACCCTGACGGAGGCGTCTGTAGCCGACGTCGCCCTTCAATATCCGCATGCAGTTGAGGTACTTGACCGGTACAACCTCGACTATTGCTGCAATGGAAGTGTTCCCTTCACCGAGGCTTGCGCCCAGCGCAACATTATCGCGGAAAATGTCTGGGACGAGATTGTCAGCTGGCCGACTGTCCCGCCACACACAATTGACTTTTCGTCCTGGTCGCCCATTCAACTCCTGGATTTCATCCGCCAGCACCATCATTCATACGTGCGAAAGAACATTCCTCAGATACAAGGTCTGCTGGATACGATCTGCTCGGTGCATGGTGATGGCAATATCACGGTGTTGGCCATTCGCGACGACTTCGAAGATCTCGTCGACGATCTGACCGACCACATTCGTCGTGAAGAAGAGGAATTTTTTCCGGCGGTGCGGAGTTTTGTTGAGAGCAGAAACCGTACAAAGCAGGAAGCCGAGGCAATTGAAAGCATGATGGAATCACTGGAACGCGAACATCGCGCAGCGGGAGAACTGGTACGATCTCTGCGCACAATGACAGACCACTACACGCCGCCGGACTTTGCGTGTCCGACGTTCCGCCTCGGATACAAGCTGCTCGGAGAGTTCGATCATGACCTCGTGCAGCACATACACATCGAGAACAACATACTGTTTCAGCGTATTAGAGAACTAATGTGAATTAAACCCGGAACAATTGTGGAACTGAATCAGCAAATTCTCAGCGACATTATTGTACACATGAAGTACGCCCGCTATCTCCCCGACCTGCAGCGAAGGGAGACGTGGGACGAAATCTGCCAGCGCTACCAGGATATGATGACAGAAAAGTATCCGGCGTTGGAAAAAGAAATCGATCACTGGATGCAGTTTGTCCGCGACCGCAAAGTACTCCCCTCAATGCGGGCCATGCAGTTTGCCGGTCCTGCGATAGCGCGTAACAACAGCCGCATTTACAATTGTGCGTATCTTCCTGTCGACGACATTCGTGCCTTTCCTGAAGCGCTTTTCCTCCTTTTGGGTGGCACCGGTGTCGGGTACTCAGTGCAATACCACCACGTCGAGAAACTTCCACCCATACAGAAAGCAGAGAAGCGCCGTCGATTCCTTGTCGGCGACAGCCTTGAAGGATGGGCAGACGCCATTAAAGTGCTTATGAAAGCCTACTTTGGGAAGAGCAACTACATGCCCGATTTCGACTTCTCGGATATACGTCCTAAAGGCGCCCGACTGGTAACCGCTGGCGGAAAAGCTCCGGGACCTGAACCCCTGAAGATTTGCATCGCTCACATTCAGGCCATCCTCGACAGAAAAAAGAATGGCGAGAGGCTCACACCGCTCGAGTGCCATGACATCATGTGTCACCTTGCCAACGCGGTGCTTGCTGGTGGGATCAGACGGTCGGCGATGATTGCACTCTTTTCCGCCGATGATGAAGAAATGCTCACCTGCAAATTCGGCGCCTGGTGGGAACTCAACGAACAGCGCGGACGGGCTAACAATTCTGTGGTGCTGCATCGAGAGACCACGACAAAGGAAGAATTCGACAAGTTGTGGAAGAAGATCGAGGCATCCGGTTCGGGGGAACCTGGATTTTACTTTACGAATGATTTCGACTGGGGAACGAACCCGTGTTGCGAGATTGCGCTCAGGCCTTTTCAATTCTGCAACCTCTGCGAGGTAAACGTTTCGGATGTCGAATCACAGGAAGACCTCAACGAACGCTGCCGGGCTGCTGCATTCTTTGGAACACTGCAGGCCGGGTTCACGAACTTCCACTACCTGCGGGAAGCCTGGAAGACAACGACTGAGCACGACGCGCTGATCGGTGTGGGTATGACGGGAATCGCCAGTGGGAAGATCATGGCATACGACTTGAGAGAAGCTGCCGATGTAGTCAAGCAAATGAACCTGCGTGCGTCAGCTCAAATAGGAATTCAATTTGCAGCGCGTTGCACTACCATAAAGCCATCCGGAACAACATCGCTGGTTCTCGGCACGTCGTCAGGAATCCACGCCTGGCACAACGATTACTATCTGAGAAGAATTCGCATCGGCAAGAACGAGGCATTGTATACATACCTCAGCATAAATCATCCGGAATTGCTTGAAGATGACCTGCTGAACAGCAAACAAGCCATCATTCGTATTCCCCAAAAGGCTCCCGAAGGGAGCATACTGAGGAACGAAGATGTAATGGATCTATTGGAACGCATCAAGTACTTCAATGAAAATTGGGTACGCACCGGGTTCCGCCGAGGAAGCAATGCCAACAACGTATCGGCGACGGTATCCATACGCCAGGGCGACTGGAAGCGCGTAGGTGAATGGATGTGGGAAAACAAGGCGTCATATAACGGCCTCAGCGTATTGCCGTTCGATTACGGCAACTACACACAACCACCGTTCGAAGACATAACGAAAGAACAATTCGAAGAGCTCGAAAAGAGCCTCAGGGCACTCGATCTCACACAAGTTTATGAATCGGACGACGGAACCGAACATACAGCTGAAGCTGCATGTGCCGGTGGAAGCTGTACGATTGTATGATCTTCACCGCCCGTCATGCGCTCTTCACCCGTAATTCAATATTTTCCTATCTTTCCGGAAAAAAGAAAACGGGTGATACCGGCGTCAGTCCTGAACGCATATAATGCGCGGCTTGTAAAGGTGGACAAGGATCAGATCCTTTTCGAGGAAGGACGTCAGGCGCTGGATTTCTTCCAGGTCGAGGAAGGCAAAGTGAAGATGTATGTCCTCAACCCGGATGGACAGGAATTCACCCAGGGTATTTTCTCGCCGGGCGAAAGTTTCGGAGAGCCTCCCCTGTTGGGCGATTTCCCCTATCCCAGCAGTGCCATTACCCTGGAACCAGGAAAGATCTGGCGTATGCCCAAGTCCGATTTCCTGAGGCTGTTAAAAGAGAATTTCGACATCCACATGAAGCTCGACCAGGTGCTCTGTCGCCGGCTTCAGTACAAATCCATGATCCTTACGGAGGTCTCCTCATACGATCCTGAACACCGACTGCTCACGATCATTAAATACTTTAAATCCAAGATCGCAAAACATCCTTCACGCGAAAAGGTGATTGTGCCGTTCACGCGACAACAACTTGCGGACATGACCGGCCTCCGGGTTGAAACGGTCATACGCACCGTAAAAAAGATGGAAAAGGAAGGCAAGCTCGTCCTCGAAGGACACAAGATCAAGTTCTGAGTGCGCGTCGTATGATCCGGGTCATAAATAAATGTACCCGCGCCATTCTAGCTTTGGTTTCAGATTGAATGTGAGACCAATGCTAATCAAATGAAAACCGAAACTCAAACGCTGGACGCGACCCTCCTGGAACCGCGCGTAAAGCATCCTGTGATCTTCGAGTTCTTTGAACGCCTCCTTCCCGGGCAGTCGTTCATACTGCGCAACGATCACGATCCTAAGCCCTTGTATTACCAGATGATTGGTGAACTCGGCAACATCGTGGGATGGGAATATCTCGAACAAGGTCCCGATTGGTGGAAAGTTAGAATCACGCGGCTCAGTGAATCAGCCGACGAGGGAAAGACTGTCGGGGAAATCGCAGCAAGCGACCTTCGGAAGGCCCAGGTGTTCAAGAAGTACGGCATCGACTTTTGCTGTGGCGGAAAAAAGACATTGAAGGAAGCCTGCGAATCGAAAGGCCTTAACCCGGCAGACATCGAAAAGGAGCTCAATGCAACTACCGGTCCTACCCCACTGGCTTTTCACGAATGGTCACCTGCGTTCCTCGCAGACTATATTGTGAACACGCATCACGCCTACGTCCGGAAGATGTTGCCGCAGTTGACGGAACTCGTGACGAAAGTGGTGGGCGCCCATGGAAATCAACACCCGGAGCTGTTGCAGATAGGTCAACTGATTTTTCGTCTTGAAGACGAACTCCTGAGTCACCTGGCAAAGGAGGAGAAGGTTCTGTTTCCCTATATCCGGAGTTTGGTACACGGTGAAGCACCGATGCAATTCAGTACCATCGAAACACCCATTGCTATGATGGAGGATGAACATGATGAGGCCGGTGGGGTAATGGAAGAAATTCGCTCGTTATCGAAGGACTATACGCTGCCGCCAGATTCATGTGTGTCGTATGCGATGCTGTTCCAAATGCTCAAAGACTTTGAGGACGATCTTCACACACACGTTCACCTCGAGAATAACATTCTGTTTCCAAAAGCGATAGAACTGGACAAGGCGAGAACCGCTGGCAAAGGTCCAATACTATAAAACCTATGTGCCCTATGTTATCCTATGTGCCCTATGTGGTTCAATAATCTTTTGAACCACATAGACCACATAGATATACATAGTGCACAATAGGTTATCGATTACCCCACTATCTCCTCGGCTGCAGGTTCTACCACGATCACCGGATTCACCTTGACGTCCGAGCGAATAGAGTGCGTTATCAGGCACCTTTCCTCAGCTTTCCGGATTACGCGCTCGGCTTTGGCGCGGTCTTCCTCGCGTGTTAGCGTAATATGTGGTTCAAGAGTGATCTCCGTCATCCTGTACTGGCGGTCTTCCATATCCAGTTTTCCCCTCGACTTGCATGTGAATGCCGTAAAGGGAAGCTTCGAATTTTCCGCAATGGCTAAAAAGGTTGTCATCAGACAACTTGCCACGGACGCAGTGAACAGGTGCTCGGGCGACCATATCCCTGCAACACCTCCCGGAAACTGCGGCGGCGTGGCCACCTGAATGCAACCCCCATCGCCTGATACTTGACCTGTAGACAATTCAGGAGAACACATAATCCCTTTCTTCGACTCGTTCCAGGTTACGTCAACGTTATAATAATGCGTGCTCATGATTCCTTGATTTATTCATATGCAAGGTAACGCTGACTGCGTCAGCCCAGCATGACGAATGTCAAGGGGAAAAGCTGATCTTTAAAGTGTTAAGGTGCTAAAGCGTTGAAGTGTTGAAGTTGTGCTACCTGCCGAACGAGTAGTACACTTGACGACAAGTAGTTACTTATAAGGGAAAGATGTCGCCGTCAGGTGACCCTATCCGAACAACCCCATTTTATGCTGAAAAATCCCTGCAATGCTTTGCGCCCGTTGCTTTATTTCTGTCGCGCGGGGCCCATTGAAGAGTTCATCCACGGTTTCCTCAAAAAGCTCCAGCCATCGCGCAAAATGTTCCTTTCCAATAGCAAGCCTTACGTGCTTCTGAAAGGGATTTCCACGGTAACTCATTTCTCCCAACATCATCGAAGCCCAGAAATTGTACATGGTGGGCAGATGCGCAGGCCAGTCGACATGCGAAAATACCGGACCGATCAGCTCGTCCTTTCGAACTTTGTCATAAAATGAGTCGACGAGCCGCACAATATCTGCCCTGCTCTCCAAATCGCTCTTAACTTCATTCATAGCGCAATATCTCGATCAATACAACAACGTATCCCTACAAATCCTTCCGGGTGAAGACACGTAATGCAATCCAAAGGGGCATCAGTACCCAAAGTACCAGGATTCCGGCGGAGAAGAGAATACCCAAACTGCTTCCAAAAAAGTTCTTGTAAAAGGCGCCGGTGTAGCCCATCAGCGCAGAAATGTCAAGTTGCAACAGCATGACAATCCGCGCCAAGTCCACCGGATTGAATGCGATAAGCGCAAGCGTGACCTTCTCCAGCGGATAGTCGGCAAAACTATAAATGATCCACAATAACAGGCCATCATATATAAGAGAAAAGTAAAACCAGAACAGCAACGCTATGCCGATGGCCTTAGCCTTGTCGCGTGTAAGAACCGACGAAAGGAATGCCAGCGACACAAATACCAGCGTTAGCATCAGTCCCGAAAACAACAGCGTCCACGCTCCAGGACCTCCACCGAACATCAGTAATGGAACACCCGCGCCCACCAGAAACGCTGCGCATAGTGAAAATGCAGCCGCCATGTACTCACCCAGGAATACTACGCGGCGGGCCACCGGCTGGGCGAGCATGAGTTCGATGAATTCGTAAGAGTTAAAAAAGTGGATGGTTGTGAACACGATACTCACAAGTGGTACCACCATGAGCACCACATTGAGGAGGCTAAGTACAACCTTTCCCGGATCGCTGTCGAGCTGAAACATGGCAAACGTGCTCACGAGAAGGAACAGCGTGTATAACATCGTAAACCTGGTCCGCAGGATATCGATGAAGATGTATCGCACAATCCGGGTCATGGCTCAATCAATTACAGAGTGAATCAGTTCGCGTTGTCGTACGAGCGTGGCGATCGCCTTCGATAACTTCGTCTCGTTCGTGTCGCGTTTCAACGCCTCGATCGTATCATCAAACTGTATTTTCCCTTCATACATGTAGATCACGTCGCTCGTCAGGTCCTCGAGGTCGCTCAGGATATGCGAGCTAATGACAATCAGTTTTCCAAGCCGCTTTTCCCGGAGGACCTTCTCCTTTAGAATCTCGACGGAAACGGGATCCAAACCCGCTGTAGGCTCGTCCAATATCAGCACCGGGGCGCGGAAAAGAAACGCGAGTGCCGCGCTAACCTTTTGTCTCGTGCCTCCCGACAAAGCATGCATGCGCTTATCCATCATTCGGTCGAGGCCAAATGCTTCAATGAGCTCCTCGTCAGTATCCTGTTCCGGCCTTCTGATGTTCTTCATCATGTCTATGAGCTGGCCGATGCGCATGTTCTCGGGATACCGACCGATTTGCGGCATATAGCCCACCTTTTCCCGGTACCGCCAGTCGCCAAGTATGCTCTTGCCATCAAAGTGAATGTCTCCGGAGGTTGGGACAACCAGTCCCAGGATGCATTTGATCAGCGTGGTCTTGCCCGATCCGTTGGGCCCGATGAGTGCGTAGCTCTTGCCAGGCTGTAGTTGAAGCGTTACTTCATTGAGGGCCTTGAGGCGGCCAAAGTTTTTCGATATGTTTTCAACCGAGATCATGTGGCTTCATTGATGGGGCGCTGTCCTCCAGGTTTACCGGTGTCATAGCCGGCACAGCACGCTCTGCCCTGTCGAGCAGGAAGACGAGGAAGCTGCGCCATAGCAAGACGGCCACAGGCATTCTCTCGACAATCATACTGTACATGCTAACAGGTCTGTACGGAACATCGCCGGTGTTGTCCCGGTCCAGGTCGTAGCCCTCATACCGGTCCCAATAATTGTTTCGGATCGTGTTGAGCACCAGCGATCCATTCGTTACGATGTCAAAGGTGTTCGATGAAAAATTGTTTCGCTCAAAGGTATTGTTGTCACAACTCGCCTGCAGGCGTACCGCGTAACCATTGGACGTGAAAGTGTTTTCCCTGAATGTGATGCGGCTGCTGCCTTCCATGAATATTCCCGCAGAATTGCGGACAAACTTGTTTCCGACAACCTCGCTGTCCCGTATGTCTTTCAGCAACAGTCCGTATGCTGCGGGTCCCCAATTGTCGCCAAAGGTGTTGTTGATCATATGCACTCCCCGGGTATACATTACCGCCACACCCGCGCCGTTACGCACAAACTGATTGTGACGATACTCGTTGTCGTGCGAGAACATAAAGTGCAGGCCGTACCGAATGTTGCCTTCACTGATGTTATGACGGATTTGCGACGACGTCACAAACTCAAAGTATATGCCGTCGCGATGCCCTTTCACCACGTTGCTGTCTATGACGATATGATGGGATTTCCAGGCATGGATACCATTTCCCGTATCCTGTTCATTTCCCGGTGTGGCCTGCAGTATATTGTTGGCGATGTGTGAATTTGATGAGCCGGAGAGATATATTCCGAAGTAAACATCTTCGAATTGGTTGTCGCGAACCGTAACGCGTGAAGCATTGAGCACCTTCACCGCAGCCAGGTCATGCATGCTTGCGCGACCCGTGTTCCTGAAGACGATCCCCGCAACTGTCACATTAGACGAGGCGATCGTCAGCAACTCGTACTTGCGTTCTCCATCCAGAATCGGATTATTTATACCCAGCAGCACGAGCGGCCTTTCGATGCGCAGATTCCCCTCTTTGTACAGTCCTGAGGAAATCAGCACTGTATCGCCAGGACGGGCAGCGTCAATGGCTTCATGAATAGATTTAAACCCCTCTCCTTTTCCGACACGAAGCGTCGCGGCATAGGTGGACGCAGACCAAAGCAATATCGCCACCAGGGACGTAAACCCTATCGTCTTCCTCATCCAACCAAACCAGACGTCGAGCCCTTTCACTTAAACGCTGTTACCAATTCTCCCCACGTCAAATAGATGCCTTTCCAGGCCCGCAGTTGATCACGCATGGCGCCTTCCGATTCAAATGCGGCAATCCCACTCGCCATAGGCGAACGAATCGCGTCCGACTTCACGTAAAAGGCGTCGCCTGCGGGGATAAGCTTTTCCGGCGTGGCGTAGTCAACTACAAGACGGAATGCCACGTCGCGATCCTGCACCTCACCTGAGTTGAGAAAGTTTACCATGCAGTTCAGGTCGTCGAACTTGAACACCTTCCCTTTTGTCGTGACTATTTCAGCGCCAAACTTCCGGTCCACCAGCGTCATCTTGCAGGTATGACAAGCGTCTACACCGTAACGCAAGGGTTCAGGCTTCACGCTGCATGCGAAGCAAACCATGCATGATATCACGATTAAGGCAGATGTTCTCATATCTTTCTGCGCGACAAAACAATTTCATAAACGAGTACGCCGATCGCTATCAATCCGGAAGTCACGAAAATCCAACCGCCGATGTCTGGTCCTGAAAACGCTGTAAAATTCAATAGCTGTTTCGTTCCGATTACCGGAGGTTGATAGGCCATACCCGGCACCACAATGGCCGCGTTTGGATCAAGGTTGTGGCCGTAATCATATCCCCAGAGATAAAAGTCGACCAGCGCTGCAATACCACCAGCGATGAGCAGGATCACATAGATCACTAGTCCAGCCCGCCTGTTCAGTACTGACGCGAGTACTCCTACACCGATAATGAATGCCACGATGTAAATCATGTACTTAAACTCCGGAAACATACTCACGTCGATGTGCTTCATGCCGATGTAGTGATTCAGCGCGCTGATGATTTTTACATCACCCGTGATGTTGTCGAGCCATATCTTCATCTCCAACCCCTCCGGGTACTGCGGAGCCCACATCAGGATTTGCCATAGAGGCACAAAGTACGCTGAAATCAGGAGGAGCGCCGATATGGCAACTGCTACGCGGGTCAATGTTGTGAGTTTTTGCATTATCAACGGTTTAGTCTCAGGGGTTAGGGGTGAAGGATTCGCTCCGCGAGCGAAGCCTTCACCCTTTGTATCGGCCGACGATACTACTGTGCCGCCGCAGCCTCTCCTTCAATCACGCCGGTCGAGAATTTCAACGGCGTGTTGCTGTTTGCAGGAGAGACGCGGATGTACCCTGACATTTCCTGGTGAAGCGCCGAGCAGAAGTCGGTGCAATAGAACGGATACACACCCGTCTTTTCCGGGATCCACTTCAGCGTCTGCGTTTCACCGGGCATGATGAGGATCTCTGCATTCAGCGCACCCTTTATTGCGAACCCATGCGGCACATCCCAATCCTGCTCAAGATTCGTCACGTGGAAATAAACCTGATCGCCCACGCGAACCCCTTCAATGTTGTCGGGTGTGAGGTGAGAGCGAATTGCGGTCATATACACATGAACATCCTTGCCTTTACGCTCAACACGTGCCTGTCCCTCTCCTTTCGCGGCGTACGGGTGTTCATTGTCTTCAAGGCGATAAAACTTGGCGACGTTGTCCCGTATCATGCTGGCTGGAAGCGCTTCAGCATAGTGCGGTTCGCCTACTGTCGGGAAGTCGAGAAGCAATTGCATCTTGTCGCCAGAGATGTCGTACAGCTGTGCCGACTGCGCAAGTTCAGGTCCGGTAGGCAGGTAACGATCCTTCGTGATCTTGTTGTATGCGATCACATATTTTCCATGAGGCTTTGATGTCGGACCGCCAGGTATGCTCAAGTGACCGATCGAATAGTAAGTAGGAACGCGGTCGAGCACTTCAAGAGTTTCAAGGTTCCATTTGACGATCTCGGAAGATACGAACATAGACGTGTAAGCATTGCCTCTGCCATCAAATTCCGTGTGCAGCGGACCGAGACCCGGCTTTTGAACCTCGCCATGAAGTACCGATTCATAGCGGAGTACAGGAACTCCACCGAAATCGCCTTCAAAATCCTTGGCGGCTATCGCATTCTGAAACTTTGTGAAGGAGAACACCGGCATTGTAGCAGCTAGCTTACCGCTGCCTACGATATATTCTCCCGTCGGGTCGACATCACAGCCGTGAGGCGACTTGGGGCATGGAATAAAGTATACCAATTCAGGAAACTCTGCGATATCGAGTACCCGAACGCCCTTTTTCACGGTAGAGGTGGCCGAGTGCGTGCTCTCATCATAGACGTTGTGAACATATTCAACATTTTCCAGCCTACCTTGTCCCTGCGAAGCGAGTTCTTCTGCCTTTTTCCAGTTGACAGCCATAATGAAGTCCTTGTCGTTCTGCGACGCGTTAACTTCAAGTAAGGTGTATGCCAGCTCTGTGTTATAGCAAGAGAAGAAGAACCAGTCGCGTGACGGACCTTTTCCGCCCCGGCTCAGGTCGAAGTTGAAGCCAGGCGTCCTCAGCTGAAACGCGATACTCATTTCTCCGGATTGAGGGTCAACCTTGATAAAGGAGATTGATCCTTTGAAGTTGTCTTTGTAGGAACTTATGGGCACGTCCTTATTGTCCATCGGGATACTGAATCGCGTACCAGCAATAACATATTCCGTGTTTTCCGTTATGAAAGGTGAGGAGTGATTTCCCCCGCTGTTGGGAATTTCCAGAATCTCTTCCGTCTTGAACGTAGTCAGATTAACGCGCGCAACGCGCGGCGTGTTGTTTGCATTCGCAAACGCCCATCGCCCGTCATGCTCTCCGTTTGTTGTAGAAAGCGCAATGTGGTGCAGGTCGTCCCACGGAACAAACCCATGCGTCGTATTCAGCATTGGCTTGGTTTCTTCACTGTACCCCCAACCGTTCTCAGGAGAAACGGCGAATACCGGGAGGATCTTCAACAAACGTCCCGAGGGGATGCCATACACTCCAATCTGGCCATTAAAGCCACCTGAAACGATGTTGTAAAACTCATCATACTGTCCGGGCGCCACATAAACTCTGTTAGCAGCGTCGCCCATTGCCATTTCGCCGGGACCTTTCGGTTTGCACCCGAAAGCAACCAGTCCGCACACTATGAGCGTGACCGGTAGCCTGAATGTTGTCTTCATATATTTTGATGTCATGTTTTGTGTCTATTGCTCCCCGTCGTTCTGGCGCATGAATTCCAGAATATCGCGGGCGTCTCCGATGGAGACATTTTGATTGGGCATGCGCGTCAGACAGAGTTCCAGCAGCTTTTGCGCTTCAGGATCCTGATCAAGCATTACGTCTACGTTGGTGATCATGTTCATGATCCACTCCGGCTTACGGCGTTTCGTAACACCTGCCCAACCTGGTCCGACAACGCGTGTCTCATCCAACCTGTGGCAAGCCTGGCATTTCATCTCGTAGATTGCTTGCCCGCGCTTGATGCGATCCTGCTCAAGCGGTGTATTGAGCGTCACATGCTGCACCTGTCCGATGCCTTTGCCAGGATCAGCATTTTCTGCAACCGC
>DATCLO010000002.1:0-28642 GCA_036563875.1 Cyclobacteriaceae bacterium
TCGCCTGAAATCCTCACTGAAATAACGTTGAACTCGCCCACCACGAGACATTGACTGATACTTGTCTAAGGTTGCCATTCATCCAAAAATTTGAGTTTACATTTAACCAAATTTCCAGTCAACCTATTTCAGGCGAGGACATTCCGTTCGTCGCGACTGGGCAACATCCACGTACCGCATCGACCGTATGGTCCGCTGGAGAGCAAATCCCAAATCGCTAATCCCTGATCGCTAATCGCAAATCAAATCTCTTAGTGGTGCGATTCGCTCCTCTGGGGAAATATTCACCATTAACCTCCACATCAAAGTCGCCAGAGACCTTGCAACGCGTATCTGGAAGGTGGTACGCATTTTGGGTGAACAGTGGCTTTAAGTATGGGGAACATATTCCAACAGATTCTGAAAAAGCTCACTGGCCCGAAGCGAAAGAATGGCAAGTGGAAGGAGTACAACAAGCACGCCATCCTGATTGCGGAAGGTACCTACCTCAATGACCTCAAACACGGAAAGTGGAGATACTACTACGAAACCGGTGAACTGGCTATCGAGGAACACTACGTGAAGGGGAAACTTCACGGCACCTATACATCCTACTACGAAAACGGCAACAAGATGAGTGTGGGCCGTTACGTCAACGGCGAGCGCGACGGCTATTTCTATGTCTACAACGAGGAAGGAGAACAGATTAAAGTGCTTCAGTTTGTTGAGAACATCCTCGTTGAAGAACGCGCCGCCCAGGCAGAACCCGTAAAATCCTAATTATCAACATGTTATAGTCCAACAAGTTTTCCTATTTTGATAAAAGGATAAAAAGGTCTTAATATTTGATTTATTGAAAATCGTGTCCTACATTGCTGCCGCTTTCAGCAACTCCTTAACAGTATGGAATCCGAAAAAATAGGTGCCGTCGCTGCACGGGATGTACGCGCGGCACAGGTCTTCCGCCGCTATGGTATCGACTATTGTTGTGGGGGACAAAAGTCGCTGGAGGAGGCGTGCGCCGATTCCAACGTTCCGCCAGAGAAGGTGCGCGCCGACCTGGAGGCGCTCCCCAGGAGAAAAAGCGAAGACGAGATGGAGGATTTCTCCACCATGCGTCCGGACACGCTAACGCGCTACATTGAAGAGGTACACCACCGGTACACGGACGAAGTTCTGGAGTACATTGGCAGAAACCTGGTGCGACTCGTTTCGGTCCATGAAAATGAACACCCGGAACTACGGGAAGTTCAGAAGGTCTTTTGCGATATGCGCGACAGCCTCGTTGTCCACATGAAAAAGGAGGAGTTTATGCTGTTTCCGTACATCCGCAAAATGGTTGTCGCAGGCAAGCAGGCCGGCGCGCCCATATTCGGTACGGTGGCCAACCCCATAGCCGCCATGATGCACGAGCACGACGATGATGGCGAACGCCTAAGGCAACTTGCTGCTCTCACAGGCGGTTACGCTGTGCCAGCAGATGCGTGCAACACGTTCCAGGCGACGTATGCTGCGTTGAAGGAACTTGACGAAGACCTTCGCGTCCATATTCACCTGGAGAATAATATCCTGTTTCCTGCCGCCCTCGAACTTGAAAAAGAACTACGTGAAGAACGCGTGGATTGAAACGGATGATGATGCCCTGGCGGAGGTGGTCATTGACAGGATCAAGCTTGTGTATGACCCGGAAATACCGCTGAATGTTTATGACCTGGGATTGATCTATCGTGTCGACATCAACAATCACGATGTTGTGGTCACGATGACCCTTACGAATCCGGCCTGCCCTTCAGGCAGTGAAATCGCCGGAGCCGTAAAACGCGTGATCGAAGATATTCCCGGTGTGCGCTCCAGTACTGTGCGCGTGACGTTCGATCCGCCGTATAGTCCCGAGATGATGTCCGACGCTGCGCGCCTTGAACTTGGTCTGTTGTAAGATGTAGCAAATACCCCCTTTATGTTTTCAAAAGCTTGTACGTATTCGATTCGCGCCATGATGTTCATCGTAACGCGAACCAGCGACGGTTCAAGGGTTGGCATCAAAGATATCGCCCAACACACGGGCACACCGGAGCCGTTCGTGGCGAAGATCTTACAGGAGCTCTCCAAACGAGGCATCGTGTCATCTGTGAAAGGGCGCAACGGTGGATTTTATGTCGACCCGGAAGCTCCGCCGACCCCGCTTCTTGACATTGTGCTGGCCATTGACGGCAACGCATTCTTTGTCAGCTGCGGACTTGGCATAAAGAATTGTTCGGCGCAGCGTCCTTGTCCTATACACGACGAGTACAAGGCGATCCGTGATGAAATACGGAGCATGCTGCAAAGAAATACCATACAGGACCTGGCGGCAGGTCTTGTGACTGGCAAAACATTTTTGCTCAAGAACTGACCATGAACAGTAAGAACACATTCGCATGCACTCTTCTGGTATTAAGCTTCTTCCTATCGGGTTGTGAAGTGGAGGACAGCGTTCTTCAGCAGCCCGGCATCATTGGCACGCTGGTGCTTGGAGGCATTGTCGTGCTGGTGGTGTGTGTCTTTATCGTACTGCGTCTCAACCAACTGCTGACGGTCCTGTATGCGAGGAAGGTTCAGAAGGACCGCGAGATGCTCAAGGAGGAAATCCTGAACCTGGAGGGTAGCGACGTGGAAGAACTGCTTCAGAAACGACGCGCTGCACTGGAATTCCGACTTGCCGGCAACGAACTCTCCGGTGAACAGATTGCTGAAGATTCGCGCGGCATCGTTCGCCAGGTATCAACGGATGAATTTATTCCGGTGGTCGCTGAAAAGAAGGAGCCACCAGCAATCAAGGGAACAGATCCACGGCTTAGCCGGCTGGTGGCCGCCTTCGCTGCGTCCGCCGCGTTGTGGTTAGTACTTGGCACTGGAATCGGACAATACCTGGGTATGAAATTTATCTGGCCTGAGATCGATACCATCCCCTGGCTTTCATTTGGAAGGTTGCGCCCTGTACACACGAACATGGTTTTCTGGGGTTGGGCATCTATGGCGATGTTGGGGCTTGGGTACTTTGTAATTCCTCGCACGAGCAATACGAGCATCTATAGTCTCCGCTGGGGATGGGTTACGTGGGCTCTTGTCAACGCATCAGTACTCATCGGGACGCTCTGCCTCATGAGCGGCATCAACAACGGTGGCGGCGAGTATCGCGAATATATCTGGCCAGTCGCTGCCCTGTTTGCTGCCGGGTTATTTCTGACTTTGGTGAATTTCTACCGAACCGTTGCCCGCCGGAAAACAAAAGACATCTATATCTCGAACTGGTACATCCTTGCTGGTCTGATCTGGACGCTCGTCCTCGTGATTATAGGCTACCTTCCTTTCTACCAGGAAGGCTTAGGCGAAACCGTAATTCAGGGATATTACATGCACCAGGGTGTGGGGATGTGGTTCATGACTTTCACCCTGGGTCTGGTGTACTATTATCTCCCCACAGCGCTCAACAAGCCCATCTATTCTTATGCATTGGGAATTCTAGCCTTCTGGACCCAAATGCTTTTCTATACGATGATCGGTACACACCATTTTATTTTCAGTCCGTTGCCGTGGTGGCTCCAAACCGTAGCGATCGTTTTCAGCATGGGGATGTTCATACCGGTGATCGCCGGAACGACAAACTTCCTCATGACCATGCGTGGGAGTTGGGACAGCGTACGCGTCAGTTATGTGATCCCTTTCCTTCTTGTTGGTGTTATCTTCTACTTTGTGGGTTCTTCGCAAGGTAGCTTTCAGGCTTTTCGTTTCACGAATTACGTTTGGCACTTCACCGACTTCAACGTTGCGCACTCGCACATGACCATGTACGGCATCATTACCTTCTTTTTGTGGGGATGTTTGTACTTCATCCTTCCCCAGCTCACCGGTCAAAAGCCAAAGCCCGTACTCGTCGGTGTTCATTTCTGGTTTGCGTTGCTTGGACTACTGGCATACATGTTTTCAATGATGCTTGGTGGAACACTCAAGGGACTTTCATGGATGGAAGGTAAGCCATTCATTGAATCGGTTGTACTTATGATGCCTTATTGGGTATGGCGTGCAGTAGGAGGGTCGCTGATGTTCCTTTCGCACGTCCTGTTTGCAATCAATGTATACACCATGTGCGGCCGTTTCCTGATGACGCGCCCGCATCGTATCGCTAAATCAAATACGTAATGCTGAATCCTGGAAAAGATCATCGCGTTTTAGCTGGGTTGTCGTTTGGCGTGTTTGTCTTGCTGAGCTTGATGGTTGCCGTGTTTCCTGCGAATACCATGCAGGAATCCAATGCGCCGCTTCCGGGAAGCAGTCCACTGCCGGAGGCAGCCCAAAGGGGACTTCGGGTTTATGTACGAGAAGGATGTGTGGCCTGTCATACGCAGCAGGTAAGAAATATCGAAATGGACCAGGTGTGGGGAAGCAGACCATCTATCCCCTCTGACTATTACTACACCAAGGCGCGCATGGATGTGTGGCGACAAAGTCCTTCCATCCTGGGAAGCGAGCGTACTGGTCCTGACCTGACATCAATCGGACAGCGCAACCCGAGCGAAACGTGGCACTACATGCACCTTTACAACCCGCGGATCGTAGTGCCTGAATCCATCATGCCTTCATATCCATGGTTGTTCGAGACGAAGGAGAAAGCGGGTGAGGATGACATTGTACTTAATCTTCCGCCTTCACTCAAGCCACCTGGCCGCGTTGTGGTAGCCGGCGATGATGCAAAAGACCTGGTGGCATATCTCCTGTCGCTGAAACAGGTTGACCTCCCTGCCGTTGAAACAGATTTTATTCCCTCGCGAAAGAAACGAAGGGAGGTACAAGCGGCGCCGCTTTCCGAAGGCAGGGCCTTGCCGGACGGGGCAGCCCTTTTCCAGGCCAATTGCGCGGTATGCCATCAACCAGATGGACGGGGGCTTCCCGGCGCGTTTCCTCCGCTTGCCGGAAGTCCAATCGTAACGGATGAAAATGCAGAGACCATGATCCGCATCATTCTCGAAGGATACGATGCGCGGCCTGAGTATGCGACGATGCAGCCGTTTGGCGATCTGCTTACGGATGAAGAGATCGCTGCTATTGTGAATTTCGAACGTAGTCACTGGGGCAACAATGCGCCCCCGGTGACTCCGGATGATGTGAAGAAATTGAGGATTCCCACAAACGTTCCGTGACATGAAGAAGAGGTTAGGTCTATTGCTTACACTGCTGGGAATCCCAGGTGCGGTACCCGTTCTTGCGTGTACCGTTTGCAGGAGCAGGCAGCCGGCGCCGCTGCGTGACATCACGCACGGGGCCGGACCCTCCGGTATTGGCGACTACATAATCATTATCGGCGCGGCCGTCGTTGTCGTTGTCGCACTCGTTTTCAGCATTTGGTATCTGATACGGCCGGGTGAAAGAAATCCCGATCACATCAAGAACATCATTCTCAAAAGTGAGTCATGACTGAAGTAAAGGCTGAAAAAAATCTTGTACGGGTTTTTCTGGACGATGACCCAAAGCCATTTGCTGCATTCAGGGCGCCCGTGCGATTTGTTCTCGATACCTCTAAACTCACAGATGGCCCGCATCGTCTTCGAGTGGTTGCACGCTCGACCGATGGCAGGGAAGGGGTTAAGGAAATCAATTTTCAAGTCCGCAACGGCCCTGCTATCACTGTCGTCGGCCTTTCAGATGGTGATGTGGTTGATGATAAAGTGCCCATCCTTATCAATTCCTATGGCAGTGAGCGAAAGGATTTATTTGTCGTTCACGGTTCGGAAACGCCGAAGCCTATTCCTTCATGGATTTGGGCGATGTTGATTCTTTTCGCCGGCTGGGCGTTGTTCTACGTGATCATGTATTGGACGAGCCAATATTATTAGGCAGTAATATCAACCGTCTCGAACGGTTTCCCGTTGATAGAGGTTATCAATAGGACAAACTCATTTGAAATCCTTATGAAACGAATTGCCATCAATGGATTTGGCCGGATCGGAAGAGCAGCGCTTAAAGTGATGATGGACGAACCCTCGCTTGAGGTTGTTGCCATCAACGACATCATGTCGATCGACAATGCAGCCTACCTGTTGAAATATGACAGTGTTTACGGAAAGCTAAAGCATGAAGTGAAAGCTGACGGCGAGTATCTTGTCGTTGGCGACAGAAGAATTCAATACCTGAGCGAGCGCGACCCCGGTTCACTGCCGTGGAAAAAGCTCGAGGTTGAAGTGGTCATCGAAAGCACAGGGTTATTCACGAAACGTGAAGACGCCGAGAAGCACATCTTTGCCGGAGCGAAGACAGTGCTGATATCGGCACCTACGAAGAGCAAGGATACACCTACCGTCGTTCATGGTGTCAATCAGTCGGATGGGAAAGTATCGGTGTTCTCCTGCGCAAGTTGTACGACGAACAACGTGGCGCCGGTAATGGAGATTCTCGATCGACGTATTGGCGTCCGCAAAGCCATACTCAGTACGGTTCACGCATATACTGCATCCCAGACCCTCGTTGATGCGCCTTCGCGCAAAGCGCCGCGTATGGGTCGCGGTGGTGCTGTGAACCTGATTCCGACAACCACGGGAGCCGCCGTAGCGACCGCAAAGGCGCTGCCCCAGCTTGATGATAAATTCGATGGTATCTCCATTCGGACGCCAGTCCCGGTAGGTTCCATTTCCGACATCACGTTCATCGCTTCCCGCCCTACCACAGCGGAAGAGATAAACGGTATCCTGCTCGAGGAATCGCAGACGGATCGATACCGTAACGTGCTTCTGGTATCAGATGAACCCCTTGTATCTTCTGATATCGTGCAAAGCCCCTACGCGAGCATCGTCGACGCTCCTATGACGCGCGTTGTTGACGGCGATCTTGTAAAAGTTCTCGCCTGGTACGACAACGAGTGGGGTTTTACGAACCAGATGGTACGAGAGATTCTTGCCCTGTAAAAACTATTTCTCAGGTTCGTAATTCTGGAACGTGTAGGCAAAGCCGAGGGAAAACGCCTGGCTTACCTGGAGTCCAGAATCCTGGTCGTAGTCGTACAGCAGCGTACCGCCGAGGCTCGTGGTGATGAAATTGTTGACACGCGCTGTGAGTGTCAGATCCAGACGGTGGTCAATCGTTTTCATCTCCAGCGTCTCGTAGTTGGCGAACAGAACGTACCGCCACTTCAGGTTGAGGTTGGTCGCGATGTCCTTATCGAATTCAGCCAGTACCTGCAACGCCAGCCATTCCCAACGCGTGTTATCCGGTGGTACGACCCCGTAGGGTTCGGGACCTACGGTCGCGACAAAGCGTTCAGGGTCGTTGACGATCGTGAGTCGTGGCGCGAAAGGTGATAGCCGAAGTTTGAAGTAGTCGACGGGATGATATTCAAACCCGAGCGCAAGTGTGATAAACGCCGGCGCGAATATGTCGGAGATCAGTTCTTCCGTATCATCATCCGGATATTGGTACCCTTTCGTAAATTGACTTAGAAAAGAAAGGGAAGCGAAGGCGTCCCAATGCGGACTGATCTGGTATCCATACTTAGTGTCGAGGAAAATGCGATCCAGGGTTTTCCGATTGCCCTGTCCCTCGTTATTGACAAATCCATACGCGAGGTCAATCAGGTTATCCCATGAATGACGGTCCTTCTTATAGTTTGCCCTGTAGTTAAACAGTGCATTGAGACCCACTGAATTGACACCGCCGCCTTTCCAGTTGGAAGAGAATGCCGCCTGGTTAAAGTTGATGCCAATGGCCAGATTTTTTCTCCAGTTGGTAGTTGTATCGGGACGAACAATTTGCCCAAATGAAATCGATGCGGTGAACAGCATCAAAAGAAGTGATATCGAGGTCCTCATGGTTAATAGTTTTTCGTTGTAAAGGTCTTTCTTCTGGATTATAGTTTGAACTTAACTAACAGACGGAATCACTAAGGCACTATGCGACAGTGCATTGAATATCCGTCTTGCATTTGAAGTTACTCAAATAATTTTCAACTGTCGCTTACCGCAATGGTGATTTGCATGGGGAAAAGTTTCCATGCTTTGAAGCAGCGGTAACGGAGGGGCAATGGGTTTGGTTAATGATGGCAGCAAGTTGGAAGCGATGGGTTCTCATACGAATATAACCGGCCCTCTCTTAGTGAGCCTACTCCACATTAGGCACCCCTGACCTTTCTGTCAATCTGTCTGATCAACATTAATGAAGGCGATTCAAATATGACAAAACGACTTAAATCTGGGTGCGGCATACTTTTTCCTATTGGGGTGAGTGGAGATTTCGATGTAGAACCAAAAACAAAAAATCAGTATGAGCCTCATTCGATATAATCCGATCTGGCGTGACTTCGCTCCGACGACTTTCAGTTCGTTGATTGACCGCTTCTTCAATGATTCGGTCGTTCGCTACGGTGGGTCCACCCTCTCGTTCGTACCGAGCGTGGATGTTCTTGAAGATGAAACGGGCTATGATGTGCAGGTAGCCGTGCCCGGTATGAACAAGGAAGACTTTAAGGTGGACGTGGACGACAATGTTCTGACCGTAAGCGGCGAACGAAAGATGAAGCGTGAAAGCAAGAACAACGGTGTGTACTCTGTCGAAACCCAATACGGCAAGTTCTCCCGTTCGTTCACCCTTCCGGAAGACGCGGATAGCGAAAAGATCAACGCCAAGTACCACAACGGAATCCTGGAAATCCGGATTCCGAAGGACGAAAAGAAGGCCCACAAGATGACTATCAAGGTCAGCTAAGGCCTTCAGACATTCTTTGGACCATTGGGCGTTTCGGCGAAAGCCGGGACGCCTTTTTCTTTTCCCGCTGTCTTTTCTCCCGATTATGCACTATTTTTCACGAAAGATCGTTGCGGAAAATATAAGTCCCGGGTTCGGCATGAAGCGTTCTGTCCTTTTTATTCTCCTGTTGATAAGTGCGGCAGGGGGTGGTGTCATTAGTTCACTCTTCACGCTTCGCTATCTCGGCGACGGTGTTAGCTCCTACACATCGATAGATGATCGCCAGAAACTTCTGCTGGCCAACTACGAGCCCGATACCGCTTACAATATTCCTGAAGGACTCAACTTCCTCGAAACTGCACGGACCGTAATCCCAAGCGTTGTACACATCCGCACTTCCTATGGCTCCGGGGAATTCAGCATGAATCCCTTACAGTTTTATTTCGACCGCCCTGCACGCTCGTCGGGTTCAGGAGTAATCGTCACCGATGACGGTTATGTCGTCACAAACCATCATGTCATCGCTGAAGCAACAAACATTGAGGTTGTTATGAGCAACAACCAGCGGTACTTTGCCAAACTGGTAGGCTCAGATGTGACTACCGACCTCGCGCTTCTGAAGATACAGGCGCATGACTTACCCTTCATCAGGTATGGAGACTCCGACCGGGTTAGTCCTGGTGAATGGGTGTTGGCCATTGGTAATCCGTTCGACCTCAATTCAACGGTTACTGCCGGTATCGTGAGTGCAAAGGCAAGGAATATCGGCATACTCAGGGATCGCAACAACCTGCAGGTAGAGTCTTTCATCCAGACAGACGCGGCAGTTAATCCCGGCAACAGCGGTGGGGCATTGGTTAATCTTAAAGGCGAACTCATCGGCATCAACACCGCTATTGCCACGAACAACGGTATGTATCAGGGGTATTCGTTTGCCATACCTGTAAGCCTCGTGCGCAAGGTTGCTGACGATCTGCTGGAGTTCGGGCGGGTTCAGCGTGGATTGCTTGGCATCGAGATTCAGGACGTTGACGCACGTGTGGCGGAAGAGTTGGGATTGAGGACGAGCCAGGGCGTACTCGTTAAAAGGGTTCATGCTTCGAGCGCTGCCGAAGAATCCGGGATTGAGCCTGGTGATGTCATTATTGGTATTGAACAACATCGCGTGAACTCTGTGTCCGAGTTACAGGAGTATGTCGCGCGGCACAGACCGGGCAAGGAGATTAAGGTAACGTACCTGAGGAACGGAGAGGAAAAAGTGACCCGCTCGCGACTCAGGAGTTTTACCGGAGCTTCCGAAGTACAACCGCGGGAGATTGAATACACGATCGAAGGTGCAACATTCGAGGACTTACCCGTTGACCGACTGAACGAGCTCGGCATAGAAGGCGGCGTCAGAATCACCGACCTCAGGAGCGGCAAGTGGAAAGACGCCGGATTGACTGAAGGATTTACTATCGCATATATCGACAAGATTGTCGTTGAAAATGTCGCTGACCTCAACCGCATCCTCGAATTCAAGCGGGGAGGCATCCTTGTGGAGGGATTTTTCAGCGATGGCCGGAAAGGCACCATTGGAGTCGACTGGTAGGCTTTGCACTTCGCCGGCATTCATTAGCTTTGCCTCATAACTCGTATCACTATGGGGCGGGAAAATATCAGGGATACACTTCGCACACTGGGCATAAGCCGTACCAATGCGGGTGTTTCAACAGGCACCCGTTGGCTTCGGTCAAAAGGACCAACAATTGCTTCCGTATCGCCGGTCGATGGAAAAGTAGCAGGCGCGGTGAGGTCTGCTGACGCAGCTTCGGTTGATCGCGTCCTAGCTGTGACATCCGAGGCTTTTCTTGAGTGGCGCATGTGGCCCGCACCGCGAAGAGGTGAGATTGTTCGGCAGATTGGCGATGCGTTGCGCCGCAGCAAAAAAGCACTTGGGATGCTCGTGTCTTACGAGATGGGAAAATCCCTACAGGAAGGTCTCGGCGAAGTCCAGGAGATGATTGACATCTGTGATTACGCCGTGGGATTGTCGCGCCAGTTATACGGACTGACTATGCACTCGGAGCGCCCCCATCATCGTATGTATGAACAATGGCACCCACTTGGTCCGGTAGGAATCATCACCGCTTTCAATTTTCCTGTTGCTGTCTGGTCGTGGAATGCAATGATCGCATGGGTGTGTGGTGATACTTGTGTGTGGAAGCCATCCGAGAAAACACCACTGTGCAGCATAGCATGTCAGCAGATCGTCAGCGAGGTCTTCCGAAAGAACAATGTTCCTGAAGGTGTTTCGTGCGTTCTCAATGGTGACTACCGTGTCGGAGAATTACTGGCTAAGGATTCGCGTGTCACACTCGTATCGGCTACAGGTTCGGTGCGCATGGGCAAGGCGGTAGCATCGATGGTGGCCACTCGTTTGGGAAAAGTTCTCCTGGAGTTGGGTGGCAACAACGCAATCATCATTACGGAGAACGCCAACCTTGATCTCTCAATTCGCGCGGCATTGTTTGGTGCCGTCGGTACTGCAGGACAACGTTGTACAACCACGCGCCGTTTGATTATTCATGAGTCTGTTTACGATGAAGTCCGCGACCGACTGAAGAGTGCGTATGGGAAGTTACAAATCGGCAACCCGCTCGATCCTGAATGCCATATGGGACCGCTGATTGATGCGCAGGCTGTGCGCGCTTATCTTAGGGCGCTGAAAGAGATACGTGCAGCCGGTGGCCACTTTGTTGTGAGGGGAGGCGTGCTCAAAGGAAAAGGATATGAATCTGGCTGTTACGTTCGACCGGCAATCGCGGAAGTGGAAAACAGTTATCCTATTGTGCAGGAAGAGACATTTGCCCCCATCCTGTACCTGATTCGTTACAAAACACTTGATGAAGCCATCGCGATGCAGAATGGTGTTCGGCAGGGGCTTTCATCCGCCATCATGACTACGGACATGCGGCAGATGGAGCGATTCCTGTCGGTAGCAGGCTCCGATTGTGGCATTGCCAACGTAAACATAGGCACATCGGGAGCAGAGATTGGTGGCGCCTTTGGCGGCGAGAAGGAGACAGGCGGTGGGCGTGAATCAGGGTCTGATGCCTGGAAGGCTTACATGCGCCGACAGACAAGCACAATCAACTACGGGGATACGCTCCCGCTGGCTCAGGGAATAAAGTTTCAAATCTGACACCGTGTTTGTAAATATTTACCAAAACCTTATTTTTATACATTCAACAAAATACCATGGCTGAAAGAAAGTACCGGACCGTTATGCTCATTGACGACAATGAGATCGACAATCTCATTAATCAGAAGATGATAGAGGCGGCGGCGATTACGGAAAACATCTATACGCACACCGGCGCAAAGAGCGCGATCGAATTCCTTCGGAACATGGAACAACTTGATGTTGCCGAGAAGGTGCTACCCGATGTGATTTTCCTTGATATCGATATGCCCCTGATGGACGGTTTTCAGTTTCTGGATGAGTTCGAGAAACTCAGCGACACCACCAAGAACAAGTGCAAGATCGTGATGCTCACGTCCTCGATAAATCCGCAGGACTTCAACCGGTCGAAGAAGTATGACAACGTAAAGCTTTATCTGAACAAGCCGTTGTCACACGACAGCATTCAGCAATTGAATATCTAAACTTCCGTCAGTTTAGTCACCAGTTTCTCATCCAGCTTCACCAGGCGAGTAGGGGAGAAGTAGTTGACCTTGATGGTGCTTAGCTTCGGGATGATCATGTGGATCTTCTTGGCTTTCTCCTTCTTCGCCTCGCTGGTGGCAATCTTCAATATCTTAATGAACAGCTGGATGTTCTCACAGCTGTCTTTGCCAAACAACCGGATTTGTCGTTGAATACTGTTCGACAACTGGTTGAACAGTTCGTAATCCTTTAGCAGTGTGTACTGAAGGGCCAGCAGCGATTTGATCTCGAGCTGAACAAATGGATACTTTTTCAGGCTAACCTCGTTCAGCAAATTATTGATGAGTTTAGCCGCCTCTTCGTGCTTATCGGCATAGTGGCAAGACAGCGCGCGATAGGTCACGTAGATAATATGCTTGGGAACGTCCTGCGTGTCGACCTCAAGATCCATGAACAGGCTTTCGTTGTCAGCATACAATTCGTGCTCGATGCCGAGACGAATATGACGTTCGATCTTTGAGATCAGGAATTGGGCCGGGAAGCAGTACGTAGTGTAGTTCACCATCAGGTTGGCAACTGCGTCGTTCACTTCTTCGTAGTACTTCTCTGCCTGCCGGTAAACCTTGTAGTGGTTGTAGTATTCGAGTTTGAGGAATTCGAATACGAGGTTAAGGTGATAGTAAATGGCGTCCAGGTGATAGCTTTCGAATATCTTCTGGACGCGGTCAAAAATATCTTCGATTGATTCTCCGTCCTGGTTCAGGTTGTCGTCGACTTCCACGAAGAGGCGGTGGAAAATGTACATGCAGCTCTGAAAAACATACAAGCGGTGAGACTCGTACAGTTTCGCTACATTTTGCATTTCCTTCATGAGCAGCGTCAGCCCCATGTGTTCCGTCTGATCGCCCGTCATCAGGTAGTCGCCATACTTCTTGAAGTAGTCCGCCAGCAGATCCTCCGCCTTGTCCACCGCGAGCATGTACGCCACGTGACGGTTGTACGCCTGGGAGTACTGGAAGTAGTCGGGCGAATTCGTGTTCAGTTTCTTCAGAGACTTATAAATAACAGTAAGCTCGTTGGCGAGGTCGTAGTCTACGAGTTCCTTCTCGAGTTTCTTCAGCGTAGCAATGGCGATGGCCTTCTTCTTGGTAAACAGAACCTCATTGATGTTGGCCACCTTCCGTAGTACATCGGTACGGGGGCTTTCCAACTGCTCCATGAGGTACTCTTCGATCTTGAGGTTAAGCCTGGAGCGGAGTGTGTAATACGCATTGGCGTTAACGTCGAGCTCGCTCATGATCTTGTTGTCCGACAGCTGCCGCTCGCGCAACGCCTTCAGCAGGTAGGCTGACTTTTCCGCGTTACTCTCGATCAGGGAATCATAGATGGCTTTGAAGTCTTTCTCCGAAAGCTGCTTAATGATATTCTTGAGTTTAGCCATTAGCCGGGGTGTGCATTTTAGCCGGAAAATTTACAAAAATTATTCGTGCGTGCAATAAGTACCTGATTTGGCACACGCGCTCAATATACTGCTTTTGCACGCAAGTCCGACGTTGTCGGCCCAAAGTTGTAGTTTTATAGTACAATCATTATGGTCGAGGTCAGGCTACTTGTCGTCGTGTTTCTCCTCGTCGCGCACACGGGTTGGAGTCAGCCTGCTGCAGCCAGACGAGCACTGCGCGCACTCGACGATGCACGGTGGGAGAAGAGCAGAATTGCCCTCGACAAGGCGTGGCGCAAGGACAGCACCGCCGCGACTACGCTCTACGCCCTCGCGCGCTACTATTTTCATCCTGCGAATCCCGCGTACGACCTCGACACTGCTCACGCGTTTGCCGTGAAAGCACGCGCTGCGGTGCCAGCACGTCGGAGTCCCGACAGCGTGACCCTCGCGCGACTTCACCGCGCGGTAGACAGCGCTGCTTTTGTTCGGGCGCGCACGCTGCATGCGACGGATGCCTACCTCTTCTTCCTCCGCCGCTACAGCCACGCCATCCAACACGATTCAGCGCGCACACTGTTGTACGAGGTGGCCTGGCAAGACGCCCTTGGTTTCGATACACCGGAAGCTTTCCAAAAATACGTCGATGACTATCCGGAATCACCCTACGTCGAACGAGCGCGCGCCCGTCGCGAAGAGTTACTCTTCAAGACACGCACTAAAGATCAGCGACTCGAAAGTTACGAGGCGTTTCTCCGCGAGTATCCACAATCGCCCTACCGTCACATCGTGGAGGAACAGATTCTTGAAATCTTTACTGCCGATGGCAGCCCGGAAAAGTATGTCGCGTTTCTGGGAAGATATCCGTCAGGACCTGCTGCCCGCAAGGCGGCCGCTATTCTCTATCATCTTTCGATCGAGTCGGGATCGCTTGCTGAAAAATCATTCCCCATTTTGGCTGACTCCCTTGCGCGCATCACTACGCTTAACGCTGCCGTGCTTGTTCCCTTCACAAGCAATGGGCGATTTGGATTCATGGATACTTCCGGACGCGAGATCATTGCGGCCGAGGCTTCGTCACTGAGCGATGAATATCGCTGCGGTGGAATCCGGGAGGATGTGTTGGTTCACAACAACAAAGTGATCGCGAGGGACGGAAGTGTGCTCTTTCCTGGTCCCGTGTCTGAGCTGCATGACATGGGTTTTGGCTTCATCGGGATTGCAACGCCTGACTGTTACCGCGTTCTGCACAAGAGCGGGTTCAGCATCGGTGGCAATTGTCTGCAGGACGCGATGATCCTCGCAGGACGTTTTATTGGCGTTGCCGATGACGACCGCTGGTCGATCTTCGCACTCACCGGAAGGGAGTTGATTTCTGGATGGGACGATGTGAAGGCGATAGGGAATGGTCTGGCGCTGCAGAAAGGCGGTCGCTGGACCGTAGTAGATTTCGCGCAGCTGGGTCGCGTGGCGGACATGCAACCCCTCGATCGCCTGAAATGGTACGATGAGATCAGCTTCTGGCCGGACAATCGATTGTGGGTGAGAGTCGGAAATGAAGAAGCGGTATACGGGGCGAATCTGCGGACAGAAATTCCGGCAAGCAATCATCGTTTGTACCCGGAAGCATTCGGTGGCAGGTGTGTGCATGATGACGGCAGCACAATGCTGTATGTTGGGTCCCGCGAGTCACCCATGTTTGAGGACGTGCGTGTTCAGTCGGGCCGCGTCGCCGTCCGACGTCAGGGAAGGTGGCACTTTTACAATCCGCTTACGGATTCTCTAAGCGCCGCGTATGACAGTATCTCTTTCCTTGGCGTTTTTGCAGCAGGCCATCGAGGTGATACGACGAGGATTCTTTTCGATGGAGATGCCTTTCGCGATTTTGTACGGACTCCTCTTCGCTTCGTTCCAGGAAGGGAAGGCCGTGCCTTCTTGCAAGCCGGAGTCAACAAGCTTTCCCTTTACGATCGGCAGGGTGATGTGTTGCTCGAAGGTACCTATGACGCCGTCCAGCATGCAGGTAGTAACTACTTTATTGTGAGTCGTAGGGAAAAGAAGGGCGTCGTAACCACAGGTGGCAAGTTAGTTCTGCCCGTCGTATATGACGCGATCGGAGACATGGAGGGTGACCGCATCCCGTTACTCCGCGCCATGAATTTTGGAATGTACAGCGTCACTACGGGAAAGGAGATACGGCCGTCCTATGAAAAGAACATTATCCCCTACAACAACGAGCTTCTCATTGCATGGAGAAAAGGCAAGAGCGGAATCATCGATTTCAACAACAGTGTGCGCATTCCATTTCGCTACGATGGCTTTGTGTTTTGGAATGACTCTTCTGCCTGGGCTCGCGATGGGGACACCTGGAAGATCATCGATCTCAAAAAGGGGGCAGTACTCGTGGATGCCGTCGGTGAATTCAGCATCGCCAGCCAATCGGACAAGGAAGTCATTGTAATTGCGCGCCGGGGTTCAGACTTCGGTGTGTTAAGCAGCACACGCGGCGTCCTTATCCCTATTGAGTATACAGAAGTAGTAAATGTTGGAACATCCGATTCGCCGCTTTTCTTCACGGAAAAGCACGTCCGGGAAGCCGACCTATCCGTCGTCGTCTACTACGACGCGCAGGGCAACCCCGTCCGGCGTCAGTCCCTGGATCCTGAGGAGTTCGACCAATTGGCATGCGATCGATAACCCAGAATTACCTGTCACATAATTAACGACCCGTTTCCGTGCTTTTGGCAACCGGAATGTTAATATTGCAAAAAACAGCGCTATGATACGGATTGGATTAAGCATGCTTTTTTGCCTCCTCATGTTCACGGGTTACGCCCAGGACTCAGCAAAAAAGCCCAAGCTCGTCGTTGGGATCATTGTGGATCAAATGCGTCGTGAATACCTTGACAGGTTCTACGACCGCTTTGGAGAAGGCGGCTTTCGCCGCATGATGCAGGAGGGTTTCGATGTGAGAAATGGTCACTACAACTACTTTCCAACGGTAACAGGTCCCGGACACGCTTCTGTGTACACCGGCACAACACCGGCGATACATGGAATCATTGGCAACAGCTGGTATGATCGCGAATTAAAGAAGTCAGTCAACTGTGTCGAAGATGCTGCGTTCAAACCTGTTGGTAATCCGGAAGGCAACGGTGATGTGTCCCCGTCGCGCCTGCTCTCCACCACCATCACAGATGAACTTGAGCTGGCGACGCAAAAGCGTTCCAAAGTAATTGGTGTGTCCTTCAAGGACCGTGGCGCTGTGCTTCCTGCGGGCCACATGCCTGACGGTGCTTACTGGTACGACGGCAAGACCGGAACTTTCATCACCAGCACGTACTACATGACTCAACTCCCGTCATGGGTGCAGAACTTTAATAAGCTTGGCCTTGCCGATAAATACCTGAACCAGGAATGGAAGACTTTGTATCCCATTGAGCAATATGCTGCCAGCGGCAAAGACGACACGCCATATGAGACAGTATTCAAAGGCATGAAGGGTTCCACTTTCCCATATGACCTGAAAACACTTCGGAAGCAGAATGGGGATCTCGGTATGCTCGTCAATACGCCTTTTGGCAACGATCTGCTTACCGAATTTGCTAAGGCCGCACTCACTGGTGAGAAGATGGGACTGGGAAATGAGACTGACTTCCTTGCCATCTCCTATTCATCAACGGATGCGGTAGGCCACAGGCTGGGTCCCAATGCTGTGGAGGTAGAAGACATGTACCTGAGGCTGGATCGGAATATCGCCGATCTGCTCACGTTCCTGGATCGCCATGTGGGTCAGGGTAATTACCTGGTGTTCCTTACTGCCGATCACGCCGTGAGCAATGTAGCACAGGAACTCATTGACAACCGGATACCTGCCGGATATTTCAGTGTATCCCAGGTGAGGGAAGGACTGAAAAAACACTTGGCTCAATACTTTCCCGAAAAGGATCTGATCGAGCACGTTAGCGATCATCACATCTTTTTCAATCACGATCTTTTTGATTCAAATCCTCGCAACTCAGGAATCGATTTTCTCATTGCATCAGAACTAATCACACGCTATCTGATGACGTATGATGGCGTTGCGAATGTGTATACAGAAAGCGTGCTACGCAATGCACGCTTCGATGAAGGAGGCATTAAGGGAATGGTTGTACGTGGCCACCACCCGCGTCGTGGCGGCGACATTGTTTATGTGCTCGACCAGGGTTGGTATGCTTCCGGCGACAAAGTGGGATCAACGCACGGCTCCCCCTACACGTATGATACTCATGTTCCGATACTCTTTTATGGCAGTGGGATAAAGAAAGGGTCAACTGTCCGGTATCACACCGTCACCGATATTGCACCTACGCTCTCGATGATTCTTCGCGTGAAATTTCCCAGTGGGTGCACGGGGCAGCCGATCGCAGAGTTGTTTGAATAGCGAACCCGAAAGCGCTACAGGTTTTCGGGATACCGGTAACCGTAAAGCTTTTCGATTTTCTTCTTCGACATCAGTTCGACAGTCACCTTCATGTAAATATTCTCAAGTGGCCTGTCGTTCTGATCTGTGGGTTGTTCCGCGATCCAGTCGATCACTTCCAACCCTTTGATCACTTTGCCGAAAACGGTGTACTCGCCATCCAGGTGCGGGGCACCGCCAACGGTAGTGTACACTTCCAGACGATGGGGATCTATGGGCTTGTCGAGTTCAAGTCCTGTCTCTGCCTGGATACGCGACTTAAGGCTGAGCACTTTTTTCATGTAACCTTCCATGTCGCCTGACTGGTACAGGCGTGCAAGAGTATCGAACAAAGGTTGGTTCTCGGGTCTTATGAGAATCTGTTGCAAGCCCTTGTTGAGTTGTTCCTGATCGGTGACAAGTTCATCCCGTGTGAAGACGCGTCCCTGTACAATGTAGAACTGACTTCCGCTGGATGCCTTTGAGGAATTGATATCGTTGCCAAGTCGGGCTGCGGAGAGCACGCCACGTTCATGAATAAAGCGGGAGTCTATCTCTGCTGGCACTGTATATCCCGGCCCGCCATTACCAAGTTTTTGTCCGGGCTTCGATCGCCTGGAGTCGGGATCACCTCCCTGAATCATGAACCCCTGAATAACTCGGTGAAACAAGAGACTGTCGAAGAAGCCTTCTTCTGCCAGCTTGATAAAATTTTTCTTATGCTGCGGTGTCTCGTCAAACAGCAGCGCTACCATGTCACCGTACTTGGTGTGAATGGTAATTACGTGATCCTTGTTTTGGGCGCATCCTGATACAACGCAACCCAGTGCCAGGGTGGCAGCAATTACAAGCCTGTTCATAAGAGTCGTTTTCGGGTGGGGGCTAAAAACGGGCTTACAATTTAAGCACCTCAGAGATTATTCCGAATTTCCTCAAGTATTTCTTTTCCCCCCTGCGAAAGTACCTCGGCGGCAACTGCCTGACCAATGGCTTTGCCTTCTGAAAGCGACCCGGAGCGCTTCACCTTGACGATTTTCTTCCCATCGAGGGAAATTATCCCGGCCTTCAGGGTGATGAGGTCTCCATCAACTCGGGCATACCCAAACGCGGGAATGCTACACCCGCCTTCGATAGCTCTGAGATAGGCCCTTTCAGTACGCACGCATACTTCGGTGGTCGCATCGTTCACCCATTGCGCAACAGCTTCCTTTTTTGCGTAGTCGAGCTTGCGATGACATTCAACCGCAATGCTTCCCTGCCCGACAGCAGGAACAAAGTAGCTTGTCTCAATTTCCTCAACAATAAATTCCTCGTAACCCGAACGGTGTACGCCTGCATACGCAAGGATCAGCGCGTTAAAATTTCCGTCCTTCATTTTTTGCAGACGGGTCTGAAGATTCCCCCGCGCAGGAACAATGTTGACGTTAGGATAGAAGTGGTGCAGAAAGGCCACCCGGCGGGTGGAAGAAGTACCTACCACGGGTGATCCCGTCTTCAGATTGAACGAAGGATCCAGACTGATAACAACATCATTCGGCTTTTCGCGCTCCGTAAAGGCGATGAGTTCGAGGTCGTCGGGCAGTGTCGATGAAAGATCCTTTGCGCTATGCACGGCTATGTCGATGGACCCGTCCAGCAACGCTTTTTCAATTTCTTCCGTAAAAACGCCTTTGCTTCCAATTTTCGACAAAGCCACGTCAAGCAGTGTATCGCCGCGTGTGGTGATCGGAACAATTTCTGTATGGTATCCGGAAGCTCGGATGAGACTTGCAACGTGTTCCGCCTGCCACATGGCAAGTTTGCTTCCGCGAGTGCCGATCCGAATAGTTCTGTCCTTCTGCATGCCTGATCTTACACAGTGGCTTTACGGTCCTGGCGCAACGCACCCGAGATTCCGAGTGAAAGGTCGAGATAGATCATCTTGGCGCTACCGTTCCGCTCGAGATGCATCAGGCCTTCGTTGAGAAGATCGTATGCTGTTTGCACGACGTTGAGGCTGGTGAGGGGAGCAAATCGACGCACAAAGTCGAGATGCGCAGGTTGCGCGCGTTGTATGTCACGGGCCTCATAAAGTTCGAGCAATGTTTCACGCATCATGCTCATGGCAAACGACAGGCGGTTGCGCTGCCGTACCTTGTCGAGTCCATGAAAATTGTCGGCCATACCAACGAGAGTGCCCACATCTGCATTGGCGCATGCTTCCATCCATTGCACGAACTCGTCGAAGTGATCTTCATCGTCGCCTTCGGTGAGGTGAATGGCTTGTGCCAGGTTTCCGTCGGCGAGCAACGCGAGTCGTTTTGCTGCTGCGTCGTCAAGTTGGTGATGCTCCTTTAGATAATTGGCAATCGTCACATCGTCCAGTAGTGGTACCGGTAGTATTTGCGTGCGTGAAAGAATTGTTGGCAACAGCTGGTCCGCCGCGTAGGATACCAGAATGAAGTAAGTCTGTGGTGGCGGCTCTTCAAGTATTTTGAGGATTCCGTTGGCTGCGTTCGGGTGCAGGAGCTCCGGCTGCCACAGAATCATTACCTTGTATCGACTTTCGAATGATTTGAGTGAAAGTGTCTTTACTATATGCCGGCTTTCGCTCGTCGGAATGAGGAGATTCTTTTTGTCTTCACCTTCCGACACTATCGTAGCCCAGTCGTCAGGAACGCCAAAGGGTGACTCAATCAAAAATGATCGCCACAATTTGAGCGTGGAGTTGCGCAGATCGTCATCCACATCTTTGTCTGATTTGATCAGTGGCACGACGAAATGCGTGTCAGGGTGAATGTACTTCATGCTCTTCACGCAGGCTGCACATACGCCGCAGGCATCCTCGCCACGTTGTTCACAGTGGATGTACGCGGCCGTAGCGAGGGCAAGTGGCAATGCCAGCGAGCCTTCCGCACCAGCGAACATTTGCGCGTGCGCGAGGTGGTCATTGCGGACGGCGTCGACGATCAGGCGGGAGGTAGTTTGAAGGCCGGGAATCTGTGAGAACTTCATCGCAGGATCAGGTCAGGTGAGTGGCAGGTGATTCCCACGAACGTTGTGGGGCAGTCTGTTCATAGATGCGCGTCAGCAATTCAATGTCTTCAGCCTGTGGCTGTACATTTCTCCTTCCCATTACCCGCTTCATAGTCTCCAGCGCTTTTTCAAGTTTGTATGTTGTCAGTTGGTGGGTACCTCCCCACGAAAAGGACGGAATATAGTTACGCACGAAGCCTTCTCCAAATATGTTCGCGAAGACGTCGACGACGGTGCCTGTGTTGAACATCGTATTAATTGCACATTTGCTGTGGTCGCCCATCATGAGTCCACAAAACTGTAGCCCTGTATCCTGAAAGTCCCTTGTAGCGTGGCTCCAGAGCTTCACCGTCTCGTAGTTGTTTTTCAGGTTCGAGGTGTTGGAGTCTGCGCCGATATTACACCATTCACCGATGACGGAACAACCTAGATAGCCGTCGTGTGACTTGTTGCTGTAGCCATAGAGAACGGCAGCGGCAACTTCACCGCCGACCTTACAATACGGCCCGATGGTTGTGTCGCCGCGAATTTTTGCGCCGACATTTACCTCTCCGTGCTCGCAAAGTGCAAATGAGCCACGGATTACTGCCCCTTCGTGTACGACGGAATTGCGACCCAGGTATACTGGTCCCCGTTCGGCGTTAATAATCGCTGCTCTCACACTCACACCCTCTTCCACGAAGAGGTTGTCAGCACCGTAGATAGCTGTATGCGGATCAGAGATTGTTTGTGATCTGCGGCCTTGCGTTATCAATGGTAAATCAGCGGCAATCTGGCCTGCATTGGCTTCGAAGATCTTCCAGGGTTTGCTGATCAGGAGAAAAGCATTGCCATACGAAATCGTTCGCGCCTCCGGCAGCACAGGCCAGGCGGCATTCGCTGTTCGTGATGCGAGAATGATATCTCCGGAAATGAGTGTCTCTCCAGGTCCTAGCTGTTTAATAGCTTGCACCAATTCGTCGTCAGGGCACAAGGCTCCGTTGATGAGAAGGTTATCCGATCCGGCACGGAGGGGGAACTTATGCTGGAGATAAGCTTCTGTGAGGAATGAACAAGGTGTACCGAGTCGGGCGCTCCACTTTTGGTCGATGGTCAGGATACCCACGCGGAGGTTGCCGGTAGGGCGGGTCATCGTAAAAGGAAACAATTCAACGCGGAGCAGGGGGTCGTCAAAAAGTATGAGGTTCATTTGGCAAAATTAGGATAAGGTGTGTAACACACAACACAGGGGGAGTGTGAGTGTGAGAGCGAGAGTGAGAGTGAGGAAATAAAAAAAGCCTCCCCGGAGGAAGGCTTGTGTATGTCGTAGAACGGAACGTCAGTTCGAAGTCTTTCTGCCGTACTTCCGCTGGAACTTCTCTACGCGACCGGCGGTGTCAACGAAAATCTTCTTGCCGGTGAAGAACGGGTGTGATGCAGAGCTCACTTCCACCTTGATCAGGGGATACTCCTTGCCATCTTCCCACTTGATCGTTTCCTTGGAAGTCAACGTAGACCTGGTCAGTATCTTGAAATCACTGGAGGTGTCGTGGAAAACCACTTCCCTGTACTCCGGATGAATGTCTTTCTTCATTTTTGTACTTTGCGAGTGAAAAAGGACTGCAAAGATAATTACATTGGCGGGATAAGCAAAGTGGGTTTTCCTTATTTTTGAATGCTGGTGCCGGTCTGAAAGCACCGTCCGCACGCTATGCTAACCTAATGAAAATGAGGTATTTCGCATTTTTTCTGGCCGGCATCTCAACAGTCGCATCAGGCCAAAGCAACTACGCTCCTCTGAACGACGACTACTACCATCTGCTGGACCGGTACGAGATCCGCGCTGGCCGGGTATTTGACGAGATTTTTACCTCAGCCAAGCCTTACAAACGGTCCGATATCGCTCATTACCTGGATACAGTGGCTTCCCTCGGACTGTTCGAATCGCAGTCCGACGCGTTCAACAATGAATATTTCCGAAACGACAACTGGGAGTGGGCCAGGCCGGAAACGAATGAAAGCCGGAAGCCCTGGTTCAATACGTTTTATAAAAAGAAGTCCGATCTGTTTTACGTGGACCAACCGGATTTCGACCTGCATGTCAATCCGGTTCTCTTTGTGGGCGTGGGCACGGACTCCGAACTTGACGAACCCGTATTCTACAATACCCGCGGCGTTGAGGTTCGAGGGATGGTAGATCACAAGGTTGGTTTCTACACGTACTTCACCGACAACCAGGCAAGACTGCCCTCTTACGTTCAACAGTACCAATCGCAATACTGGGTCATTCCCCACGAAGGCTTCTGGAAACGGTATGGAAACGGAGGCGTGGACTTCCTTCAGGCGCGCGGCTACATCACCTTCGACGCCACCGAACACATTAACGTGCAGTTCGGATACGACCGCTTCTTTTACGGAAATGGCGTGCGATCTTTGATCTTGTCGGACTTTCCACCGCCCGCGTTTTTCCTGAAAGGTGCCGTCAAGGTTTGGAAGCTTAACTACGTTTTTTCGCTTAGCCAGATCAAAGCCGATGCCCCCGGTTCGGCGAACGGTAGCGGCGTCAACTTCATGGGAAATCCGAACAAGTTTACAGCCTTCCACCATCTGAGCCTGAACATAGGTCGCAAGGTTAACATCGGTTTGTTCGAATCAATCATCTTCTCCACCGATGACACCACGGGCACTGGCGAATTCGAATTCAGCTATCTCAATCCCATCATCTTTTTCAGGGCAATCGAACAACAGAATGGAAGCAGCGACAACGTGCTGCTGGGATTGGATTTCAAGGTGAACGCCATACGCGACATTTCCTTCTATGGTCAGCTCATGCTGGACGAATTTCTTTTGGAGAACCTGCGCGAGGGATCGGGCTGGTGGGCCAACAAGTGGGCGCTGCAGCTGGGCGCCAAGTACATTGATGCCCTTGGGATCAGCAACCTGGATCTTCAATTGGAAGGCAACCTGATCCGCCCTTACGCGTACTCCCATAATACATCGTTTGGAAGTTATTCGAGTTTTCTTCAGCCCATGGCTCACCCCCTTGGGGCAAACCTGAAGGAAGTGATCGGAATTGCACGCTATCAGCCGCTACCACGTCTCACGCTGAAAGGCGTGGCATCGATAACCCATGTGGGCCGCGACGATGTGGATGAAAACTGGGGTGGCGATATTCTGAAACTCAACAACACTAGAGAAAGAGAGTATGGCAATGAGATTGCCCAGGGTAATCTCAACAAAATCTACTACCTGAGTTTTACGGCATCATGGATGGCGAGACATAATCTTTTCATCGACGGTCATTTCGTGGCCCGCAGAAGTAAGAGCATGCAGACTATATTCGACAACGAAACTTATTTGGCGAGCCTTGCACTACGATGGAATATTGCACGGCGCGATTACCATTTTTAGACTATGAACGCTTACCTGAGAATTTTCCGGTATTCGCCGAACCTGGTATCGAAGTTCATTCAGTTCTTCGTATTCTCGCTGTTGGGCATAGTCTTCAGCGTGTTGAACTTGTCGCTGGTAATTCCTATGCTCAGTGTGCTGTTCGATCAGCACCAGGTTGAGACGATTCCACCTATGCCCGAGTTTTCATTCTCGGTGGACTACCTCACCGGAATGTTCAATCACTATTTCTTGTCGATCATTTTCACCTATGGAAAACTGGAAGCGCTGCTGTTCGTGTGCCTCGCGATTGTCCTGAGCATCATGCTTGCCAACACCTTTCGCTACATGGAGCGCATGGTGGCGTCCCGTCTCAAGGTGGATGTGGTTCGCAATCTCCGCATGGACATCTACCGGAACATTACGCGGCTGCACATCGGGTATTTTAGTGACCAGCGCAAGGGCGATTTGATCTCCCGTTTCACAAACGACGTGGCTGAGGTTGAGAACGCCGTGATGAACAGCCTCAAGTTTGTTCTCAAGGAGCCGGTCACCATCATCATCTACTTTGCCGTGTTGTTTTTCATATCGGTAAAGCTGACGCTCTTTACGCTCCTCGTGCTTCCGATAACAGGTGGAGTAGTGGCCGAGATCATTAAACGTCTCAAGCGGCGGGCTCAGGAAAGCCAGGAGTCGCTGGGCCGCATCGTCGACATACTGGACGAGACGTTTAGCGGAATGCGCGTCATCAAGGCCTTCAATGCGCGACGGTTTGTCCTCGGAAAGATGGATGCAGAAACGGCTTTTCACCGAAAGGTAAATCTGTCGATCGCTCGGAAGAACGAATTGGCCTCGCCGGTATCGGAAGTGCTTGGTGTCATCATCGTCGCCGGGATTATGTACTTTGGCGGGGTGCTGGTGTTGCGTGACTCGTCAGGTCTTGATCCCGAGGTGTTCATTGGCTTCCTTGTGATTTTCGCTTCGTTGATTCAACCTGCGAAGAACTTTTCCAACGGCATTACTTCTGTTCAGAAGGGAGCGGTTTCGGCCAAACGTATCTTCGATGTAATCGATACGAAGTCTGCCATCGTCAGCAGGCCGGGCAGTGTTGAGCTCGACGAATTTCGCGAGTATATCGAATTCAGGAATGTAAGCTTTGCCTACGAGCGGGAGCCGGTACTGAAGAACATCAACCTCAGGATAGAAAAGGGGCGCACCATCGCGCTGGTGGGGCCGTCAGGAGGAGGTAAGTCGACAATGGCCGACCTCATCCCGCGCTTTTATGATCCAGTAGAGGGTGAGGTAATTATTGACGGCAGGTCGCTGAAGGACTACGACCTGGAGTCGGTGCGACGGCAGATCGGCGTGGTGACCCAGGAGTCGATCCTGTTCAACGACACGGTTTTCAACAACATTGCATTCGGCCTGAAAAATGCCGCATTTGACGATGTTGTTCGGGCTGCGAAAATCGCGAACGCACACGACTTCATCATGGAAATGGAGCAGGGTTACGAGACGATGATCGGGGAGCGTGGATCGAAGCTATCGGGTGGCCAGCGACAGCGGCTCAGCATCGCCCGTGCCGTATTGAGAAATCCGCCCATCCTGATCCTGGACGAAGCAACGTCGGCGTTGGACTCGGAGTCGGAGCGCCTGGTACAGGAGGCGCTTGCCAACCTGATGCAGGACCGCACCGCCATCGTAATCGCACATCGCCTAAGCACAATCCAACATGCCGATGAGATCATCGTGATCCAGAATGGTACTATCGTGGAGCGTGGTCGCCACCACGACCTCATCGAATACGGAGGACTGTACCGGAAGCTGCATGAAATCCAGCGTACATAACACCTTCGGTCACTTCCCTTTTTTTGATTTGCAATTAATCCGTTATGTTTAAGGATAAATCTGCCCCTCATGAGTAAAAGCAGGATTATCTTCTACTGCATCTTTGCGGCTTACCACGCATCACTGTGTTTGTTTAGTATTTACGTCTACACTCAGAGGGACAACGTGCAATTCCTCCTTGACTTACGGAACAGGATCCCAACACTGATGTACTTGTCCTTCATAGGACTGATACTGTTGGGAATTAGCATTGTGTGGAGTTGGAGTGTTGCATTGGCCCACCGGAAAGAAAAAGACCATCTCAACCATGAAATCAACATTCTCAAAGCCAAGCTGTTCGACATACAAGAGGAACAGCGAAAAGCAGATTACCGGCCTTCGCCGGAGCCACCTAAAACGCAGTAACATTCGGGATCATGCTGGCTAAGACGTACGGGGGTGCAGTCCACGGCGTCGATGCAAGAACAATTACCGTAGAGGTCACGGTAGAACAGGGGCTTCGCTTTTACATGAGCGGACTGCCGGACAGTGCCGTCAAGGAAAGCGAGCATCGGGTGGAAGCCTCCCTCAAGAGTTTTGGCTACTTCATGCCCCGGAAAAAGACCGTTGTCAACCTGGCGCCGGCCGACATCCGCAAGGAGGGGTCGGCGTACGACCTCCCTATTGCCCTGTGCATACTGGCAGCTTCTGAGCAGACCATAGCCCCCACGTTGGATCAGTACATGATTATGGGGGAACTGGCGCTGGACGGTAAGCTCCGGCCCATCAAGGGGGTCTTGCCCATTGCCATCCAGGCTGCCCGGGAGAACTTCAAAGGACTGATCCTTCCCGAAGCCAATGCGCGTGAGGCGGCTATTGTGAAGGGACTGGACGTGTATCCCGTAGCGGACCTCCAGCAAGCCATTCGGTTTCTCGAAGGAGAGGAGGAGATCAAGCCCCTGAAGATCGATGTTGAACGCGTGTTTTCGTCGCGCCTGAATCACTACGACTTTGATTTCAGCGACGTACAGGGTCAGGATAACATCAAACGCGCGATGGAGATTGCCGCAGCGGGTGGCCACAACGTGATCATGATCGGTCCTCCGGGCGCGGGAAAAACGATGCTCGCCAAGAGACTCCCTTCAATTCTTCCACCGCTTTCCCTTTCGGAAGCGCTGGAGACGACGAAGATCCATTCCGTCGCCGGTAAACTTGGAAACGAAACCGCGCTCATGACCGTGCGACCGTTCCGAAGTCCCCACCATACAATCTCGGATGTGGCCCTGGTCGGTGGCGGGGGCAACCCTCAACCGGGCGAGATATCGCTGGCACACAATGGCGTGTTGTTCCTCGACGAGCTTCCGGAGTTTAAGCGGAGTGTACTCGAGGTGATGAGACAGCCGATGGAGGAACGGAAGGTTACCATTTCGAGGGCGAAGGTGTCGCTGGACTACCCTGCGAACTTCATGCTGATCGCGAGTATGAATCCCTGTCCCTGCGGGTACTATAACCATCCGGAGAAGGAATGCGTGTGCGGACCGGGCGTCGTGCAACGTTACTTGAGCAAAGTGAGCGGTCCACTCCTTGATCGTATTGATCTCCATGTTGAAGTCGTTCCCGTCAGTTTCGATGAGATGACGGCGCGACGCCCTGCAGAGTCGAGCGACACAATCCGCGAACGCGTGGTACGCGCCCGTGAGATTCAGTCGAAGCGATTTACGGGCCAATCCATTTACTGTAATGCGATGATGCCATCGAATAAGGTGAAGGAAGTATGTGTCATCGGTGATGCGGGCCGCAGTTTGCTGAAGACGGCAATGGAGCGCATTGGACTTTCTGCGCGGGCATACGATCGCATACTCAAAGTGTCACGCACGATTGCCGATCTTGCTGGTGCTGAGGAGATCGGTGTGGAGCATCTTGCGGAGGCGATACAGTACAGGAGCCTCGACAGGGATGGATGGGCCGGGTAGAATGTGTTTACGTGCTTACGTGTTTACGTTGGTGCGGCGCTATGTGTGGGTTGTTACAGGCGTGGATACCGAAGTTCTTTGGGTCAAATCAGAACCTTATCACAAACGTAGTCCCAACGTTCACTTCACTTTCTGCAAAAATCTCTCCGCCCAACGTTTCAACCTGTGTTTTTGTAAGAAAGAGCCCTACACCGCGTGCTTCCCGGTGTTCGTGAAAAGTTTTATGCATCCCAAAC
>DATCLO010000003.1:0-50706 GCA_036563875.1 Cyclobacteriaceae bacterium
GAATGAATGGAGGGCACAATGGATCGGCGCACCCTGGCAAGGAGAAGAGGCCCTGCCGAGGCCTCGCAGAGGAAATGATGAGCCAAAGCCTACGCCTCCACCGGCACCACTGCTGAGAAAAACCTTCACCGTTAATAAGGACATAGCGTCGGCACGCGCGTTTGTCACAGGCCTGGGGTTCTTCGAATTCTATGTGAACGGTGAAAAGATCAGCGACGACGTGATGGTGCCTAACGTGACGTTGTACGGCAAGCGTCCTGGCCTGGAGAATAACTACATTTCGTTGCCAGACAACTTCAGAGAATATCGCGTGATGTATTTGTCGTATGACATTACCGACAAGATCAGGAAAGGCAACAACGCTGTCGGCGCCATCGTAGGGAATGGCTTTTACAACGCGCCCATCAACTGGACTCACTCATACGGGTCGCCCCGCTTTTTCGGTCAGATTTACATCACCTATACCGACGGCACTGAAGACATTATTGTAAGCGACGGGAGCTGGAAGGCTTCAAAGAGCGCTATTGTAATGGACCTCGTGTACGACGGTGAACACTACGATGCGCGCCTCGAACAGGAAGGCTGGAGTCGTCCTGACTTCGACGATTCAGGATGGGAAGCTGTCGCGTTGCGTCATGCCCCGGAAGGAAAGCTTGTCGCGCACATGTCACCTGTCGACAAAGTGATGGAACGCCTCAAGCCAGTCAAGATCGAAAAGTTGGAAGACGGGAAATACCGGGTGGATTTCGGCGAAGAAATTTCAGGATGGCTGCATCTGATAAATGTTCAGGGTGAAGCGGGGCGACGTATCGACATTAAGTATATCTGTGAGTCGCCCGTGGGCGACAACTCATACACGCTGAAAGGCGGAGGTCCCGAATCATACGCCGCGCGATTCACGTGGTTTGTCTTCAGAGAAGTTGAAATATCAAATTGGCCGGGGGAACTGAAGCCTGAAAACCTTGTGGCGGAAGCCGTGTACAGCGACGTTGAGACTACAGGAAAGTTCGAATGCTCAAACGAACTGTTTAACAAGATTCACAGGATCTGGTGGCGCAGCCAGACGGACAACATGCATGGGGGAATTGCAAGTGACTGTCCGCACCGCGAGCGCTCGCCCTACACCGGCGACGGTCAGGTAGCTTGCGTTACGGTCATGCACAACTTTGATGCGCGCGCTTTCTATACGAAATGGATTCGCGACATCCTCGGATCACAAAATCCGGAAACAGGCTACGTTCCCAACGGTGCGCCATGGCAGCCTGGATGCGGTGGCGGTGTAGCGTGGGGCGCCGCAATGCAGATTATGCCGTGGGAATTCTATCTCCATTACAGCGATGTCGACATGCTGCGCAACAACTTCGAAGGCATGGAAGGCTATATCCGTTATATGCTGACGTGGACGAATGCTGAAGGGATCATGTATTCGCAAGCGCCTAATCCGAATAATCCGAACAAGTGGCTGAATCTTGGCGATTGGGCACCGGCACTCGAGCTTCCGTTGGATGACATGGTGCACACATTTTATCTCTGGCGTTGCGCCGATATTACGTCGCAAACCGCTGCGATTTTGGGCTACAAAGACAAGGCGAAACACTATGCGCAGATTGCAGAGCGAACGAAGGCCGCCTTTCAGAAAAAGTACTACGATGCAGAACGAGGAACGTATGGCCGCTTTGGTGGAAACATCTTTGCGCTGAGGATGGGTGTGCCAGCCAAACAACTGCCAAAGGTCATCGCTGCGCTGAAGGCCGACATTGCGGCCAATGGTGGTCACCTCGATACTGGAATATTCGGTACGCAGTTCTTCTTTGAAACGCTGTCACAGTACGGCTTACACGATCTCGCGTTCGAGGCGATGAACAAGAGAACGAAACCCAGCTATGGTTGGTGGATTGAACAGGGTGCAACAACGACATGGGAACAATGGGATGGATCAGGCTCGCGCAACCATCCCATGTTTGGGGGCGGCATCGTTTGGTTCTATCGTGTACTGGCCGGCATGAACACCGATCCGCAACAACCAGGCTATCGCCACATCATCTTCAAACCTCAGCCGGTGGGTGATATTACGTACACGTCATACTCGAACATGACACCGTACGGCACAGCCGGAATCAACTGGAAGACTACAGAGGGTGGTTTCACTATGGACATTGAAGTACCTGTCGGAAGTACTGCAACTGTCTACGTCCCTGCTGGCAAGGCCGCTGATGTGACCGAAACAGGCGGACGCCCCGGCGACAAAATGGTTACATTCAAAAAGTTTGAGAATGGCTACGCCGTGTATACAGTGGGATCAGGAAAGTACAACTTTATCAGCAAAAGTTGACGGTTAAATAGCCAAGTGACAGCTCACGCTTATAATCTTCACCGCAATGGCGCAAAGACGCAAAGGCGCGCAAAGAGAGGATGACTTTGCGTTCCCTGCGCCTTTACGTCTTCGCGGTGAAATCCCGAAACTATATTCGTGTCGATTGACGTAGCCTTAATCGAAGACCTGTATTCAATTCTTCTCCCACTAAAATCCGAGCGCTTCTTTCGGCTTCAGTTCCGATCCGCTTGATTCATTCAGCTTTTGGTAGCTGATGAAAGAACCGGCAAGCACAACGAGGAATACGAGAGGCGGCATCCACGCCGATGCGGGATCACCAAGAGACAGGTGAGCAATAGCCGCGGACACGAGGTTGATTGTGAATCCGGCATACGCAAAGTGTTTGAGCGCCCTGGGCACAAACGGGATCAGGAGCGCAGCCGCACCGAGGAACTTGGCGACCGCCAACTCAATTCTGAAGTAGTCCGGAAAGCCCAGGTGAACGAAAGCGCCCTTAACCATCTCGTCGGTGAAGTAGCTGTATGCCGCGAACAACATCATCACAGAAAACAGGCCCGTAGATACCCAAAAGATTACCTTCTTTTTCATACGCATTTGATTTAGGTTAACTCACTTATTATCATCATTAAAATTCCTAACACTGTTAACTATATGGGCAAAAAAATTTAGGATTTGAACCCTGCCAGGAAGCTTTCCAGAAAGTCTTTCAGGACCATCATATTCAGTTCCTCCCGGTTTGAACTTCGGCCGACCAGGTTGATGGCGATCAGTCCATGAAGCATCGACAGAAAGGTATGGTACTTCAGATAGGCATCCGCCTTACCGCCGTTCTCCTGAACCAACGTTTTGATAGGCTCCAGGATGAGATCCGACTGAGCCGCAAGTTCGGGAATGCGCTTGACGGCTTCGCATGTCGGAAGGCCGAGCCCATACATGAGCTGGTAGTATTCCTTATTGTCGAAAGCAAAGCGCCAGTAAGCATACGCCATAGACTCGAGTTGCCGCGCAGGATCTGAAAACTGATCCCTGGCCTCTTTCAACTGGCTGTTCAACAAACGGAAGCCCCGGAGCGTGAACTCCTCCAGAATTGCTTCCTTGTTTTCGAAATGGTCGTAGATCACCGGAACGCTGTACTCAATGGCATCAGCAATCTTGCGGATTGAAAGCGACTGCCATCCTTCGGAGCCGACAATCCGCCAGGCCGTATTCAGGATGGCCGTCTTGACCTCCTCCTTCTGCCTTTGCCTGCGTTCTGCAATACCCATGCTGGTATCCCGGTTTTAGGAAATGTTAACGGTGTTAGGAATGCTAAGGTTCGGAAAAATTTCAGCAAAATCAAATGAAGCCTTCTTTTTTCTTGCTACATCCCTGATCGTTAACCGGTTAGGAATGCAACCAGCTCCCCGGTGTACAAATGGTTTGAAAGGGATAGGGAATTTCCTACAATGCCTCAAACACAGTTTCCATGAAATCTTTATCCAAAACCATAGCCCTCGTTGTCTTCACATCTGTCGCCTATGCTCAGTATCCGGAGATCGAGAAAGACATTGCCCGCCACCGCATGGGTGAGATCACGGTACAGGCCAAACCTGGTGCGAATGTCACCGTGGAACAGCTCCGTCATGAGTTTTGGTTTGGAGCCGCACTCAGCAACGGTTTTGGGAGCGGTCGCATGTCCGAAAGCGATTATAAAAACTACGAAGAAAAATTCCTGGCCAACTTCAACTGTGCCGTGACAGAAAATGCGGTGAAGTGGCCGAGCATGGAAAGAGAAAAAGGCAAAGTGGATTACAGCGTTGTCGATGCCCTACTTTCGTGGAGTGAGAAGCACAACATTCCGCTCCGCGCACACAACCTCTTCTGGGGGATCGAACGATTTATTCAACCGTGGGTCAAGGAAATGGATGATGACGAACTCAGAAAGACTTTGCAAAATCGCGCAGAGACGGTCACTGCCCACTACAAGGGACGGTTCGCTGAATACGACCTCAACAACGAGATGATTCACGGCAACTACTATGAAGAGCGGCTGGGGCCCGAGATCACGAAGCTCATGGCACAATGGGCGCACAACGGCGATCCCGATGCCAAACTCTTCCTCAACGATTACGACATACTTACCGGCAACAAGCTCCCGGAATACATGGCGCAAATACGCACGTTGCTCAAGCAAGGAGTTCCCATCGCAGGCATCGGCGTACAAGGTCACCTTCACGCCGAAACATTTGATCGCAATGAGCTGCGTCGCGCACTTGATTCGCTGGCCATCTTTGGTTTACCCATCCGCATTACCGAATTCAACATGCCTGGTCAGCGGTCGAAATACCACACACAAAGAATCACGACGATGACACCCGAAGAGGAAGAACTCACTGCAAAGGAGCTTGTAGATTACTACAAAATATGCTTCGCACATCCTGCGGTGGAAGGTATTCTCATGTGGGGTTTTTGGGCTGGCGCGAACTGGATCCCGGTTTCATCATTGTATCGTCGCGACTGGTCGCCGACCCCTTTGGCCGAAGCATATCGTAACCTGATTTTCAAGGAATGGTGGACCAGCAAATCAGGCAAGGCCGATAAGAAGGGCACATTCACCGTTCCGGCTTTTTACGGGAAATACAAAATTACCGTCGACGGAGTCTCGAGGGAAGTCGATCTGTCTAAGGCAAAAGGGAAAGTGGTAGTGAATTTCTGAGTGGTAATCCGTAGTCTGGTAATTGGTAATCGGTAGGAATCGCGCTGTAGAGAGGCATGGCTGTGCGTTTTCCATGGCAAAACCGTACAGCCCCAATTTCCACATTTCCCCTTTTCCTCCTAAATTGACTCAGTTGAACGTGGCGTATGATCCGACTTGTACTTGCTGATGATCACCAGATGTTTGTGGATGGGCTAAAGTCCCTACTTGAGGACGAGAAGGATCTCGTTGTTGTGGGTGAGGCGAAAAATGGCCATGAGGTGCTGGAACTGTGCGATCGCGAGCCCATCGACATTGTAATCCTCGATATCAACATGCCCGGGATGGATGGAATCCAGACCACGCGGGAACTTGCGAAGCGACATCCATCCGTCAAAATTCTGGGGCTTTCCATGTACAATGATCGTGACTACATCTCCGACATCCTGAAAGCCGGCGCCCTCGGATACATTCTGAAAAACACTGGGAAAGATTCACTCTTAAAGGCGATTTACACGCTAAATGAAGGTTCGACATATCTCAGTGAAGAAGTCAGCAAGACCCTGCTGAGCAGTTTCATGAAAGCTGCGCCGGAGCAACATTCTGCGGAAGAAAAATTATCGGATCGCGAACGAGAAGTCCTTGAATGCATTGCTTCCGGCTTCACTACACACGAGATCGGCGAAAAACTCTTCATCAGTAAGAACACCGTTGAAACACACCGCAAGAACCTCCTTTACAAACTAAAAGCCCGCAATACCGCCGAATTAGTGAACAAAGCGTACAAGCAACGACTAATTCAGTGATTGTTGCAAATCACCGTTTTCTGGGATGCAACCTTAGCTTTCCAGAACAATCTTTGTCAGAAAGGGCATAAACTTCTCTATGCCCGATCTACTCTGACAGACAGCCATTATGATATTGATTGCGGACAGCGGCTCAACCAAGACGGAGTGGCGACTGGTTGACGAAGGCGGGAACCGTCTTGCCTCGGTAGTTACGGAGGGCCTCAATCCCTACTTTCTTTCTGAAGACGACATTGCCGCCATTGTCGAGCAAAAAGTTCGTCCCTGGGTCCGCAACGTTGAGAAAATATTCTTCTATGGTGCAGGATGTGGCGCAGCGGTAAAGGCCGCGCAAGTGAGCAATGCGCTTTCGTCCGTCATCACCACACGCTTCCCCGTCGAAGTATCGGGCGATATCCTTGGCGCGGCGAGAAGCCTTCTGCAAAATGAACCGGGCATTGCATGTATCCTTGGTACCGGCGCAAACTCCTGTCTCTACGACGGCAACCAGATCACGCACATCATGCCTTCGCTGGGCTACATGTTTTCGGATTGGGGAAGCGGCACTGTCATGTGCAAAGATTTCATCGCATTGCTGCTGCAGGAAAAACTTCCGTCCTACCTCCTCGAAGAATTCCACGCGACGTATCGAATGGGGCGTCCGGAAATCCTCGACAACATCTACAACAAACCACTGCCTAATCGCTTCCTCGCATCGTTCACTCCATTCCTACTCAAACACGCCGAGGTAGAGGAATGCAAAGCGATTATTCTCAGTAACTTCATGAAGTTTTTCACTTACTACGTGAAACGATATCCGCAGATCACCGGAGCATACAAGGTTAGCTTCGTCGGTTCAATAGCCTATCGCTTCCGTCTATACCTTGAACATGCGGCACATGATTGCGGAGTTGAAATCGCCACCATCGTCCAGCATCCGATGGATGGACTCGTGAAGTATCATTGTGTTACGGTGCCAGAATCAGTAGGAGGAACAGAGTGAGTGTGAGAGCGAATCTTCCTGTTTTTCTTTGTGTCGTCGCTACGGTTCTTGCCTCATACCATTCCGCCTCTTCTCAAACTATCCCGAAACGCGAACTGCGCGCTGCGTGGATCGCGACGGTGACGAACATCGACTGGCCGTCCAAACCCGGACTGAATTCATACGAACAACAAGCTGAATACATTCAGCTACTCGATCTTCTCAAAGACGTCGGCATGAATGCCGTTATCGTTCAGGTTCGTCCCGCTGCCGACGCGTTTTATCCTTCTTCCTACGAACCCTGGTCTGAATTTCTTACGGGTCGGCAAGGGAAAAGTCCCGAACCCTACTACAATCCACTCGCCTTCATGATCGCAGAAGCGCACAAGCGCTGCATGGAATTTCATGCCTGGTTCAATCCATACCGGGTAAGCATGAAAGACACCATCGCATTCGCGCCGGATCATCCGTTCTATCTCCATCCTGAGTGGTTCGTGAAGTACGGCGGCAGGTGGTATTACGATCCCGGACATCCTGGAGCACAGGAATACGTGCTTCAAACCATCGTCGAAACCGTAAAACATTACGATCTCGACGCCGTGCACTTCGACGATTACTTTTACCCATACAGAATAGCCGGTGAAGTCTTTCCCGATAGCTGCACATATCAGGATTACGGTCAGGCGTACGCCAACATTGACGACTGGAGACGCAGCAACGTCGACTATTTCGTCAAAGAACTCTCGGCTCGCATCAAACAGGAAAAGCCGCATGTAAAATTCGGAATAAGTCCCTTCGGCGTTTGGCGGAACTACGACAAGGATCCGGAAGGCTCACGCACCAGGGCCGGTCAAACAAACTACGACGACCTCTACGCGGACGTGCTGAAGTGGCTGAAAGAAGGATGGATCGATTACGTCACGCCACAACTTTACTGGCATATCGGATTTGAAGTTGCCGACTACACCGTGCTTGTCGACTGGTGGAGCAAGCACACCTATGGAAGGCAACTCTTCATCGGGCAGGCCGCCTATCGAATTGGCCGCACAGGATGGGAAAATCCCGACGAGCTTGCCAATCAAATTGCGCTCAACCGGAAGTACAAAGAGATTGGCGGCAGCATGTACTTCAGCGCAAAGGTTTTCGCGGAAGACCGTCTCGGGATTAACACGAAAATGAAATTCATTTATCCCCACCGTGCACTTGTGCCTGCAACCAGCTGGATCGATGCAACGGCACCTTCCGCACCTTCCATCCAACAAGTTGGTGGCACCCAAGGCGACGGTGTGTCGCTCTCGTGGGCGGACACAACGGATGCAAGCTACTACGTAATTTACCGGTTCCAACAGGGAGCGCCCATCTCTGCGGATAATCCCGCAAACATTGCCGGCATCGTACCGCGACAACCTTCCGGGATACAAAGCTGGCGTGACACCACCGTTGCCAAACGGACGTCATACACCTACGCCGTCACAGCTGTCGACAGGACCCACAATGAAAGCGAGCTGAGCCCTACCGTATACGTTAGAACGCGTGGCCGCAGGGGCAGTGTGAGGGTAATCTTTGAAGGCAATCAGTAGTCGGCAATCGGCAACCGGTGGTGTACCCCATGTAGAAACGACCAGATAACCGGTGGGGCTCGGTAAGACGCGCGCTCGAGCGTACTTGTTGTTTCCAAAATCAGTGATATTCCCAAATCACCGTTTTCAGTGATGTTTCTGCGATGCCTTTTGGGAACATTTGATAGGAGGCCTCTTTGGTTCCACGGTCTCTGAACAAACCAAAAACAAACCATGAAGAAAATTTTACAATGCTGCCTATGGGTATTGGCACTACTGCTTACCCATGGTCATGTCGCTGCGCAAAGCAGCACGGTCTCGGGAACCGTGCTGAGTGCATCAGACAATTTGCCGATGCCTGGTGTCACCGTTGCGGTGAAGGGAAAAAGTCAAGGCACCGTCACCGATCGTGACGGTCGATTCACAATCACAGCCGATCCTTCCGATGTGCTGGTGTTCAGCTTCGTTGGTATGGAGACGCAGGAAGTGCAGGTGGGTGATTCCCGCGTTCTTACCATTACGCTGAACGAAAGCATCGGAAGCCTGCAGGAAATCGTGGTTGTAGGTTATGGCCTGCAGAAGAAAACAAATGTTACGGGGGCTGTCTCGTCAGTCGACACGAAGGTGCTTGAGTCGCGCCCTATCGCTGACGCAGGACGTGGTCTGCAAGGCACTACGCCAGGGCTGAACATCGTCATACCAAGTGGTGAAGTCGGCTCTGACCCTCTCATGCGGATTCGCGGACAGTTTGCCTCCATGCAAGGAGGCTCCGCGCCGCTGATTCTTCTCGATAACGTCGAGATCCCATCTATCCAGTTGGTAAACCCGAATGACATTGAGTCCATCTCCGTTCTCAAAGACGCTGCGGCTGCATCAATCTACGGTGCAAAGGCGGCTTTCGGTGTGATCCTGATTACGACGAAGAAGGGTGCCTCGTCGGAAGGTGTAAATGTTACCTACTCCGGCAACCTGTCCTTCCAGAACATTTCCAAAGACCTCAAGATGGGTACGATCGACGCCATGGAATATACGTTGCATGCGTTCGAACGTGTTGGCGCTACTCGTGCCGGCGCGTTCTGGATTGTTACTCGTGAAGGCTTTGAAAAAGCCAAAGAATGGCAAGAGCGCTGGGGTGGCGTCGTGCAGCCATACGATCCGATGTTGTATGGACGCGACTGGTACGTTGACGTCAACAACTTCAAGATCGGATTGCGCATGTACGATCCGTACGAATACATGATCAAGGAATGGACACCGACGCAGCTTCACAACATTTCCGCAAGCGGCCGGAGCGGAAAGACCAACTATAACCTCAGCTTCGGTTATCTCGACCAAAGTGGCATGACGAAACCGGCTAAGCGCGACGACTTCCAGCGTTACAATGGATCCGTACAAGTTGGTACTCAGGTAAACGACTGGCTTGCGTTCAATGTGGGTGCGCTGTATTCAAAGCGAATCAAACACTACCCCTACGCAACCAACTCGACGACCGCTGACCCGTGGTTGTATCTGTACCGCTGGGCGGCAACCTACCCAATGACAACGGAAGATGGTGATCCGATCCGCAGCCCTTACTACGAAATGCAGGCTGCCAATACAGCATTCCAGGAAACGAACTACAACAGCCTCAACGGCGGTGTGACCCTTACGCCGGTGAAGAACTGGACGATCAAATTCGATTTCACTCACGCCAATCAGGAGTACATCACGAAACGTCCCGGTACGCGCTTCACTGCCAGGAACTCCTGGGCAGCCGCCGTCCCTAAGTTCGACGCAAATGGAGAACGTATCTACGTGAACGATGCAGGTCAACAAGTACCTTCAACCGACCCTGGCGCAATGCCTGCATTCCAGTTGGATATGACTACCTACACCGCACCAGGCGCAAATCCTGATCACGTATACCGCTACGTCAAAAACGATCAATGGAATACTATCAACCTGTATTCAACATATGATCTGAGCCTCAACGAGTCGCAGAACTTCACGTTCATGCTCGGTATGAACCGCGTTGCATACGCCAATGCGTACAACTGGTCGCAAATCACACAGCTTATCGATATCAACAATCCTCAGTTCGATCTTGCCACTGGTACACAAACCACGAGCGGTGGTGAATACTGGGATTCGCAGCTGGGCTTCTTCGGTCGTGTGAACTACAACTTCCGTGAGAAATACCTCCTCGAAGCGAACCTTCGCTACGATGGTACATCCAAATTCCCCAGCGACCTGCAATGGAGATGGTTCCCTTCCTTCTCCGTGGGTTGGAGGATCAACGAAGAGCTCTGGATGGATTGGGCCAGCGTATTCCTCGACGAGTTGAAACTCCGCGCATCGTGGGGTACAATCGGCGATCAGTCCGTACCCAACAACCTCTACGTCCCTACTATGAGCGGATCGTTCAACAACTGGATATTGGGCACTTCAAAGCTCTATCAGTTTGGAACGCCTGCTGCTGTATCGCAATCCGTGACCTGGCAGGATATCACGACGCTTGACGTCGGATTCGATGCCCGCATACTTGAAGGCTCACTCGGTATCTCGTTCGACTGGTTCCGGCGTGATACTGAGAACATGATCGTACCTCAGGAAGGTGTGCCTGCAACATATGGTGCCGCAGCTCCTCAGAGTAACTTCGGTTCGCTGAGGACAAAGGGTATCGAGATCATGGTTGACTACACAAAGAGCTTCAGCAACGGACTTCGTTTGAATTTTGTCGCCACGTTCGCCGATGCTGTAACGAAGATTACGAAGTATGGAGATACGAAGAGCATCGACTCCTGGTATGTCGGAAAAACATACGGCGAAATATGGGGCTATGAAACCGATCGCCTGTACCAGGTCGACGATTTCGTATATGACAACGACGGCAACCTCGTAACAGTAGTTACTGAAGGTGGTCACACCATCAACCAACTGGCGGATGAAAGCGCTCCTACTCAGGGCGAACTGCAATCCGGAAACTTTGTCTTCGGTCCTGGCGACGTTAAGTTCAGAGACCTCAACAATGACGGCGTTATCAACGACGGCAACAGAACCATTGACGATCACGGTGACCTCAAAATAATCGGTAACTCTACACCGCGTTACGAATACGGTCTGCGCATTGGTGCCGACTTCAAAGGCTTCGACCTCGGCATCTTCTTCCAGGGCATCGGCAAGCGTGAAATTTGGGGCAATGGTTTCCTCGCTATCCCCGGTTTCAACTCCGCCGACGGTGCCATGCCTCAAGCTATTGCAGGCAACTTCTGGAAAGAAGACCGCACGAATGCATTCTATCCCAGGCCGTACAACCTGGCCGGCGCAAACACCGGTGGAAACATGCAGGTTCAGTCGCGCTATCTGCTCGACATGTCCTACCTGCGCATCAAGAACATCACGTTCGGATATACGCTCCCGGGTCACTTGTCTGAAAAGGTTCACCTGAAGAACGCGCGCATCTACGCATCGCTGGAGAACTTCTTCACCTTCGACAACCTCGGTGATCTGCCGATCGATCCTGAAGTAATATCAGGTGTATCAATGTGGCGTGATGATGCCAACTATAACCTCGGCCGCACCGGGGTCGGCGTTCCGACATTCAAGAGTGTATCCGTGGGTCTTCAACTTGGATTCTAAAACATCAGAAAATCATGAAAAAGTATCTCTTCATAATAGCGACAGCGGTGTCCATCCTCGCGGGGTGTGATGACTTCCTCGATCGGCCGCCCCTGACCGAGATGAACGACCAGACTTACTGGACCAGCGAGAACAATCTTCGTTTGTTCGCCAATGGATTTTATTCGCAGTACTTTGTAGGCTACAATAACACGTGGGGTGTTGACTACGCTCCGCTCCGTGGTTACTACTTTTCCGACGACTTTACCACGTCGGGTAAGCAAATCAACTTCGAACCGCAAGCACCGGATTCGCGGGCTTCCACCTCCGAGGCAGCAGCCTGGCTTACGACCTATGCTGGTCCTACGTGGAATTTCTCGTGGGTTCGCAAAGCAAACCTCTTCCTCGAAAGAATTGAGGCAATGAAGGGCGTTCACATCGACGACGAAGAGTATGCCCACTGGTCAGCAGTAGCGCGGTTCTTCAGAGGCTTTGAGTACAGCCGACTGGTCAGCGTATTCGGTGACGTTCCGTACTACGACCATGTGTTGGGTGACTCAGAACTTGATCAGCTGTACAAGGACCGCGATTCCAGAACAGTTGTGATGGACAAAGTGTACGATGACTTTCAGTATGTGTTGGAAAACATGCGCTTGTCTGATGAGGGTAACCCGCAATACCTCAACCGCTACATCGCAGCAGGCTTCATTTCGCGCCTCATGCTGTTCGAAGGAACCTGGCAAAAGTATCACCTGAACAACACAGAAAAGGCAACGAAATACCTTGAACTCGCCGTTGAAGCCGGTGACCTTGTGCTCGAATCAGGTCTGTGGTCATTCACCAGCGATTTCCGCTCCCTTTTCGGATCGGAAGACCTTTCTTCCAACAAGGAAGTGCTCATGTACAGGAAGTACGACGCGGCCTTGGGTGTTACCCACCACATCGCTTCCTATTCGAACATCACAGAAAGCCAAAGCCCTGCGGCTAACCTCGACCTGGTTAAGTCCTTCATTGCTGTTGACGGACAACCTTACCAACTCTCTACTGTCCCGGATGCAGACAAGTTCGACATCGGAAGCCTCGTAGCTACACGCGACCCACGCTTCGAAGCTACCTTCTGGGATGAGCCGAGGTCGCAATCAGCCACGCTGCTTTATGCCGACAAGTTCATTGACAGGGAAGGTCCCACGTTCGCAGGAGGCACGTATCCGCCTCAGTATGGTTCCAACACCAACACAAATGACGCACCTGTAATGCGGCTTGCAGAAGTAGCGCTGAACTGGATCGAGGCCAAGGCCGAGCTCGCCACAATGGGAGGAGCTGCAGTGACCCAGGCAGACCTGGATGCATCAATCAATGCAATCCGCAATCGGCCGCTTGATGCCGTTGCAATCGACAAGGGCATACAAAAGACCGCGCCGCTGTTGCTCGCAGCAATTCCTGACGATCCGGAGCGCGATGCCGACGTTCCTCCCCTGCTGTGGGAAATTCGTCGCGAACGCCGTATGGAGTTTGTGTATGAACACACACGCCTGATGGACATCAAGCGCTGGAAAAAGATTGAATACATGGACGGCAATGTTAACGAGGATTTGTTGCTCGGTCCGTGGGTTGACTTCCCGAATGAATTTCCCGAATGGCTCGTCGCAGCGAAGGTCGACAAGCTGAAAGTTCAGAAGGAAGACGGTACCGTCGTCACCTACGACGGTTCCAATGACGCAGAGATGGTGGGATTCTATGTTCCTGAAAACGTTTCGAACAGAGATCCTTTCACCGAACGTGTGTACCTGGCTCCTATTGGCAACAACCAAATCAGCCAATACGCAGAAAAGGGCTTCACCTTAAGCCAGACACCCGGATGGTAACGGCCTGGAATGTAGCTGTTTGAAGCGCGGGTTAGTTGAGTGAGCCCCTCCCATAAACCTATGGCGAGGGGCTTTTTTGTACCTTTACACTTACATTTGGATTCCCCTCCCGAACCACAAATTTTGCCATGAAGTCAGTATTGTCCTTAGTCATATTCGCAATCGTTTTGCTATCCTCAACCCTGTCGTCGGCGCAAACTACAGCGCCGCCGTTCGCTAGACACGAGCGCCATGCCTGGGTTGATTCCGTATTCGCCACACTTACGCCCGACGAAAAGATCGCGCAACTGATTATGGTCGCCGCATGGTCCAACCGCGGCGCAGACCATGAACAGGAATTGCTGAAAATCATCCGTGAGCATAAGATCGGCGGACTGATCTTCTTTCAGGGAGATCCCGTGCGGCAAGCGCGGCAGATGAACCTCTATCAGAGCGCCTCAAAAGTGCCCCTGCTGATGGCAATGGACGCCGAATGGGGACTCGGCATGCGCCTTGACAGCACGATCAGTTTTCCGTATCAGATGACGCTTGGCGCCATCACCGATGACAATCTCATCTATGAAATGGGTGCAGAGATTGCCCGACAAATGAAACGCGCTGGCCTGCACGTCAACTTTGCGCCGGTCGCCGACATAAACAACAATCCAGCCAACCCCGTCATCAACTTCCGTTCATTCGGAGAAGACAAGCACAACGTCACGCGCAAAGCCATTGCCTACATGCGGGGGTTACAGGATCACGGCATACTCGCGACAGCAAAACACTTTCCAGGCCACGGCGATACCGATACCGACTCACATCATGCATTGCCACAAATCGACCATTCACGGCAACGCCTGGACACGCTGGAATTGTATCCTTTCCGCGAAATGATAAAGGCGGGAATTGGTGGCATTATGATAGCACACCTCAACGTCAAGGCACTTGATCCTTCGGGGGTGCCCTCAACCCTCTCCCGGCCGATTGTTACGGGATTGCTTCGCAATGAGCTAGGCTTCCGTGGACTCATCGTAACGGACGCGATGAACATGAAGGGTGTAACAGCAAGTAATCCGCCAGGCATCGTGGATCGTGATGCAATACTTGCCGGCAATGATCTGCTTGAGTTCACCGAAGATGTTTCACGTGCTATCAGAGAAATACGAACCGCTCTCAACAAAGGCACCATCAGTCAGCAAGAGATTGACGCGCGTTGCCGGAAGATCCTTGCCATCAAGTACTGGGCTGGACTCAACAAAAAGAAGTTTGTTGACGAAATAAACATTGTCAACGACCTGAATACGCCTCGCGCAAAACTGCTGAACCGCGATCTTCTCCAGGCAGCCATCACCGTTCTGAAGAACGAAGGAGATATTCTTCCCATAAGAAATCTCGAAGAACGGCGCATCGCATCAGTTTCCATTGGAAGGGATCACACCACACCCTTTCAGCGCACTCTTGAACTTTACACAGAGGTCACGCATTTCGCAGTGCCTGCCAATGCAACACGAGAACTACTGGATTCTGTTACGCAGCAGTTGAATAATTACAATCTGGTGATTGTCGGTCTCCACGACGAGCCCGGACGTCCGCTAAACCGCATCTCCTACGCAGCACAGGTGACCGACTTTATTCACTCGTGGTCCACGCGTCCTAATGTTGTGACCGCCGTGTTCAAGAATCCCTATGTGCTGGACAAACTCGATAACATTGAACAGACAGATGGCCTCATCGTCACCTATCAGGACAATGCTGATGCGGAAGACCTCACCGCTCAACTTATCTTCGGCGGAATCAGCGCAAGCGGGCGATTGCCGGTGAGCATCGGCCGGAAGTTTTCCTCAGGAGAAGGCATTGACGTCAAAGGGGGAATTCGTTTTAAATATACACTACCCGAAGACGCAGGAATGAATTCCAGCATCCTTTACAAGGGAGTCGACTCAGTTGTTAACCAGGCACTGAATGTAAAAGCCATCCCCGGTTGTGTGGTATTCGTGGCGAAAGACCGCAAGGTGGTTATGCACAAAGCCTACGGGTATCAGGACTATGCTGACACTGTAAAAGTAAAGCGCACCGATTTGTATGACCTCGCTTCTGTGACAAAGATCTCAACGAGTCTCGCCGCCCTCATGAAGCTGTACGATGAAGGCAAATTCCGGCTCGATGCAACGCTGGCTGACTACCTTCCGAAATTCAAAAGATCAAACAAGGCCGACATTCCGATGTATGATATTCTCACGCATCAGGCACGCTTCCAACCCTGGATTCCTTTCTACAAGAATACCGTTAAGGACAATGGAAAGTATCGCTGGCACACGATAAAGAGAGATTCCTCAAACCGTTATCCCATCCGCCTCAGGGACGGAATGTATTTGCACCAGAAATACCCGGATCGGATTGTCAACACCATCCGGAAGTCGGAACTCCTTGATGAAAAGAAGTATGTCTACTCGGATTTCTTTTTCATCCTCGCGCCGCGGGTGGTCGAGAGCATGATTAATGAAGATTTCGAGTCGTACTTGCAAAAAAACTTTTATAAACCCCTTGGCGCCACGTCCGTCATGTTCAATCCTCTGCGGAAGTATCCGCTCAACAGGATCGTCCCGACGGAGCACGACTATTACTTCCGACACCTTCCCATTCATGGTACGGTGCACGACGAAGGAGCCATCATGCTGGGGGGCGTATCCGGACATGCCGGCTTATTTGCCAACGCCAACGATCTTGCCAAATTGATGCAGATGTATCTCGATATGGGCGAGTACGGCGGCAAGCGATATATTAAAGAGGAGACTCTCAGGGAATGGACCCGCACGCAGTTCGCGGATCAGGGCAACCACAGAGCACTTGGTTTTGACAAACCCCTGCTCGAATACAGGGGCCCCAGCCACAATACAGCCCGAGATGCGAGCGCGGCAAGCTTCGGTCACACGGGCTTCACCGGAACGTTTGCCTGGATGGACCCTGAAACGGGCCTCCTCTACATCTTCCTGTCGAACCGCGTCAACCCTACACGCAACAACACGCGACTATACCGCTTGAACACAAGAACAGAAGTGCAACAGGTACTGTATGACGCACTGGAAGCGGAATAAACCAATAGGATACCGCAGAACCTAAACCTTAACAGCCGTGGAAGTTCATACCATCCGTCCTCAAACCGCGATGAAAATTGAAGCCAGTCATCGCCTTGACGCACTTGTACGAAAAACCACGAGCGCAGACGCGGATACGCTGTCGGGCGTGCTGGTATCCGGGTACCGCGGGACAGGAAAGACGTGGCTGGTAGAAAACTACCTGCAGGCGATTGAATCCAGCCATCCTGTTCTCATTGCCCGGCACTATCCTCAACACCAAAACATACCATACTTTGGCTTCAAGTACTGCGTATCTGATTATTTAGGAAAAGTATACAGCCAGGCCAGCAAATCGGAATTGCGAACATTTTCCGAAAAGCTCAAAGACTTCCTCGGCGAAAACATCTATCTCCTTCTCGACTACATTCCTGAGCTGTCGTTGATTCTTGGTGAAGAGCCATCACAAAACCCGACATCTCATCTGACGATAGAGAATCAACTCTATCCGTTGTTCAGACGAATCTTTGAATTTCTTTCTGAATACAATCACTGCCCCGTCTACTTTTTCACGGATGACCTTCAGTGGATCGATGCATCGGGAATAAACCTGCTCAAATACCTTCTCCTCAATCTTAACAATCGACAACTCGTCTGGATCGGTGCTCATCGCACGCCTCACAACAAAACCAGTCTGCTCGGTCAGCTTTTGGAGGAATTGCGGCTACAGGACTTCCGGATTGAGCATGTCGGGTTAAAAGGATTAAACCAAACTGAAACCGCTGAATTCATTGGACTGACTCTGAATGCTCGGGCGAGTCAACAATTCGTTGACACCTGTTATAAGATCACCGCAGGAAATCCCTCACACCTTCAGGCCCTTTTGGAAAGCCTTCGAAACAGCGATCTGATCTGGCACGATGGCAATGAACTGCAGTGCAACGCTGACGCTGTGATCACAACGTATCAGGGTCAGAAAACGCAGACAATGTTGCTGGAGCAAGTCAGGAGGCTATCACCAGCAGCATACGAAGTCCTATGCATCGCGGCGTGCATGGGTCGGTTTGATCGCCAACTTATCCTCGACTGGCTCGGCGGCGATGCGGCCACCATGAAGTCACTCCTGGATGAGGCGCTTGACGCCGGATTGCTCAAGGCCTATGAGCAAGACATTCGGTTCTCCGACATGCACATAGGTGAGATGATCTACGACCAGCTGTCGGAAAGCCACAAGCTGGAGTTGCACTACAAGATCGCGAACCTGTTCTACGCGCGTGGCGTGGACCGTTTGAATCGGACGGACATCATCATGATGACGACGAGCTTCAATCAATCACTCGAACAGGTTAAGGCGGATGGCCGCCTTATGCTGACAGCAGAATTGAACTATCAGGCGGGCAAGATTCTCGAGAAAGACAAGGCCTACGATCAGGCGCGCTACTTCTTCAAGATGAGCGCCGAGATGCTTAAGGAATGCCGCTGGGAAGACGTAAGGGAGCAGGTGTGGCGCGTGTACATGGATCGCGCGCGTATCGAATACTACCTGGGTGACTACGACCTCGCTGAAATCCACCTCGACTATCTCCTCGAACGCATTCACGATCCACTCAAACGTTCGAAAGTATTCGAGCTGAAAGTTACGATTAACAACCACCTCGCCCGATACCAGAAGGTTGTTTACATTTTGAGAGAAAGCCTGGCAGAGCTCGGACTCGCATTGCCTTTGGAAGAACACGACCTGCAACGCGAAGTAGCGCGACTCAAAGTTATACTAAGCAATCAGGAAGAACATCCGGAACCTGTCGCTGCCACCGAGTCGCCTGAATATTCCGAAGCCATACTGCGGCTGCTGTATGTGGGAGGGATGAGTCTACACCATACCTCTGATGTACTCATGACCTGGGCAGCGATGCAGATCATTCTGCGCGCGAACAAGGAGAAACCGTCAGTGGTGAAAGCCATAGGTTATGTATCCTATGGCCGCATGCAGATCATCGCGGGCGACATCGACAAAGGGTATGAATTTGGCAGTAAAGGTATCGCGCTTAACAAGGCACTCGATGACATAACGCTGCGATGCAGAGTATTCGGCGTCTACGCGTTTTACATACAACCGTGGAAAAAGGATTTTGCTGAGAGTTATCCCCTACTCGATGAAGCCGCAGACGCTGGCAGAAAGGCTGGCGACCTCATTGGCGTCTACATCCTGAAGACCCACCGGCTCAATCTGCACATCATCTCGGGGCTGCCCTTGAAGGGCTTGTCCCAGTGGGATTTCGAGGAATCCTATCCGGGAATGGAACTCACCTATTACATCACCCACTATCAAAAAAGTCTTATAAGATTCCTCACCGGAGAGTCGACCGTGTTTTCGATTCCGCGTCAGAACCCTTCTTCCCTTGCAGGTCAGTTGACTATCAAAGAGGAGAAATTTTATCGCAACTATGTCTGGGCACGGTATTACTTTCTCTTTGGGCATTATGAACTCGCTGCGCGGATGGCAGAGGAAGCCGACGCTAACCGAAAACTGCAAGAAGCCTCTCCGTTGGTTCCCGCCAACCTCTTCACTTGGTTCCTCGCCGTCTCACAGGGATGGGATTCTTATCCGCGGCGAGTTCGGGAACACTTCGCACCGCGTGTCGAACATGTGCTGAACTTGTTCGAAGTGTGGCAACGACACGCCCCTTCAAATTACCGGCCCACGTGGCTACTCCTGAAGGCAGAATGGCTTAGGATGAACGGCGACCAGGAAGCGGCAACATACTACGAGTCATCATGGCAAGCGTCTGGTCATAACATTTATCACCGCGCTGTGACCAGCGAACTTTGGTCGAGGTTCCTGCTGAGCGAGGATGCAAATGACCCATTTGCCTGTACGTTGCTCGAACGTGCGATTGATGCCTATGACGAATGGGGTGCCACGGCCAAGAGCAGGCAGCTAAAACAACAATACGCGGCGTTGTTGAAAGTAGGGCCTTCGGACGCTGTCATGATCGACATTGAAACCATTCAGTATGAGTTGAGTGGCGACATGGAAGTACAGTCGCTCGTCAAGAAATTGATAGTGCTTCTGCTCCGCATTTCCGGATCGACACGGGTGACTGTTGAGCTGGTAGAGGATGTGAGAGAGCGTATCGTCTACGATGCGTTGTCACTCCTGCACGAATCGCCGCTGACGCAACCTCCCGTCCCGGGGTCGATGGTTCGTATGGTCCTCAAGTCGCATAACCCGGTAGTCGTCAATGAACTCAAGAATGAAAAAGGATTATACGACATCGATGACCTTCAGGCGCGTGGGGTCAAGTCCTTCCTAATCCTTCCCGTCACCATCAGCGGTCACGTGTCCATGGTCGTGTACCTCGAAAATGCAATTAGAGCAAACTGGTATACACCGGAACGAATCAAAGCTGTAAAGATCACGGCCAACCAGGGAGCGGTCATGATCGAAAATGCGCGCATTCACGAGCACTCTGTCCGACTGAATGAAGACCTTCGGAAAGAAATGGCAGAAAAGGAAAGACTCTCATCACTCATCGAAGCGCAGCAGCATGCCCACATGAAAGCGTTGATGCAGGCCCAGTATACGGAACGCAAGCGCATGGCCCGTGACCTTCACGATGGCCTTGGGTCTTTGTTGTCCAGCGTGCGTCTCCGCTTTAACGGTCTTCAGCATGAGGTATTTGAGAAAGTACCGGAGAAGGCGAATCGGTATCGCGACAGCCTGCGGCTTCTCGACGAAGCGATCGACGAATTGCGACAAATCTCTCACAACATGGTGCCCGCGTCCCTAAGCCGGTTCGGACTTGGTCCGGCACTTAACACTTTTGCGGCTCAGGTAAGGGCATCGGGCGAACTGGAGGTCGACTTGCAAATCCTGGGTCTTGAAGAGCGCCTTCCGGAAGAAATGGAGGTTCATATTTATCGAATCTGTCAGGAGCTGGTACAGAATGTCATTAAGCATGCGCAAGCATCAAAGCTACGAATCCAAATAATCCGCCACGATGACGCGATAAATATCAGCGTGGAAGACAACGGTGTAGGAATGATCAAGGACAGTGTGCCACGCGGATTCGGGTTCAGCACCATTCAATCCAATGTCGATCTCTTTAAAGGAACGTTCACAATCGAAAGTCAGCCCGGAAAAGGTTGCCTTGTGCTGATCGATCTTCCCGTCGGATAATCAATAGATAATTACCTTCCGCGTAAACATCGCACCACGCAACATAAACCGGAGTACATAAGTCCCACGAGATAAATGCTCCCGTACGACGTCGTAAAGGTTTATCGTCTCTGAAAGATCTACAAACCCCGAGAAAAGTACGCGTCCCGACATGTCGGCAACGTGGAGCATTACAGTTTTGTCTTTATTGTAGTCCAGTCGTACACTGATCGGTTCCCCGCTTCGCGCCGGATTCGGAGAAACCGACAATTTGGGTTCTTCGAAGGAGCTTTGGATGATGATGATTTTTGAATAGATAACCTTGCCATCAAAATCCGTCTGCTTGAGTCGGTAATACGACACACCCTCCAATGGATTGTAGTCCCTGAAATGATAGTCAAGTCTCACCTTGCTTTCGCCTGCACCACTGACGTAGCCAATGGAATCAAAATGCAGTTCCGTGCCACTTCGTTCGATCGCAAAATAATCGTTGTTCTCCTCCGTAAGCGTCGTCCAGAATAACTCCACCACCCCGTTCTCCAGGTATCCGGAGAATGTGAGAAGGTCTACAGGCAGAATCACATTCCGATATCCCAGCGTAAAATATGTCTGGCTTACGATCGACGTGACTCCAGAAGTAGCATATCCGACAGGAGCAGCGGGCGCAAACACACCTGATCCACCTTGGTCAGTCCAGGGACCTGTTGCACTCGTTGCGCGCATGATGTGCGCGTTTCCTGCGAACAGTACATTTTCGTCAGCTGCGCCGTTCGTGTTAAAGTTCAACTCGACGGTCGGCGCATTCATGGTCCCCGACACGAGATTCACGGAATAGTAACGCGCCTCTGACAGCACACCTACCTCAACAGGATACGACCCAGTCGGCGGCGTGTTGATCATCTCAACGCGAACGACAGGGCTCGTTGAAGCTGCGGTCTGTTGTATTACCACAGGTCGGTAAACATTCCCTTTTCCTACCGGGAATACGCGGCTCGTACCAGCGGTATTGGGATAAGCAATCGACACGCGGCCGTCAATGAACGACATAGTACCGTAACCTGACACAGGCTGCAACGCCGTATTTGTAAGCTGCACGGTGTTGGAACCTGTAGTGATCTTGCCCGATGAGAAAACCAGTTGGTCGTTAACAGTAATGTCGTTGTTCAACTGAAGCGTACCTCCGTTTGACCGGTTAAGGCGGTAAAAGGTTGTCGCACCGCTAAGCGTTTGCACACCGCTGTTTTGGAAGGTTACTGTGCTTATGCTGCTATTGAACGTTCCCGTATTGGTCCAGTCCCCTGATATCATGATCGTTCCGCTCGTTGCGTTAAACGTGGCTGGTGAGGTGTTTACGAAATTTCCTGACAATATCAGTGCACCGCCGCCGAGAGCAAACGATGCGCCCGCGCCCGCGTTTGTGAGCGTACCGCCTACAGATACAGTACCGCTTCCTGTCGCGAATGAAGCGTTGTTGGTCAAAGCACCTCCGATTGTAATAGCGCCAGAACCTCCGGTAAATGCACCCGACGTATTGCTGAAATTGTTCCTTATCCACAATATACCAGCACCCGCGTTGAACGCACCCTGATTGACCGCAGATCCACGGACCCCCACGCTGTCGCTGCCTACGTTGAACGTGGCGCCCGAAAGGTTGGAAAGATTCCCGAACACATGCAAACCATCATCGCCATCACCGGCGTTAAAGACCGCCGTAGCGCCGGAGTTGGTCAGATTACCACCGATGGTAATCTCACCGGTACCTACATGGAAAGTACCATTGTTTACGAAGTGTTGACCGGAGCCAGCTAGTTCAATGTTCCGATTATTGACGGCGTTGGTAACCGTGCCTTGCACAATGGTGAGCGAACCATTGAGCACGAGGTCGACATTCGGCAAAGTTTTGGTCCCTGCTCCTGTAAAAGTCAGGTTGTTGTACGTGGCTTGTGTAGGCAGTGTAACCGTACCATTGTATTCGACAGTTCCACCGCCTGCCGCGACAAATGCGGAGAAGTTACCGGAGGGGAATGTCGACGACTGAATTTGGATCGTTTTGTCACCGGTTCCTCCCGATGAAACAGTTCCGAACTCATGACCGGTTGTCGACCCTAGATGCAGTCTTCCGCGCACCTGGAGGGTGGCCGTACGTCTTGTGTTTGTCGTTACAGTCACTGTGTGACCCTCACTAATAATGACAAACGACCCCGGTGGTGGTCCAATACCCACACCCGGTGGGTCGACATCCCAGGTAGCATCTGATTCCCAGTTTCCGGACGCAATGCTGATGTAGGTCTGAGGATCCAGAAATGCCGTTTGCTCTCCTGCGGTGTAGTCGCCTGTAAGATTGGTGTTCGTAAACACAATTACACGCGTCGTCGTGTTGGGATTCCCTGCGGTTACGCCGACAGTCCAAACGCCATTCTGAAATCTCGCGTCGCGATAATTGGCTGTGTTGCCGTTTTCATCTGCCGCGACATAAGTGTAAGTATGGGTCAGCGATATGATGTCTACACCATTATTAACGACGCTCCAATAGTAACGGATAAAGGCCGTTCCCGAACCCGTTGCATTCGGGTGTTTGCTATTAACCGGCTGAATCCGGATAGTACCTCCTGAGGCGCCGGTGGAGATCGTATAACTCGCCGGCGTGTACTTGCCCGCAACACCTATAGGAAATACGAAGTTGCCCGCGCTCACCGACGCTGCGAAGGCCTTGGTAACGCCCACGTCAGAGATGTTCCCGCCGGTAATGATGTATCTCGCAGCCGAATATCCGGCGATAGAAGAAAGGCTCGTAGAGGAGAGGTTCAACCCGTAAGCACCGATGTTGAGAGAGCCATTGACGAAGGTGAGAGTACCCGTGACTTCCTGGTTTGCGCCAAACGCTGCACCGGATGCGTTGTTAAGTGTCAGGTTTCCAAATTTTCCGTTTCCATTTCCAGAGACTAACTGAGAACTGCTGCCGGCGAGTGTTATGCTTCCTGATCCTGAACTTGTGTGAACAGAAGAGTTGAGTACGTTCCCGATAACCGTGATCGTGTTCGTAGCTCCCGCGAGGGTACCATTACTCAGCGTAAGGGTTCCGTTCACGCGGATGTTGGAATTCGGCTGCAGACTTACTGCGCCACCGGTAAACGTATTATTGATGACCAGATTAGCAAAGTTGGTAAGATTACCCGACGTGCCTGTAAAGATCTGGTTGTTAGCGGAACCGTTCAGCGTCGTAGTTTGCGTTGTTGATCCGGCCTGATATCCTCCGGTTGAGGTTCCTGTGCCGCTGTTCGTGTTGAGGTTGGTGAAGTTTCCAGCGATGCTGACATTGTAGCCACTGGCACTAAAAACGTCGGTAGCCTGGATCGTTAGCGACCCCCGGAGGGTAAGAGGATTGGCTTCAAGTCGCGCTGTGTTGTTGCTGCCCGTGACCTCCAGACTGTGAAGAGGAATGGCCGTGTTGATGTCGATGGTTCTGCCGGACGCACCGGTACCGATTTCGATAACGCCACCAGTAACCGCGTAGGCCGCGGGTTGCAAGTATAGGTCGGCGATCGCGGTACCGCCATTGGGTTGTCCGATGCTCAAAGTACCTCCACTCATAGTGAATGAGCTACCGGGGTTAAGAATTTCAAATACCCCCCTCGATGTTGTCGGCGCGGTCTCTCTACCTACATTCACAACACCGCCAGACTGATTGTACTGGAGACTGCCCTGTGCGCTGGTTGCCGATCGCCGGACCTGGGACCGCACATTCAGCGTTCCTCCCGAAGCGGTGATGGTTGGCTGGCCAGTCGCGGCATATTCTATCGAATTTTCATTCGTCGTTGTCCCTACATTAATTGTTCCGTTAAGAATTTCCAGGGTACCCGCAAGCAGCAGATTTTTCCCTTCGCCCGTAAGCTGGAGTGTTCCACCATTCGCGGACAGTCGCGCGGTTGCCGGAATGTTGAAATCGACGTTGTTGGCTATAGTCACAGACTGCGCGCTACTCAGTCGGAATGTTCCGTTGACGAGCACGAGCGGCGATGGGCTGCCAACAAGAGAAAATGCGCTGACGTTGACATCGAGAATCGGTGTCATGGACGTGCCCTTATCCACAGTAAGGACATTGAACTCTGTGGTCGGTCCTGTACCTGTGACTGTCGCATTTGTACTGCCTGTAAATACTGTATTACAGATGTATCCGCTAACCGCCATGTCGAACGTACCATTGTTGACCATGTTACCATGGAGAGTCAACTTATTGGTGACGACGGTGCCCATGTTCGCCACAGTGAATTGCGCAGTGGAATTCACGTTCAGGTTGCCAAGCACCTCAATGTTCTGTGCCGTTCCGTTTTGAAAACGGAGCACACCGGATGTGACGTTCAAATTACCGGCGACGGTCAACGTTCGGGAAGCTACGGAGTTAATCAGGACCAGTCCGGTAGTACTTCCTTGCACGGTGACATTACCATAGATGTGTACGTCGAGATCAGGCAGGGTGATTGTCCGTCCGGCTCCCGGATTCAAAATCAGGTGCCGATAACTTGTCAATGGCAAGTTGGTTGGCGCCAGTGAACTTTTTGGTATAGTAAAACTCTGCGAGCCCGTAGTGTAGTACTCAACGGTACCACCGTTTTCGCGAATGAAATTCCCGAAGTCGCCCGCAGGGAACTGCGCAGTTGAAGCAGCAGAGGAAATGCGGAGCAGTCCGCTGCCGCCCACCGGACGGTCGTTAAGCGCTCCGAAATTGTGACCCGTCGTTACACCAAGATCCAGCGTGCTACCCGACGCGAGTTCAAGACCACCCGCACTCTGGCCATTAGCCGTGACGGTTATCGTGTGAAAATGAGTAACTCCATCGCCGATGTATACCTGGTCCCCGACCGTTGGAGCCGAAGTAGCATCAGGCCCGGTGTGGCTCACATTCGACCAGGGTGTCGTACCTGGATTTGTGTCCGACCAGTTACCATTTCGTTTACTATAAAAGACTCGAACGACTCCAAATGCAGCCGGCACGCCGCAAGTGAACTCACCATCGATGTAACCAACATTGGTGAAGTAGATTGTGTTTGTTCCCTGGTTCACTTGTCCGGTGTCGTTGATTACAGTCCATGACGTCGGGTAATAGCGTGCAGGAACGTAATTCACGTCACTGTTTGCCGGCACTACGTAGGCTTCGAGATAGTTATAGGTATGAGAAACGGCATTGGTACCCAGACCAGTGAATCCCGAACTCGTTACCTTCCAGTACCACATCAAATTGGCTGTATTGCCGGCCGCGACAAGAGGGTGACGTGCGTTCACCGGCCTAACGGTGATGGATCCGTAGGTAGTAGGAGCCGAGGTGATCTGAATTATTGCAGGCATATAGCTCGAACCAACGCCAACGGGAAACCTGAAGGCTGTAGTGTTCCCGTAGGTTTTGCGTACGCCGCGATCGGATTGATACCCTGACGTTCGGATCATCTTTGAGTTTCCGAAAGAGGCGCCCTGCGTAGTTACCGCTGTCGCCGACATGGATGTTAACGCCAGGAGATTTTGGTTGATATCAAAAATACTCGTACTTCCCGCGAGGGTAAGGGTACCGGAGATTGCAATATCTGCCGTTGTGGTGGCGCCCGGATTGCTGGTGTTATTCAACCACACATTTCCAAAAACGCCCGTACCATCGCCGGAAATGGTTTGCGTTGATGAACCTTGTAAGCGAATACTTCCTGTCCCCGTGTGCACCGCGGCGTTATAAATGGAACCGAGCGCGATAACGGTCTTGCCACCGTCGTTGAATACGCCATTCTCAAGATGCAGGGTTTGAGAAATCGTAAGGGAAATGTTTGTTCCAGCGATCAGTAACGCGCCCGAAGGTTTGTCTACTTTCAGGTTATACAATCCGGACGTAATGGTACCGCTGTTGGTAAAGGTTTGGTCACCCGTGCCATCAAAAATCGTGGTGTTTCCATTCGGTGTATAAGTGGCGCCGGCATTCAAGACAAAATTGCCTCCAATTGAAACCTCCTGACCATTGGCGTCAAGTACCGGACTGCTTGCCCCTTCTATTGTCAGGTTATTCAACACTTTCAAAGGCTGCGCCGTGGTAACCGTTCCAGACACGCTGCCGATTCCCGCCAAACGCACGATTGTAGGTGTGCCTCCGGTCCTCGAAATAGTGAGATTATAGAATGGAGCGGTGGATGAGATTGAAAACGAAGACGCCGATCCGGAAAGAATGGCATTGATCGTGCCTCCTGTTACACTATAGTTTGACTCCTTACATCCAATGTGAATACCACCATTCGCTGCACCACCGCCCGATTGGGGATTGTAGATGTTCATTGTACCCCCCGACATAATGAACACCTGCTCCGGATAGGGGATTGAGAACCTTGCATAGCCATTATTCGACCCAGTAGTACCCACCGCGTTGAACGTACCTCCTGTCATGGTGAATGAGCCACGGTGTGTGGTAGCAGTAGTTGAAGGCCGGAATTTTTCGGTTGTAAACACCCCGCCTTCGATGAGGTACTGGCCCTCCTCGCGGATTACGGTACCTTCCCTTCCAACGCAAGTAAACGTACCTGCAGTTATTCTGAATTTCCCGTACACAACGAACGCATTACTATTGGTGTTGAAATCCGCGCCGTCAATCCAGAGCATTGGACTCGTCGCGGACGAACCCAGGTTATAGTTATCAGTACCCGCTCCGTACACTCTCGGTATGTTGATGTTCGCGCCGAGGCGCAGCGTACCATTTACGACGTCGATGAGCTGTTCGTTAGAATAAAAATTAAGGTTGGCTGAATTCGTCGACGTGACGGAAAGAATGTAAGTAGAGCCCGTTCCCTTATTTATGGTAAGTGTATACAAATCCGTGACGCCATTGCAGGCCATCACATTGCTAGTCGTGCCGGTGAATGTGAGTCTGGCGAATCCATTGGTAGCTGCTGTGTACTGAGCGGAGTTACTAAGGTCAATGGTTCCGTTGTTGGTCAAATTACCATAGAGTGTTATAGTATGACCGGCTGCAAACGTTCCGACACCAAACCTGGTGTTCGATCCCACGGTAACATTACCCTGAACGGTGAGGTTAATCGCATTTGTAGCCTGTGTGCCGAGATTTAAGGTCAGGCTTCCGGTGCCTGTGGCCTGTGTCGTGAGGTTACCGCGAACAGTGAGGTTATAGGCAGCAGTGTTGGGTACAGAAATAGTGTGATTGGTAGCAGTTGAGTTGCTGAAGAGGAGATTCGGGTAGCTGATTGATCCCGGAAGTGTACCGGTGAAATTGTAATACTCGACAGTCGCGCCTGAGCCGGCACTCAACGAGAATGTGTTTGTAGTAGCTGAAGGAAAATATCCCGCGCGAACACGCAGCGTTCCCGATCCCGCCAGCAAGCTGAGGTTAGCAAAGGTGAACGTCTGCAGATCAAGGACACCACCATTAAGTATATTAATTGACAAGTTGGTGCTCGTGACGTTGGCGCTCAGTTGTACGGTATAACCGTTAAGGATATACACTACGTCTCCATTGCCTGGCACGGCGCTGCCGGTCAAACTCATTCCTGAAGGGTCAGTCGTCCACGTATTGGCGTTATTCCAGAAGCCGGTGCTTCCGCCATTGACGTACGTGTAATATGTGACCGCAAACGAAGCGAAACTTGATGAAACGAAGCAGCAAATAAGCACTGCTGCACGGAGAACACTGCGCATGGGGAGAAGGGGTAAAAATGGTGCCCGCTGTTATTAAAAAATTAAAAAATCGGAGGGCCGGCATCCTTGCCAGATTACAAACTTAAATGAATGGCTGCCAAATTGGTGCCAGCGCCTTTATTCTAATTTGAGCTAAAACTTACGTGAATGATGATATTGATTTCCAACGCCTTATAAAATCAGAGAAAAAGTCAATCATGCCCGTTTTGGGAAATAATTCCAGGATAGGGATCAAGAATGCATGTTAGAAAATGGCTGTAGGTACACCGCACGCTTCAGCAAGCGCGCGCTCGGTTGACGCTATTTCGTCATTCCTCTCCCATTTCACGAAATACCGCCTTACTCAGCACCTCATTCAATACTTAATCCATTGGATGTCAGACATCTCGATGGTGGCATTCGGCTTGAATGGATCCATCGAAACACACCAGCCGCGGAGACGCTGCGCTTAACGCGATGATCATTTCGCCGATCCAGGATAGTGGACAAACCGGTTCCAGGCTTAACACGCTCACACTGAATGGTAATCTCGCTATTCACTTGTGCACTGGTGCGGAGACCACCGACAAGCCGGTATTAGTGAAGGACAGTACATTGCTGCTACTCACAAAAGGCAGCTTGCAGATCAAACATGGTGCAGCCTATTACTCCGTCGGACAAAATCAAATGGTGCTCCTTAAGAAGGATATCCTCGTCAGGTACTCTTCCACCACACAGATACGAAGCGACACACGATTCATTTTAGTCCACCTCGCAGAAGATCTGCTCAAAGACTTTGTCAAGCAAGCAAGATTGTCGGTGTCTCGCCCTCAACAATCCAAGGCAGTGACTATTGACAGCATTGACTTTCGGCTACTGAAGTTTCTTGATTCGCTTAGTCTGTATTTTGACTATCGAGGGATCGATGAAAATATAACGAGAATCAAACTGCTCGAGCTGCTCTATAACATGGCAAGCAAGAGCGGCCCCGTCCTTGAACAACTGATGGATCTCCGCCCGCATTTTCGCGGTGACATAACTGCTACAATCGAAGACCATCTCATGGATACTGTATCCTTACCCCAACTCGCGGAATTCTCAGGACGAAGCCTGTCAAGTTTCAAGAGGGATTTCATCGCCATATACAACATGTCACCATCCAAATGGCTAAGGCTGCGAAGACTTGAAAAAGCCGCCGAGCTATTCCGTAACACCACGATGACCGTCACCGATGTATGTTACACCCTGGGCTTCGAAAACCTGGCGCACTTTTCACGACTATTTAAAGCGCATTTTGGCCACGCTCCTTCCCGTTTCAGAATGACAACATCAGCGACTTCTTAGGTCGGAGTCACGACATCTCGTTGCCAGCTGCGTCAATTGGCGAAATGCAGTGGAATCAGAAATCTCTTTTGAAATGCAAATTGTTGAACAGCAATGCCTTACTGAACGGCATGGGTATTGTCAACTCAATGTAAAGACTTCTGAACCATTCAAACCAGTACATCCATGAAAAAGAACTTCGCGATCAGCCTTTGGTTACCAATCGAAGAACCTACATCAACGCATCGAGCATATTTCAACGAAGGAGATGAGTTTCTCGACGACGCAATTCGGACAACAGATCAAACTTACTCACAAGTAGAAGGAACACTGGATGTGTTGCGTATCCGCTCTCAACAATCAGGCAGTACTGACTCTATTCCATTAACCAATAAACCAAATCAAAGATGAAAGTTGTAATTATCGGCGGGACCGGCCTCATTGGTTCGAAGGTTACCGCAAGGCTGCGCAAACTCGGCCACGACGTTATCCCCGCAGCGCCAAATACCGGCGTCAACACGATAACGGGTGAAGGCCTCGACGACGCGCTAAAAGGAACACAGGTAGTTGTGGACGTAGCCAATTCGCCCTCATTTGCCGATGACGCTGTAATGGATTTCTTTCAAACTTCGGGACACAATCTCCTGGCAGCGGAAGCCAAAGCAGGGGTCCAGCATCACATTGCCTTGTCCGTCGTGGGAACCGACCGTCTTCAGGAGAGTGGATACTTCCGCGCGAAACTTGTGCAGGAAAATCTTGTCAAGACTTCGGGCATACCCTACTCGATAGTACGATCCACTCAATTTTTCGAGTTCCTGAAAGGAATCACCGATGCAGCGACCAAAGGGCGCGAAGTATACCTTGCTCCCGCGAATATTCAGCCAATCGCCTCTGGCGACGTCGCGCTGCGAATTGAGGAGGTGATAACGGGAAGACCGATTAACGGCACGATCGAAATTGCAGGCCCGGATCTGTATTTGTTGCCGGAATTGGTGTCGCTATATCTGACTCAGCTTGAAGATTCACGCACAGTTAAGATAGACCAGGACGCACAATATTTTGGCGCCCGACTGAATACTGATACCCTGATGCCGTCGCGAAATGCCCGCCTGGGCCCGACGGATTTCACTGCCTGGCTGCAGTCTGTCGTGCTGAAACTGCCGGACACCAAATAATCGTTCTACCTGTTGCAACGAAGATGACGGGTGTCAGGTCGTTGTGGTTGCTGTAAGGGACATGCACTTTCCACCCGTTCGTGCATGATTTGTCACCCACGTTGGCGCGGTGTCGCCGCGAATCCAATCAGTAACGCAACGATGCGACCGGCCAGAACAATCTCAACCATCAAAACCGACCAAAATGAACTTCCAGGGTCCGAGGGATTACAAGCCCTACATCAGACGATACCAAAAGATAGTCTCCTACTTGTTGTTCATTCAAAAAGACTATCCCGAAGTATATAGGGAACTTCTCCTATCGCCACAATTTGAATACGAGTTTGAGGCTTGCAGATTCAAGAAGAAATGGGCTGGAATATATCTGCAAAAATTAAGAAACCTTGTGGACGACTATGATCGCGCTGTCCACTCCGAAATAAACCGTGTGTTCGTACTTGAAGAATCGCTGGCGCTGCTCGAGTGGAGGCGCTACTAGACGGCAGCCGGTGCAGTAAGGTAATCTACCTTTGAAATTCTAAGCTTCTTCATTTTTGAATGCAACGTGGTGGGCGGAATTTTCAACATGGCCGCCGCACCTCCATTACCGGAAATCTTGCCGTTGCATCTCCTCAATATCTTTACGATATGTTTTCTTTCAATCTGTTCGAGCGTGACGCTCATTGATTCAGCACGGTCGGGAGCATCGTAGCGCGCGGTTGGCAATTGTATGTGTGTCAATGTGTCCTCGGTGGATAAAAGTACGCTCCTTTCAATCGCATGTTCCAATTCCCTCACATTACCGGGCCACGAATGCTGTTTCAATTCGTCAACCGCACTGGAGGATAATGTCATCACCCTACCCAGGCGACGACTGTAGCGTAAAAGAAAAAATTCGGTTAATGGCTTGATATCTTCGATTCGTTCCCTCAAAGGTGGGAGAAGTATCGGGAATACATTCAGCCGATAGTACAGATCAGACCTGAAGCGTCCCGCCCTTACTTCCTCCTCCAGATTACGGTTTGTTGCCGCGATAATACGCACATCTATCTTTATTGAGTTTTTTCCTCCGACGCGCTCTATCTCACGGTCCTGCAGAACCCGCAATAACTTCGCCTGCATCTCAAGTGTCATCTCCCCAATTTCGTCGAGGAACAGCGTACCATTATTTGCCAACTCGAACTTTCCGATCCTGCGTTCAAATGCACCGGTGAAGGAGCCCCTTTCGTGACCGAAAAGTTCACTTTCAATCAGGCTCGCCGGTATCGCCGCACAATTTACCTTTACCATCTGCTTGCCCCGTCTTGTTGACGCCTTGTGAATTGCGTCTGCGATAAGGCTTTTTCCCGTTCCCGTCTCACCCAGGAGAAGCACGGTTGCATCAGATTTGGATACCAACGACACCACATGATAAACTTCTTGCATGGCCTGGGAATGGCCGATCATGTCCAATGATTCCGCGTCGCTTTTTCCATTGCGACCGCGACCATCGCGTGTCCAAACGTGCGACAGGTCTTCGCCTGGGTGAATACATATCTGATTCATGTTGACAGGGGTTGCGTTTCTGAAATAAACTGCCATGAGCTTCACCAACATAATGCCAGGAATTCAACCTCTTGATTAACAGTGCTTTCGCTATTCGGCCAACCCAATAAGACTTGTTATATCACCAATTATTGAAAAATGTCGTCAGGCTTTGGATGCTGAAAATTCTTTTTGCTCAATAACCGGACAACTTTAGAGATAAAGGCCGAATTTTGATAAAAGCAGCGAGGCTGCAGGCCCTTTTGAAAATCAAGATCCTAATAGTAGAAGATCAGTTCATTGAAGCAAAGAGCCTCAGTCTGATCCTATCCAACGCGGGTTACGCAACATGCTCCGTCGCTCGGTCAGTGCGGGCTGCACTTTCGATCATTGAAGAGGAAAAGCCCGATCTCATACTCCTCGACATTTTCTTGCAAGGCGAGGAAACAGGCATCGACCTTGGCAGAATTCTCAACGAGCGCAACATAGCGTTTGTGTACTTGTCCGCCAATTCGAATCGAAAGATACTTGAAGCAGCCAAGGCCACGAAGCCGTATGGATTCATGGTGAAGCCGTTTCGTGCAAAGGACGTTCTGATCATGCTCGATGTGGCTTTATATCTGCATCAGCATCGGACGACTGAGCGCGTGGAATCCTCTCTTCCTCCGCAGGGGGTGCGGCCAACTCTACCGCCTGAATTTCAGCATCTGATTGGCGATAGTCCGAACTTCCTTGGAATACTTGAGCGGGCGAATAAGGTAGCAGCGTTGGATACATCGATCCTCATCCTGGGAGAGAGCGGCACAGGAAAGGAGCTCATCGCGCATTCTATTCATAAAGTATCGCCAAGGCGAAATAAACCGTTTGTGGTTGTTAACTGCGGAACGCTCCCGGCAAATCTGGTAGAATCCGAACTTTTTGGTCACGAAAAAGGTGCATTCACCAACGCGACTGCCAGAAGGCCCGGCAAATTTGAACTTGCCGATGGCGGCACCGTCTTCCTCGATGAAATTGGAGAGCTGCCTCTTGAACTCCAGGTCAAATTTCTCAGAGTACTGCAGGAAAGGGAGATCGAGCCGGTGGGTGGCCGACCGAAAACGATCGACATTCGCATCATCGCCGCTACCAACAAGGACCTGGAAGAAGAAGTTGCCGCAGGGCGATTTCGAATTGACCTGTATTATCGCCTCAATGTTTTTCCGTTGGTATTGCCCCCATTGCGGGATAGAGCAGAAGATATACCCATTCTCATCAATGCCTTCCTGGAAAAATACAGCACTCGTAATGGAAAATCTCCTCTAACACTATCTAAGACTACGCTTAACAAGCTTCTCGAATATGATTGGCCTGGCAACATCCGTGAACTGGAGAACACAATTCACCGAAATGTTGTACTGGCTGCCGGCCCTGTGATCGAGTCACTCGAAATATCGACGGGCATACGCGAGTCGACAAGTATGGCTTCCAGGCAAAATTTCAAAACCATGATTGAAAACGAACGGGACCACATCCTGGCAGTTCTTGAAAGCTGCAACTGGAAGGTCTCAGGGAAAGGAGGCGCTGCTGAAATTCTTGATATCAATGTGAATACCCTGAATTCAAGAATCAAGAAACTGGGCATCAAGAAAAAGTGAATACCAAAAAACCCCTTATCATCAAATGCGGCTTCTCCTGATCGTGGGTTTGCTAATAGTCCTGCCTGATGTCACCTCATCACAGTCGACACACGAAGAAAATGCCGCACCCGCCGAGCCGGCAATTGAGAATCAGATCGAGTCACTCCTCGAACTGGGCAAGAGCATGCTCAGGACAGCCTACCATGAAACAAGCAATCGCGATAGCGCCAAAGTTCTTTTCCAGACGGCTTGGGCACTAAGCAACAGCCTAGGCAACAGGACACTAGGTGAAGAAAGTCAATGCTTACTCGGCATCTTCTACCTTCTAAACGGGAATTGGGAATTGGGGGAACGGTATTTTATGCAGGTCATCCAGGTCCGCCAGAGAGCAGGCGACAAGACTGCGGAGCTTGACGCCTGGTTAAGGATGGCAACGGCAGTCTTTTGCAATAACTGCGACAAAAATATTACAGCGCTAAGGCGAGCACTGGAACTCGCCCGTCAAACCAAGAACCGGGCAAGGGAGGCCGTTATTCTTTTGGAATTAGGATATAAATACCTGAACGCCGGTATGAAATCGGAGGCGGAAAACGCAGCTATGACCGCCCTCAAGATTCAAGAATCCATTGGCTATCCTGCGGTTTGCAGCGCCGCGTCAGCAGTCGCCATGGAAAGTGTCTACTATGCATCCTACGACTACCGATACCTTTCGAACGCGTACTATTTGCTGTCCGATCTGGGCCAAACCCAGGGGAACTTGAATCAAAAACTCTTATACATCTTCAAAGTCACCCGAGATGTCGAGAATAGTGGAATGACGGATGAACTTGACTACACATATTTCCGTCTGGGCAATGCCTATTGGGAGTTAGGCAGATTCGAGAAGAGTATGGAGTACCACAGACAATCCATGATGGTTAGTCAGCAAAAGGGGGAACTGATTCCGGTGGGCCTCGCCCGACGGATGGCGGCTGCCCTGGTAGCTTTAGGTAGGCCCGCAGAAGCGCTGGAACTGCTTCATGATGTTATAAACAGCGGACTATTGTGCAGCGTTGAGGACAAAATGTATATAGCTCAAGGACTTGGTGCTTGCTACAATGCGCTGCGACAATACCATGCAGCAGAACGCTACTACCTTGAAAGTGTAGCTTTCAGCGAACAATCGCCCTTGCGCTTCCAACTTCTAGCTAACGAAGGTATTGCACGGTTCTATATTGCAAATACCCGGTATGACATGGCTGAGCCCTATCTCAGGGCATTATCGCACGCCTCCCGGCAGCAGATTTTGCCAAATGAATTGATCGACGTCTACCTAATGCAGTTCAAGGTCGATTCCGCACGCGGTGACTATCGTGATGCGATTTTGCACTATCAGCAATACAAGGCTCTTCAGGATTCGATGTTCAACGAAACAAAGAGCCAACAAATAGCTCAGCTTAGCATTGAATATGAAACAGCAAAAAAAGAACAGGATATCAAGATTAAGGAGAGCGATATTGCTTTACTCAAAGAGCAGAATAAGGCGCAGCAGAACCAGCGAAATGCCCTCATAGTTGGAACCGGTTTGTTGGCAGCAGTTTTGGGATTGGGCTTCAACAGATACCGGCTTAAGCAACGCGTCAACCGACAGCTGCAGCGTCAACAGCAAATACTGGAAATGCAGGACCAACAAATCAGGCAAAAGAACAAAAATCTATCCGACCTGATTGGTGAAAAAGACTCATTACTGCTTCAAAAGGACTCACTCCTGGGTGAAAAAGATCAGCTCATCACCGAAAAGGAATGGCTGTTGAAAGAAATCCATCACCGTGTCAAGAACAACTTTCACATTGTCGCGAGTCTACTGGAGATCCAGTCAAGTTACCTTCATAACAAAGAAGCACTTTCAGCAATCCGGGAAAGTCAGCATAGGATCCACTCGATGTCAATTATACACCAGAAACTCTATCAGTCCGACACACTCTCTACCATACAAATGTCTGCGTATATATATGAATTGGTGGAATACCTAAGCGACAGCTACGCAATAAGAGACAACATCCGGTTTTCGTTGGACATACAAAGTATTGAATTAGACCATGCATCTGCGATTACCCTGGGTTTAATACTGAATGAAATAATAACCAACGCTATCAAATACGCTTTTGCCAAGACTGGCAACGGAGCGATATCTATCACTCTTAGACACATGTCAAATTCGCAGATACTCTTGTCAGTGCAGGATAACGGTCCTGGGCTTCCAGCTGACTTCAACAACAGAATAGGAGCCTCGATGGGAATGGAACTGCTTCAAGGATTAACTGATGACATCGGGGGAACTCTCGACATTGAAAGCAACAATGGAACGCTGGTTAAGATCATTTTCTCCTATAAGGCAATAGCCACCAGCGAAACGCCCGCTTAGTACCGCCCATTTCTCCCGTCTCACCGGCCCTTCTAAATGTCCGCATCTGTGAAGCGGTGAGCCTAATGATCAAATTTTGTGAATCAAACAGGCAACCGCGAGTCCTCTCGGCACGGGACCTTTGTATCACTGGGGCTGATTGAGCCCACGTATCACAAACAGATCATTTTCCAAAAAAAATTAACACCATGACCACATTGACCGAGTCGGTAATCTCCGAAGTGACGCATTATGCGCACGATCCACATCTTGCTAAAGATGTGAAGGCCTTTTTGAGGCAGCTTAATGGTGCGGGCGGACCTCCGCTTGAAACACTCACACCTGCAGAAGCGCGCAAGGTTCTTGCCGATGCGCAAGCAGCCGTCGATGTCGATTTGTCCGGCATCGAGGTTTCCGAAAAAACCATCACCAGCGATGGATACACGGTAAAACTCAACATCGTAAGACCCGAGGGAACAAAAGGCACGCTCCCTGTTTTCATATTCATCCACGGTGGCGGATGGGTACTGGGAGATTTCCCCACACATCAACGCATGGTCAGAGACCTGGTCGTGCGCTCCGGCGCCGCCGCCGTATTTGTCAACTATACTCCGACTCCTGACGCCCGGTATCCTGTTGCAATAAATGAAATTTATGCAGCGACGAAATGGGTTGCAGAGCACGGAAATGAAATAAACGTTGACGGCAAGAGATTGGCGGTGGTCGGAAACAGCGTCGGAGGAAATATGACGGCCGTAACCTGTCTGAAAGCCAAAGAAAATGGAGGGCCAAACATCAGGCTTCAGATAATGATGTGGCCAATCGTCGATGCCGATTTCGAAACCGAGTCATACAGACTCTTTGGCGAAGATCGATTCCTGACTACCTCACTGATGAAATGGATGTATGACATGTACATCAAGGAGCCCGACAAGCGATTGGATATTCATGCCTCACCTCTCCAGGCAAGCATTAAACAACTCGAAGGTTTGCCTCCGGCACTAATCCAGGTAGCAGAGAACGATATCCTACGCGATGAAGGCGAAGCGTATGGTCGCAAACTCGACGAGGCAGGCGTGCTTGTTACCACTGTCCGATACAACGGAATGATCCACGACTTCGGGTTGCTGAACGGACTATCGCAACTGTCTGCGACAAAAGCCCTTTTTACGCACGCAGCGGCGGCGCTCAGAAAGTTCCTTGCTTAGGACATTCAAAACAACAATAAACAAAATTTCACACCAAATTAATTTTCAACAATGAACCATCTCATGCTTTCCGCAGGCGCCTTGGCGTCAGCATTCGCGTTCGCTTTGCCATGGGCAACGAACGGACAGTCCATTACCACCGGCGTACATAACGTCGTTCTGGTACACGGCGCTTTCGCCGATGGATCCAGCTGGGCGAAAGTAATTCCCATTCTCCAGGCAAAAGGTTACAATGTAATCGCCGTGCAAAATCCGCTTACATCGTTTAGCGAAGACGTCGCGGCAACAAAACGAGCTATCGATGCGATGGATGGCCCTGTATTACTGGTAGGACATTCCTATGGTGGTATGGTAATATCAGAAGCCGGTAAAGATCCTAAAGTGGCAGGGCTTGTCTACGTAGCTGCCCTGGTACCAGAAGACGGACAAAACGTTGTCGACGTCAACGCTCCGTTTCCTCCAGGACCGGGTGCAGCAGAATTTAAGCTGGATGCAGCCGGCTTCCTTTCGTTATCATACAAAGGGATTCACGAATTCTTTGCTCAGGATGCGTCGGAGGAACAAAGGAATGTAATTTTCGCTACACAAGTACCGTGGGCCGCAGCGGCAACAACTGAAAAGGTTAACCATCCAGCCTGGGAAACGAAACCATCCTGGTCCATAATCGCCGCACATGACGGCATGATCAATCCAGATCTGCAACGTGCCAAGGCAAAGACCATCCAAGCAACAGCATTGGAATTAAAAGCTAACCATGTGCCGATGGTAACACAGCCTAAGAAGGTCGCTGCGTTCATCATCGAGGCCGCCAAGAACGTGACCGTTCAACAGGAAGTGGCGGAAGCCCATTGATATGAAAGGCTGGCGGCTTGCGTAGGGTAGTGCCTTGCACGCCACCAGCTTATTACAATCCAACTGAAAGCAAACTCCGATGAACTTACAAAGAGGAATGCTTGCTCCAAATTTCGAGCTTAACGCAACACCTGATCAAAAACTCCGATTGAGCGAACTCCGTGGCAAACGCGTAGTCCTTGCTTTTTATCCGGCCGACTGGAGTCCGGTATGCGGAGATCAACTTGACCTTTTCAACGAGACTCTAAAATACTTCAGCAGTTATAACGCGCAGGTCATCGGTATCTCCGTCGATAGTACGTGGAGTCATATGGCCTTTTCCAGGGACAGAAATCTCCATTTTCCACTGTTGTCTGACTTTGAACCCAAGGGAGCGGTCTCCAGGCTCTTCTGGTGCTATAACGCAACGAAGGGATGCAGTGAACGCGCTCTGTTTATTATCGACGAACAGGGCATTATTCGATGGAGCGAGATATATCCGGAAGGCATCAATCCCGGCGTGGATGGCGTGCTGGAAGCACTTGAAGAACTAAATGCAAAAACTAACAAGAAGAACTATGAACAAGTTACAATTGCCGGTCAATGATAGGGATCAGAGGACCGGTAACCTGGAAGCCGAATTGACATTAGTGGAGTACGGCGACTATCAATGTCCGTATTGTCGACAAGCACATCCCCTGGTTCAAAGGCTGCTTCGGGAACATGGCAATCAGCTGAGATTTGTATTCCGGCATTTCCCGCTAAGGAAAATTCACGCAGAGGCCACCATGGCGGCTTATACCGCAGAAGCAGCAGGACGGCAGGGAAAATTCTGGCAAATGCACGACCTGCTGTTCGTAAATCAGCACCGATTCCGTGAAGAGACAATCTTTCATGATCTCGCGAGAAAGCTAGACCTGAACATGGACAAGTTCCTTGCTGACACCGGCGATATGGAAATTGCCACCAAGGTTGAAAACGACTTTCGTGGAGGCATCTACAGCAGTGTGAATCGAACGCCCACATTCTTCCTGAACGAGGAAAAGGTGTACCTGTATGATGGTACCTACGAGTCATTGCTGACCACGATTGAATTGTTTGTCTGATATGCCACTAGCGTGGTCGAACTGTGTTGGTTATGAGAACCTATGAAACGCTTTCGGACGCCCTGGTTGACTTGAAGAAGCGCGGTTACAACATCGACTTCAGGAAGGACCCGAAATGGATCTACTGCTATGTGTACGACCTCTGGTTCACTCCCGAGGAGTTCAATGTCGATGAATTCTACCGCTTCGAGGAAAATTCGGATCCAGCCGATAATGCAATTGTGTATGCTATTTCGTCTTACTCCGGAATGAAGGGGACTTTGATCGATTCATACGGCGTATATGCAGAGTACATGACGTTTGAGATGGCGCAAAAATTTGAAGTCAACTATTTGTGAGTAAAGACTCAGGTCCACTCCATGCGACGCGAAATAAACATGATAGACTACAGCTCACTTTCCAGGACCCTGGATCACTTTCGAGTGGCAGGATATCCCCTTGAATTTCAATTGCAAGCGTCAAATCTTTATTGTCCGGATCTTGATGTAAGAGTGATCCCTGAGGAATTCGACGTTGTGTCTGTCTTTCATTTCAGTGAATCCCCCGAGGAAGAAAGAACGCTTTATCTCATTTCTTCCTTGCCGGGATTGCTGGGCACATTGGTCCTGACTTCCAACGAGCTCTATGCCGAAGGAATGAGTTTTGAAATGGCCGGGAAACTTCGCACAAGTCCTTACGGCGAATGGATTTGCAGCTGACAAGAATCCGACAAGGGTTCATCCTTCATTTGCGAATCATCACCCATCAACGTAACTTGACATTCAACCATTATGCGAATGTTCAGCTTACTTTTCACATACTTCCTGGCCGTCCTGCTGGGATGCTCCTCCGATAATCCACCGGCCCCAAAAATCAATCCAACGCCACAAAAACCGGTTGACAAGGGCTGGACCTTCGAGACGACCCCCGTATGGTCCGATGAGTTCGACTATGATGGTCCACCCGACCCTACCAAATGGGATTACGATATCGGTGGCCATGGCTGGGGCAACAACGAACTTCAGTATTATACCAACGATATCAAGAATGCCAGTGTAAGTGACGGTGTTCTCAAGGTCACTGTTCTCAAAGAACAAAAGGAAAATCGTGAGTACACTTCGGCGCGACTGGTTACCCGACAAAAAGGCGACTGGCTGTACGGCCGCATCGAGATCAGCGCAAAACTTCCCACAGGGAAGGGAACATGGCCGGCGTTGTGGATGCTGCCTACAGATTGGGCTTATGGCGACTGGCCCAAATCAGGTGAAATTGACATTATGGAACACGTCGGTTACGATCAAAATCGTGTCCACTTCAGCGTTCACACAGAAGCTTACAATCACATGATCGGTACGCAGCGTACGGCAGCAAAAACCATCGTGACCGCCAGTGATGAGTTCCACAAGTATCGCGTGGATTGGACGCCCTACGCTGTCCGTGGTTACTTCGACGATCAGCAGGTATTCGAATTTGTCAATGAAGGAAAAGGCTCGGCCACATGGCCATTCGATAAACGCTTTCATCTTTTGATCAATGTCGCGTTTGGCGGAAACTGGGGTGGAGCCCAGGGTATTGACGACTCCGTATTGCCGCAAAGCATGCTCGTCGATTACGTGCGAGTGTACAAGATGATCGAGAAGTAGAACCAGCTTCGGGTGATAAAGCCCGCCTCACCTTCAAGGTAATGGTGCCGCCGAAACCAGTACCTGTATATGTATCCATCCCCAGCCAACGGCCGGTGATAAGACGACAGCACCGCGAGGGGACCCCTCACGTCTTCGAATGAAATATCCGGTATCGACAACGAAAATCGATATTGGGATGTTAATAGAATAAAAGCAATTAAACGAGTCCAGCCATGAAAACATCACAGCTACCTCATCTGAGTGTAAATCAGATGGGTAAAACATTTAAGGTGTTACACGTAACGGGATCACCAGGAATGGACATGCCGGAACATTTCTGCACTGGGGAAGCAGTTCTCGTTGTTCAGCGTGGGTCAGCCGTGCTTCGCATGAAGGGCGAAGAATATTCGTTGAAGCAACATGACGCCATACTCATACCGAAAGAAGAGCGACACACGCTTGCGATCGGTGAAGACTTCCAGTCGCAAGTGATTATGGAAGTCGATGCTGAAATAAAGTTCGCATAGCCACAATTTTCAGGTGCAGGGGAGAAAATTGATATTATAACGCGATTGAAAGAACGATTGAACTACAATGCTATGTCAAATGAAAATCAGTATCCGGCGGCGACACGAGAGCTGGCGGAAAAGAAAGCCGCATTAGCTCCGTCGAACATCGAAGCCTGGCGTTCGTTCAGCAAGGCCGTCTTCGCAGAGGGAGCGTTGTCCGCCAAAACGAAAGAACTGATCGCTGTCGCGGTGGCGCACGTTACACAGTGTCCTTACTGCATTCGCGCACACACGAAAGGGGCATTACGGAAGGGAGCAACTAAGGAAGAAATTATGGAAGCAATTTGGGTAGCTGCTGAAATGCGCGCAGGCGCAGCATATGCGCACGCCAACATTGCTATGGATGTGATGGAGAATGGGTGAGGAGTATGGGTGAGCTACAATGCCTCTCCAAACGTAAGTAACGTACCGTTTGGATCGAGCATCGCGAACTCCTTTTGTCCCCAGGGTTTTTCCTCCAACTCACCGTTGGGGTGGATCGCTGTATCCACATCCTGAAACTGCCGATACATCTCCTCGATGTCCTGGTCAACGCGGAGGTAAATCATGAAATCAGATTTGGTGGGCTCCAATTCAGGGTAGGAGAAGAAATGCAATTCCGCATTGTCGCGTTTCATAATGACGTAGTCTCCATAGTCCGACTGCAAAGAAAAGCCCAGGCGAACATAGTAATCAACGGTCTCCTGCTTCTCGATAAAAGGCAGCTTGGGTACAGCGTTTGTGATCATGGCCTTCAGAATTAGGTTAAGCTTCACTCATTACGCAGAGATTCCGCCGGATTGATTCTCGCCGCCTTGAAGGTCTCGACACTCACCGTCACCCACGCAATGATAAGTGCTACAAGAAACGCAAAAATAAAGACAGTCCAATCGACTTGTACGTGATAAGCGAACCCCGCAAGCCAACGATTCATGCTGTACCAGGCAAGCGGACAGGCAACCACCATAGCAATAAAAACAGGCTTGGTAAAACTACGCGACAACAAGTAAACCACACTTGGCACACTCGCGCCGAGTGCTTTGCGCAAGCCAATCTCTTTGGTGCGCCGCTCAGCAAGGAACGCCGACAGTCCATACAAACCAAGACAAGAAATAAGAATGGCGAGGCCCGAAAAGACGTTGAACAAGGTCCCCAGGCGCTGTTCAGCCCTGTAAAGGGAGGCAAGCGATTGATCGACAAAGTCGTACGAAAACGGATATGCTGGATTCAGTTCTTCCCAGATGTCTCCGAGCGCATCGATCGACGCATCAGTCTGTCCCGGTTGCGTGCGAACGACGACCGTTCCACCCCACCTGTTCATCCCCATGACCAGCGGCCCGATGGGTTGCTGAAGCGGCTGGAAGTTGAAGTCTTTCACAACGCCGATAATCTTTCCTTTTACATCCTGGAACATTAGCGGTTGCCCGACGGCTGTTTCGGCATCCATGCCCATAATCTTGAGAGTACTTTCATTCACAATAAAATTTGCGCTGTCAGCTGTGAAATCTTTGGAGAACCACCTGCCCTCTACAATCGAAACGCCGAAGACATCCGCGAAATTTTCGTCAACTGCCAAACTGGTAAACAGGGGTTGCGTGTCCGGACTTTTCCTTTCCCATTCTGCGTTCACAGTGCCGTTCACGAGATTGGTTGGAAGATCAGAGACAATCGTAAACCGCGATGTGAAAGGGTTTCGCTCCAATTCGTTGCGCAGTGTTCGGTATTTCGACCATAGGTCGCCGTTCATCGGAGCATATACCAGGTTTTCCTTGTCGAACCCCAGGTTCCTTTCCTGTATAAACTGCAGTTGGTTGTACACGACGCCGGTACCGACGAGCAGAATGATTGAAATTGCGAATTGCACGACTACGAGCGTGTTCCGAAACGTGCTTCCCGCTGCGCCCGCCCGAAGATTACCCTTTAGCACTTTGGAAGGAAGGAAGCCTGAAAGGAACAAAGCTGGATAACTTCCGGAGACAAGCCCCGTCGCTGCAGTAATGATGAGAAGCCATGTGAGCATCTTTCCGTCGGTGAAATCAAACTTGAGCGACTTTTCAGTGAGTGCATTGAAAGGCGGAAGAGCCACGACGACAAGTACGATCGCTAACAGTAAAGCAAGCAACGCAACAACTGCGGACTCAGCGAGGAACTGCCTGATGATCTGTGAGCGCACCGCTCCCGCCACCTTCCGTAAGCCTACCTCCTTAGCCCTTCGTGCCGACCGTGCCGTGGCAAGGTTCATGAAATTGATACAGGCAACCGCGAGAATAATGACGGCAATTATTGTAAGAATATACACGTACTGGACATTTCCGCGCGCAAACTGGTCGGCCATAAGATAGCTTGAATGCAGGTAAGCGTCCTTAAGCGGCTGAAGGGCAAAAGCAACCTTCAGCACAGGTTCGTTCTCCTTGTAAATCGCCTGGATCTGATCCCCCATGCGCTTAAGACCTTCTGGGGAAGTGTCAACAGACTCATCCAACAACAGATATGTCGCAAAATTGAAGTTGTCCCAAACGTTCTCCTTGAGATCACGGTCTGTACGCGCACGATTCGTCATTGGCTGAACGAAGTCAAATCGGATATGCGAATTGCCGGGTGCATCCGCGACTACGCCCGTCACCACAAGGTCTTCCTTATGATTCTTTACGATTGTTTGTCCCAGTGCCGGTTCGTCTCCGAAATATTTTCGTGCGGCCGACTCAGTGATCACTATCCCATCGGGGTTACGGAGCGCGGTTTTTGGATTTCCGGCAACCAGGGGAAAGGAAAACACGTCGAAGAATGTTGAGTCTGCAAAAAGGAGCCCTTCTTCCTCGAACATACGGTCGCCAACCTGAAAAAGGCCTTTATTAAATCCCCGCAACCGAACAGCGTTTTTTACGCCCGGAATTTGCGTCCTAACCGCCTGTGCAATAGGAGCCGAACTTATGGCTGCGTGGAGGTCAAATTCAGGGAGCGAGGCGATTATCCGATAGGTATGGTCGGCATTAGTGTGGAAACGGTCGTAACTCAACTCATCCCGTACCCATAGGAGGATGAGAATACTGCACGCCATGCCGATGGCGAGCCCGAAGATGTTAATGAATGAAAACCCCTTGTGTCGCTGGAGATTCCGCATGGCGACTTTGATGTAGTTGCGAAGCATTGCCTGTTTCTTTGGTTCAATTATGGGACTATCAGATGAGACGTGCGCTACAGGTTGACACTGAAAATTATCCCAAGCATTCCCCTCAATAGACGCGAAACAAGGTGGACCCGTTACACCGTCAAGAACAAAATCACCCCGGCGGCGGAGACCCTGTCCAAAAAAGCACACTGTTAGCTGATTTCCCGCTATCTTTACCTACTTGCCCCAAAAGCCAAGGAACCTCCTCACCTTAAATATTCATGCAATGAACCCGGAAAATCTGATCTCTCGGAAGAAGTTCCTGTACCAGGCCGGCATGCTCGGAGTAGCTGCAGCCGTTGCGTCTATCACGGGCGAGGCAAAAAACCTGATGCAGGATGGGAAGAAAATCCGTGTTGGCCTTATTGGTTGTGGAAGCGTTTCCACCAAGTACCTTCCTCATTTGTCGAAGTCGCCATACGTCCAACTCGTAAGCACCTGTGACATCATCCCTGAGCGTGCCAAGAAAGCGGCGGAACAATACAACATCCCCAATCACTATCCTTCCATCGAAAAAATGCTGGCCGGCGCGCCATTCGACTTGCTTGTCGTCACTACCGATATGCAGGAACACGGGCGTTTGAACAAGATCGCCATTCAGGCAGGCAAGCATGTGTGGAGCGAAAAACCACTGGCAAATACATATAAGGAAGGCAAAGAACTCGTGGATTTGGCTCGTCAAAAGAAAGTCAGGGTTTGGGGCGCACCGGTTGTAGTGAACAGCCCCCAGTTCGCTTTCATGGCTAAAGCCATCAACCAGGGCAAGCTAGGTAAGGTTGCCGCAGCACACGCCCACTACGGTCACCTTGGTCCCACGTGGTCTGCTTTCTTTTATGAAAAACTCGGTGGCAGCATGCCAGATCTGGGCGTGTACAATATGGCAAGCCTCACCGGACTACTCGGCCCTGCGAAATCGGTAGTGGCTATGCTCAATGTTATCACGCCCACGCGCAAAGTCGATAACCGTCCCAATCCCATAAAAGTAGAAGCAGAAGATAACGCTATGGTGCTCATGGAGCATGCCAGCGGCGCACTTTCACACGTACAATGCGGCTTCAATTACTTCGATCCGTACGGTCACGGTGGCGACGGCCAGGACAAACCTACCATCTCCATTTGGGGAACGGAAGGCAATATGCATTTGATTGGTTACGACTGGGCACCATTCGGTGTAGACATGGCCACGTTCGAAAGTGAAGAAAAAACCATTCGCTACGCCGAAGACACCGGCAGCTACGTGTGGGAAGAAGGCGCTTCCGTCATCGCCAAGAGCCTGGCTACAGGCGTTGAGCCCCTCGTCAATGTCGATCATTCCCTGCACGTGCTCGAGATCATCGAAGCCGCGCGCAGGTCACAGGAGGAAGGAAGAAGGATTACGTTACAGTCGACGTTTAAGTGGCCGATGATTACTTAGTAGGCAGTTGGCAATGGGCAGTAGTACGCATCGGCATATTGCCGCCCAACTTTATGGTAATTTCCTGCGTTTCGAGCGAAAAACTTTTGTCGTGCCTTTCAAGAATATACTCAGACGCCCCTCTCGGTGTCAACCTTCCATCATTCTCTCAACTACGCGTAAGGCGCTTTGCAACGCCGCCTCAACAGTACCCATCTCATCGCCAACATTAAATGCCTCACCCGCAAAGTAAATTGTATCATACACCGGCGTCGTAAGCACTTCAAGCGCAGCGGGCGTTTGTGGCGTCTTGTAAGCATAGCCACCAAGTGAAAACGGGTCGCGCGACCAGTCGGCAATTTCTATTGCCCGGAGTTCACGCTCGATCGTTTCCGGCGAACAATCGAAAAGGTAAGCCAGCGACTCAATTGCCATCGCGGTCAGATTATCACCGCGCGGAGCGGTAAGAGTGGCAGGACCGGACAGCCAACCGGATAAGATCGGATAGCCTGCCGGGAGTTGCGTCCACCAGGTCGGCACCCGTGCATCGGAGAAAATAAAACCCGCATCACGTAGCCTCTCTTCCCACAGAGGGCGACGAAACTCGAGAAGGAATTTGATTACGCCACCCGTTTCAATTCGTGAAACCGCGTCATGCCATCGATCAGTTGCAGGACTGAAAGTTATTGCTCCGGTCCGCAGCACACTGGCCGGAACTGTGATGATCAGTTGGCGTGCCTCGAAGCGATCGCCGTCCGTTGTCATCACTTCAACTCTTCCCGGCGTCCAGGCGATTGTTGCTACAGGGGACGAAAGCCAGATCTCAGCTCCATGGTTTGTCGCCTCACGTCGAAGAAATTCGCACAACTGCGAATAGCCGCCTGCCAGGCGTGATCCGCTGAATTCGGAATCGGCCGACCACTCGCTGTGAATCGCCTTCGCGCTAATCCTGTCGAGGTCAGCGGCGTCGAAGCCTTCAATAACATGACGCACGTCTTCCCACACCTCAGGGAAGTCGGGATGCGGGAAATGCCGATCAAGAAACTCGTTCATGGTGATGTCAGTGCCAAGCTTGCCAAGCGCTTCTGAAACCATTTGAAGCGTTTCGGGAAACATTGACGTGCGTTGAACCTGACCCTTGCGCACTTCCCACGTGGCGCCTTCAGTAGGGAATGTCTGAACTCCGGCTTCCTGAATTAACGCCTGTGTATGCTTCGGCTTCCCGTGAACAAACTCAGCTCCCCGCTCGATATGTGTCGAAAATCTTCCATCAATTGTATTAATACGGCCACCGATTCGATCACGCGCCTCCAGCACGGTAACCGATCGTTCTTTTAGCGTCAGCTGACGCGCAGCCATCAATCCGCAAATACCTGCACCTATAATTATGACGTCTTTCATCTTTTTATTTACCCCGAAGGAACAAATTTTCGGCCGGTCGCTCTATGGCTTCTATCCGAAAAATACTGCCTGATCGCGATTCCGCAGATGGGGCGGATTTTCCCGAGAGAGGTTATTTTGCACCATGAAGGTGAAAGTCTACGCCGACTACGAGACACTTTCGCGCGAAGCTGCTGATGAAATCATCCGGTGCGTGCGTCAAAAACCGAATGCCGTTCTTTGTCTGGCTGCTGGCGACACGCCAAAGTTAACGTACGAGACACTTACAGCGCGTGCGATCAAAGAGAGCATCGACTTCTCAGGCTGTACGTTTGCAGGCCTCGACGAATGGGTGGGCATTCCTCCGGACAACGAAGGAAGTTGTTCCTGGTTCCTCCACAAGTACCTCTTCACGCCTTTGTCGCTTCCTCCATCACAAATTCATCTCTTCAACGCCATGGCTTCGGATCTCGAAGCCGAATGCAACAAGATGAACCACACAATCCGCGCCGCAAATGGCATCGACCTTATGCTTGTGGGAATAGGTATGAACGGTCACATCGGATTTAATGAGCCCGGTGCACCTGCCGACAGCTATGCCCATGTGATCGACCTCGACGATACAACCCGCACTGTCGGTCAAAAGTATTTCAAACAACAAACCTCACTTTCCCGGGGGATAACGCTTGGACTAAAACACCTGCTTGAAGCACGAAAGGTAATCCTCATCGCCAGTGGAGAACGCAAAGCGGACATTATCCGACAAACAATCCTCGGACCCACCACCCCCGACGTTCCTGCAACCATTGTGCGCAGCCATGCGAACAGCATCGTAATGCTGGACGATGCCGCAGGCCGATATGTCAAGAATTTGACGAAAGGCTAAATCATTTTTATATTAGTTCAGTAACCTGAACTTATGCACCCCCTAACCCCCAACAACAGCCGGCAGGCCAGTCGGATAGTTATGGCTTTTGTGCTGGCATCATCCCTACTCATTTCATCCTGTAGCCGCAAGCCTTCGGAATTCCGTTTTGCCAGTTACGTTGATACCACCGCAGCCATCTACGGTCCATATGTGGCGGTAAAACTTCCGCTCACTAAGGGCGTAACGCCCAGCAACCCCATTCAACTGGCGCTGGGTCCTGCTGGCGTATTGTATGCCTGCAACCAGACTGGAGAAGTATACAGTCTTCGCGATACGGACGGCGACGGGCTCGAAGACACTGGCGTACTGTATTGCAACGTCACAGATTTTGGGCTACGATCACCCGGTGGATTCACGCACAAGGGTGACACAATTTATATCGGCACGGCACAACAAATCCGCGCGTTCCGTGACCTCGACAATGATGGCGATGCAGACACAAGCTGGGTATTCTTCGATGACATTCCCTATAGCGCCCATCCCTATGAATGGACATCCGGCCTAACGTTCGGACCCGACGGCTGGCTTTACGTTGCGATGAGTACCGACTCGTGGAACGCGGGACCGTCGCCCGATCCACACGGTTATCGCGGTTCAATAATCCGCATTTCTCCAGATGGTAAGCAGTTGGAGACCGTTGCGACGGGAGTCCGATCTGTGTTCAGCATGGCGTTCAACTCGTATGGCGATCTGTTTTTCATCGACAATGAAGGCGGCGGCAATCCACACGAAGAACTCAATCGTGTAGTTAAAAATGGATTCTACGGCCACAATCCTGCTAAGTATGAGTTCGATTCAATTATCGGACCCGAACTGACGCTCGAAACCGAGACCGCACCGTCAGGCATACGATTCAACAGCGATGACAACGACTTTGGTGGAACTGCTGGCAACCTGTTCATATCGTTTTATGGCGCCGGCGAACGGTGGACGCGTGGAGGCATCGGTCGTGTAATCATCAAGCGCAATGCAGACGGCATCTACAGTTATGAAGAGTTTCCGGTAGCCGACATCCCCAAGTTGTCAGCCCTCGCCTTCGGAAGCGATGGCTCCCTTTATGTAGCCCAGCATGGCAAATCAGATTATTGGTACAATGCGGTCTATGACGACGAGGGTGTATTTTACAAACTGATCTACGAGCCCGGACGTCCATCGTCGCCGCCGAAAGCACGTAACGTGCTTGCGTCAATGCCCACTGAAAATTCGATAGAGGCCGGTAAGCAAATCTATGCGGAATACGCGTGCCTGGCATGTCATGCCGTAGATGGAGACACTGAACTTCTCGGCCCAAACATGGTTGGTATTGCATCACAAATGTCGCGCGAAGAAATCCTGGAAGACATACGCAATCCATCGCTACGAATTAAGCCTAGTATGGGTGCAGTGCGCATCACAAAGACCGATGACAAAGTTCTCATCGGCAGAGTGGTCAATTCAGATGAAAATACAATCTCCCTCATGGTTGTGGGTAACCAGGTTGTGCGCATTCCCCGTGAGGACATTCGGAATGTTGACAATGAAAAGAAATCGCTGATGTACGAGGGATTGCTCAATAATTTAAGCGAGGAGCAGATCGAATCGTTGCTGGATTATATTGTTAGTTTGGGTGCGGGGAATTAATGGGGCTCATCTCTTCCCGCTCCCACTCACACTCACCCTGTTCTCTACTGTTCTTTCAGCACCTCAGCCGGATTGGCGCTGGCGGCGGAGAACGACTGAAAAGCCACGGTAAACGCTGCGATCGACAGCGCAACGGCTCCCGCCGAAATAAACACCCAGGCATCCATAGGCGTTCGATACACAAAGTTGTCCAGCCATCGGTCAATCATCAAATAGGCAAACGGGATCGCAATCACAATGCTTAACGCAACGAG
>DATCLO010000004.1:0-5242 GCA_036563875.1 Cyclobacteriaceae bacterium
TGGTGATATTTTGTCGCCAAAGTACGCTCCCGAAATAATCGCTCCTGCGATGACACCTTCGTGGATGTCCAACGCCTTACCGATACCCAATAGTGCTATTCCCACCGTCGCAATTGTCGACCATGAACTGCCGGTGGCAATGGAGACGATACCACATACAATGCATGCCGCGAAGAGAAAGATGGTGGGGTTAAGGACTTTTAGGCCGTAGTAAATCATGGCCGGCACAATGCCGCTAAGCAGCCAAGTTCCCGTCAAAGCCCCGATGACTAGCAATATGATAATGGCGGACATAGCGGAGCTGATACTCCTCACCAGATGTGTCTCGACTTCCTTCCACGAATATCCCAGCCGAAAGGAGACTATGGCCGCGACAGCAGCGGCAAGAAGGAGTGCGAGTTGATTGGCTCCGTTTATGGAATCTGCGCCATAAATGATCACGTTGATCGACAGCAGCAGGATCAGGACAACGATGGGTATAAGTGCGTGGAGTAGTGTAGCCTGTTTCTTCTCAGTCATTCTCTAATTCTTGATAGCACGCACCGGCGCTACGATCGGAGCTTCCAAGATAGGGATTTTTTTGCAAGGTGGACGGCAACGCGTTATGTATCAATTGTGTAGCGGACGCCGCGGGCAGCCAGGTAGTCCATAATATATTGGAAACAATCCCCGTCCTCGCCCACGAACTCAGGAGGCGAAATCCCTTTCCTGCTGTAGCGGCCGCTCGCAACGAGATTGGCCACAGCCGTGCAGGTGTACCCAGTGGTCCGGGCCATCGACAAGGTGCCGGTGGCAGTGTCGGTCCGGTCGAATAGCAGATATTGTATCGTTTTTGATACCCCATCCGCCTCGCCGGAAATTTGGATTCGCATTACGGTAAACTCCTCCTCGCCCGGCTTGAGGGTCCATTTGGGGAACAGAAGTTTTGCGGTGAGGTCTATCGGCCGTATCGACACTCCATTCACGTCGATGGACTCCTGGGAAAAGAAACCGGTTTCCCTGAGCACTTTCAGGTATTCTATGGTTCCGGGGTACCGCAGCGTTTTTTCGATCATATCCGGGATGTCCCGCATGGTGCGGAGCAGTGACCGCAATCCATCGGAGTTCCACGATTCAAGGGTACCGATGCCGGGAAAGTCGACGAGTTCTGCATCGGACAACGCCTCCCGGACTACCAGCTGCCCATTCTGCACGAAACGGGCAGGGCGCGTGTATTCTTCAATCACGTCAATAGGAGAGAATACAGCGCGGTATTCATACGGCCACTCGCGTACAAAGGGAAGTCCCCCGACCAGACACTCATACCGGGTCACCTTCATGCGCTTGCTGTGATATCCAAGAATGATATTCCCCATTCCTGGGGCCACACCGCAGTCGGTCACTGCGACTACACCGCGTTCGCGTGCCAGAGCATCCAATTCGAAGGAGTCTTCGGGAAAGAATGAAATGTCGACCAGATTTTTGCCCGCGTCAATTACCGTGCGCGCTACTTCGAAGCCCATAAACCCGGGTACGGCGCCCACAACGAGATCGAACGATTCCACAGCCCGCCGCAACGCTACAATGTCTGCAAAGTCGACCTTCATCGTTTTGATACCATGGTTCGCGACTTGCGCCAGCGCGGTGTCACTACGGTCTGCCGACGTGACATCAAAAGTTTTGGCAAGATCGATAGCCATCGCTTTACCCACCAACCCGGCGCCGAGTACAATGACCTTTTGCATGATTCAATAATTTGAAGACAGCAGGGCGCAATATCTGTAAAGTTTTGTGGCTACCAAAGACCACAAAAAACGCTATCTTCGGAACGTGACGCCGGAAACGCTATGATTGATCTGAAACGCGCCGTAGAGAGAGCCAGAACGTCATCCTTTCAGCTTCGCCTGCTAAACCTTGCGCTGGACCGCATGGTACCCTTCAACAAACCTCACGGTTTTCGCATCGTTGAAATTGGCGATGATCACATCACCACCCTGATTCCATACCGGAAGCGCAACTTCAATCACATCAGAGGCCTTCATGCGTGCGCACTAGCGACGCTTTCGGAGTTTACCACCGGCTTCCTTTTACTGACAAAACTTGATGCACGCAAATATCGTTTGATCATGCAACGCCTGGAAATGGACTATCACTATCAAGGGAAAATGGACAGCATGGCTACCTATTCGATAACTCAAGAAACCCTGCAGCAACAAATTATCGAACCTCTGAAAACGCAAGACTCCATATTGTTCGTATGCGAAGTCAAGATCCACGACGAAGCGGGCAACCATCTAACCACCGGCAAAGTGCATTGGCAGATCAAAGACTGGCAGAAGGTAAGAACCAAATTGCAGCGATAACCCCTCTTTGATAAATTGTTTGGAAATTTGTATGCAAGCACAATCTCATATATCGAGCGGTTCCCGTAAGGTTGAGACAACTTCAACACTTCAACACTTCAACACATCAACACTCTTATGAGACGCATCGACCAGCTCCTCGAAGAATACGGTGAAAGTCACCAACATGAGACGAATAAGGCGATTCATTGGATTTGTGTGCCTCTTATTTTCTTCAGCATTGTCGGATTGCTCGCGTCTATACCCGCCGGAATTGTACAAACCTTCCTGGGACCGGGTAATCCGTATGCCAACTGGGCTGGTGTGGCTTTGATCTTCGTCATTGTATACTATGTGTCCCTTTCCATTCCGCTCAGCATAGGGATGATGCTGTTTGGCGTTTTGTGCCTTATGGCAGTAAATGTCATTTCGCGTCTGAACATCGCGCCGCTCTGGCTTATATGCCTTGTAATTTTCGTGCTGGCCTGGATCGGACAGTTTTATGGACATAAGGTAGAAGGAAAGAAGCCATCGTTCTTCAAGGACCTTCAGTTTCTTCTCATTGGCCCGGCATGGCTTATGCATTTTGTGTACAAGCGCTTAGGCATACCGTATTGACGGACTACGTTTTCAGAGAATCGCCCCTGTCGGAAAACATTCCCTACGGGTATGAGCGTTGGTTGTTTCATCACGCCAAACAATTGCATCTCCAGATTTCTTCGGGTTGGCATTCGTTTTATGCTATAAATAACGCAAAGCACACGATCGACGCGCATCTGCATGTGCACATCGATGGGACGCACGCAGTGTCTCCCTATCGCGCGCCATTCGGATCGTATCAGTTCCGCACTGACATATCCCTCATGGCCTTGTATGAATTCATTGAATTCACGCTCGCTCGCCTTCATGAGAAGGGTGTAAACGAGTTCGTAGTAAAGAATCCGCCTCTGGCGTATTTGCCGGGACTAATGGAGTTGCTCACCACGTTTCAATTCAACCACGGATTTGAAATCAAGGCGGCTGAAGTAGGATCTGTCCTTGATATTTCCGGAGATTTTCGGGCTGGACTAAATAGCTGGGAACTGAGAAGAATCCGACAGGCAGAGAATGCGGGACTGACGTTCACGGTGCTCGATATGGGCGAGTTGGAAGCGATTTACACGTTTATCCTCGCCTGCCGAACTGAGCGGGGCTATGCGTTGTCCATCGATTGGGAAACGCTTCGAAAAACCGTTGAAACATTTCCCGATCGCTATCTGCTTTTTGGAGTTAAACATCAGGATGTCATCGCCGCAGCTGCCATTGCCTACAACGCAGGCAATGGAATTCTTGTAAATTTTCATTCGGCACATCCGCGCGATTATGACCATCTGAGCCCTGTTGTGTTGCTTTTGGAAGGAATGTACCAATATGCGCGGGAGAAAGGTTACCGACTGTTTGACCTGGGGACATCAGCCATAGATGGAAAACCAAACTTCGGCCTGCTCGACTTTAAGAGCGGAGTGGGGGCGAGAATAACATCAAAATTCACACTCATCAGGCGATGGTAGAACGACTGCCCCTTGTGTCTGTGATATGCCTGTGTTACAACCAGCGAAATTGGATTGAGGAAGCTGTCGATTCCGTACAGCAACAAACCTATCCCAACATTGAATTGGTTATCGCTGACGATGGCAGTACAGATGGTAGCCAGGAGGTAATAAGACAAATCCACTCACGCCATCCTGATATCAGGATTTTTTTATCTGATGTCAACCGCGGCAACTGTTCAGCCTTTAACGCTGCGTTTCGGGAAACGCGAGGTGAATTTGTGGTCGATCTCGCGGCGGATGACGTCATGCTTCCAGAGCGCATTGAAAAGCAGGTGAAGAAATTTGCCCAGCTCGACAATGGCTACGGCGTGGTTTTTACAGATGCGGACTATATCGATGCTAAGGGACGTTTTCTCTATCGTCACTTTGATGCATTGCGACGCAACAAGTTAATTCGGGAAGTGCCTGAGGGCGATGTTTTCCGGGAGGTGGTGTCGCGATATTTTATTGCCGCGCCGACGATGCTCATCCGACGGGCGGTGCTTGATGCGATTGGTGGGTATGATGAAACGCTTGCGTATGAGGATTTCGATTTCTGGGTGAGATCGTCTCGGTTTTTCAAGTATGCATTTCTTGACGAGCCGCTCACGAAGATCAGGAAGACGGGTAGGTCAATGTCGTCAGACTGGTACAAGAAAGATGATCCCAAGGTGCACTCCACCTATATTGTCTGTCGCAAAGCAATGTCACTCTGCCATGATGATGGAGATCGTTCAGCGCTGATAAGGAGGGTGCGCTACGAGTTCCGGCAATGTGTGTTGACCGGCAATCGTGCGGAGGCGAATCATTTTCTGGAGTTGTTGGGAGAACTCAAGGAGGTGTCACCTTCCGACCGCGTCTTCAGGATCATAAAGAATACCGGCATTTCACTCAGCTGGCTCCGAAAAATTTATCACGCCATCCGCTTCCGTACTCCTTAATAAAAATATTACGGGAGAATTCCCGCGCTCTCAGCCGCCTGTCAAAAAAGCCCAGTGCCGTCAGCACAAACGATTTCGGAGATGGAAACTTTTTCTATATTTTGGATACATGAAACCTCACTTCCATAAGGTGCCGGTTGAGCCCGAGAGTTCATTCAGCCTCAGGCATGATATCAAGCGGGATTTTGGTTCGGTGTGGCACTACCATCCGGAACTTGAGCTGCATTACGTCGTGAAGGGTGAAGGGGTGAGATTTATCGGCGACAACATTCGCAACTTTTCTGCAGGAGAGATGGTCCTGCTGGGAGAAAACCTGCCGCACACCTGGCGCTGCAATAAAGACTATTCTCAGGATAATCCCGATGGCAGGGTGGAAGCAATGGTCATGCATTTTCTGCCAACATGCTTC
>DATCLO010000005.1:0-10691 GCA_036563875.1 Cyclobacteriaceae bacterium
CTTCAAAGGAGGGTTGGGGCTTTGCGCTATAGCGTCTTTGAGGTCATTTATAATGACAGCAAGGTTTTTCGCCTAGATGGATCGGATGCTCCTGGTCAATTGTTTGATGCCAACAATCAGGTTATCGAGACTAGCTATACATACATTTTGAATAAGCTCATAGGCATTGGTTCCTACCCGCACTTGTTCGTTAAGCCGCTGCGTTACTCTAGCGAAAGAGAAGTGCGAATCGCTTTTGAGATGCCAAGGGATATCGAGGCCCACTACTTGGATATTGAGGTACCTGAGTTGTTGGACTACGTTGAGTTTCTATGAACTGATAGCGCCTCATTATCAGCACTCACGTTTAGGCGTCGCTTGGACTTGCACAAATGTTCTGCAAATTGTTCTGCAAATGCCAAAATCCCAGCGGCGGGAAGAACGGATGAGTGAGTGTAATTTATTGATTATCAACTCGTACCAAAGGAGGGAATCGAACCCTCACTCCCGAAGGAACACGATTTTGAGTCGTGCGCGTCTACCAGTTCCGCCACTTTGGCAAATATTCCTCCACGGTTTGACCCGTGCGTGTCTACCCCCGATGGCTATCGGCACCCGCCGCCAAGACTTTATCGGGCTCAGCCTCGGTTATACCACAACCTGGATTTCTCCAACTCCGTTTAATCTCTTTATAATACCCCAACAGAGCCGGGAGGTGCACCCATCCGTATCGGGATGGGGGGCAAATATGCCCAGTATTGCGATTTTTTACAAATTGGAAACCAGAATGGTTTTGTCCCTGGCCCGGCATTCTGCCTCTGCGACTTCCCCCGATTACCGTTTCCCTTGAAATCGCCACTAATCTCCCTAACTTGAACTAAAATTCACCGCCCATATGCCCCTCTACATGGATTACCATAAGTTCGAGACGGTCACCATTGAGGACGTCAAAAATGCCCATCTGGCGGATGAAAAGGTGCAGGATCGGTACGGCGTGACGTACCGGCAGTTTTGGGTAAATGAGAAGGAAGGGGCCGTGTTCTGCCTCATGGAAGGACCTACACGCGAAGCCTGCGAAGCCGTTCACCGCGAAGCGCACGGTCTGATGGCGTGCGCAATCGTGGAGGTCGACCCGCATTACTACAGCCAACTTATGGGTACCGACTTCAAACTGGATAAGGGACACGTCCTGCGTCCCGACGGTAGTCAGGACCTGGGCTATCGCAATATTCTTGTAGCCAACATCCAGGGAAATACAGACATCAGCAGACCCGACGAATACAAAAACCTTCGCGTGCCAGGCGAGGCAAAGAGACTTATTGTAAGCGCCGTACTCAAATACAAGGGTCGCTTCGCCGCGCCCATGCGAGACGACAATATCGTGGCAGTGTTCGATGCGTCCATCGACGCCGTCCGGTGCGCCATGGAAATACAACGCGAGCTGCTGACGCGACTCAGCGATGATGACGACGCCTGGAACATTACATTCCGTATCGGGCTAAGTGCAGGACAACCCCTCACTGAGACCAGTGACTTCTTCGAAGAAGCAGTCCGACTGGCGCACCGAATTTGCAATATCGCCGGCGAAAACCAGGTACTCCTTTCATCTCTTATCCACGAGCTTTGTCAAAGTGAAGGAGGAACGGAGCCAAGAGAAAAATTCCTACTCCGCATCCTGCGGCCGGACGAAGAAGGCACCATCACCAGACTCTACAATACGATCGAAGCACAATTGCAGGACGAAGCCATGACTGCAGGACGATTGGCCAGTGATCTGAACATGACGATGGAGGAACTTGATACTACGGTTAAGTCGCTCACCGGAAGATCCGCTGAAGATTTTTTGAGAACCGTCAGGAGAGAGAAGAGGTTGCCTGCTTAGGGCAGAGGCAGATGCAGAGGCAGTGCGCCTTCTGAGCTGGGCAGGTATTTCACACAACGGCTCTGTATGTAAAGGATAGGAAATCTCTGGCTAATCCTAAAAGGGTTGTCCACGCTTTTTATCTATCAACTGTCATGACAACCCCTGTCCCAAAACGTACCGACCCTTATCAAATAACCCCTCACTTCCTACCTTTGCATACGCTTTAATCGGCAACCAACATCAGCACATCAGCACATCAACACCTCAACACTGCCAAAGCCTGGTTCCACAGCCAGGGGTGGGAGCCCTTTCCCTTCCAGCTTCAGGCGTGGGAAGCATTTCTCCGCGGCGAAAGTGGCCTGGTCAACGCTCCCACAGGAAGTGGTAAGACTTACTCGCTGATGACGCCCATCATGCTGGAATACCTCGAGCGAGTTCCTCCTGGAAAGGCCGCGCCCAAAGGCATACAGGCGATCTGGATCACACCAATACGCGCACTCACCCGCGAAATTGAATTGTCGGCAATAAGACTTGCACGGGGGTTGGATTTGAAATGGTCTATTGGTGTCCGGTCGGGCGACACCTCGGCAAAAGAACGCGAGAGGCAACGCACTCAACCACCGCACTTGCTGATCACTACACCGGAAAGTCTTCATCTCCTCCTGGCTCGAAAGGGTTATCGCGACTTGCTCAGTAGCCTACGTGCTGTTGTGGTAGACGAGTGGCACGAGCTCATGGGATCCAAACGCGGCGTGCAAGTGGAGCTTGCGCTATCACGCCTCAAGACCATCGCGCCACACCTTAGAGTATGGGGCATATCCGCTACCATCGGAAATATGAACCAGGCGCTGGATGTGTTGCTTGGTGTTTCGAAGAGTGATGCACCGCGTCGAATTATTCGCGCAGAAAATATCGATAAAAAAGTCGAGATCATTTCACTCTTTCCTCCCGATCTCGAACGCATGCCATGGGCGGGCCACCTCGGCATCGTGTTGCTCGATCAGGTTGTTGACATTGTACGCAAAAGCACTTCTTCGCTCATCTTTACCAATACGCGATCCTTCGCTGAAATATGGTATCAAAAGATGCTGGCGCATGCGCCGGAACTTTCCGGACAAATCGCGATGCACCACGGGTCAATCAGTCATGATATCCGCGGATGGGTTGAGGATCAGCTCCACCAGGGAAAACTCAAGGCCGTGGTTTGCACGTCGAGTCTTGATCTTGGTGTCGACTTTCGTCCGGTAGAAACCGTTATTCAAATCGGAAGTCCTAAAGGTGTGGCCCGTTTCCTTCAGCGTGCAGGGCGGAGTGGCCACCAACCAGGTGCTGTTAGTCGAATATACTTCGTCCCAACGCATTCGCTGGAGTTGATGGAAGCTGCTGCGTTGCGTGAAGCGTTTCGGAGAAAGATTGTCGAAGATCGGGTGCCGTATATTCGCTCGTTCGACGTACTGGTTCAATATCTCATGACGCTTGCAGTCTCTGATGGTTTCGATCCTGATGAAACACTGCGTGAAGTGCGATCGACGTTTAGCTTTTCCAGCATTTCCGACGAGGAATGGCAATGGGTGCTAAACTTTCTCACGACTGGAGGAGAATCGCTCCGTGCTTATGATGAATACAGACGTGTGATTCGTCAGGACGGACTCTATCGCGTTGAAAACCGGGCCATCGCCATGCGTCATCGTCTCTCCATTGGAACGATCGTCGGCGACGCTCAGCTACACGTCAAATTCATGTCGGGGAAATATCTGGGAACGATTGAAGAATACTTTCTCTCGCGGCTTGATCCGGGTGACGTGTTCTGGTTTGCAGGACGCAACCTTGAACTCGTTCGTATACGCGAAATGGACGCCCTCGTGCGGAAGAGTTCGCGCAAATCAGGACTTGTCCCTTCATGGCAGGGGGGAAGGGTACCGTTGTCATCGCAGCTCAGTGACATGATCCGCCTGAAACTCGATGAAGTGGTTCGCGGACGCGGTGAGGATGAGGAGTTGAAATTTCTAGAACCGCTGTTTGATCTTCAGCGTCAGCGATCGATGCTTCCCGACAAGGATAAATTTCTGATCGAGTATTTCGAAACGACGGAAGGATATCATGTCGTAATGTATCCGTTCGAAGGAAGGTTTGTGCATGAAGGTGTAGCAGCGCTGGTGGCTTACCGGATTGCACAGATCCGGCCGATCACGTTTTCCATCGCTATGAACGATTACGGATTTGAGTTGCTCTCTGATCAGCCGATTCCCATTGAAGAAGCTGTTGAGACCAATGTACTCGGTGTCGAAAACCTTTCGCACGACATTCAGGCAAGCATAAATTCTACGGAAATGGCGCGACGAAAATTTCGCGACATCGCGGCAATTTCCGGGCTCGTGTTTAAGGGATATCCAGGCAAGCCTGTAAAAGATCGCCACCTTCAATCGTCGTCCGAATTATTCTTCAGTGTGTTTCACGACTACGAAGCACACAATCTACTTTTGCGTCAGGCCTACGAAGAAGTAAACGATTTCCAACTCGAAGAGGCCAGACTTCGCCGCGCTCTGGAGCGCATCGCCATGCAGCGGATTGTCATCACATATCCCGATGTACCCACGCCCTTCGCATTTCCCATCATTGTAGATCGACTGAGGGAGAAACTGACGACGGAGAAAGTGGAGGATAGAATACGGAAGATGGCGTTGAAGTATGGTTAACTGTGTCGATGTGTTGAAGTGCGCAAGTGTTGAAGTTGCGGAACGTGCTTACTGTATAATTCTGATTATCAGCGTATAACGTTCCTTTTTTCCACATTTTCTTAAAAAACTTAACGTCCCCTTAACATCGGGCTGGGGATTAACGATTAGATTGCGTCGCAAACCCGAACCATGTTTGAACTCGATCTTTCGCATTCGGTACTGCTGATCCTTTGCCTTTTTGCGGCGTGTGGCTTTGAGTTTGTCAACGGTTTTCACGACACCGCCAATGCGGTGGCTACGGTGATCTATACCAATTCCCTGAAACCCTGGGCGGCAGTCATTCTCTCCGGTGTTTGTAATTTCCTTGGTGTGTGGCTTGGCGGCATCGGTGTGGCCATTGGCATTGTGAACCTATTACCTGTAGAATCGCTGGTCGATCAGAACATCGCCCATAGCCTATCAATGGTAATGGCGCTGCTCATCAGCGCGATCTTCTGGAACCTCTTTACGTGGTATTTCGGTATTCCGTGTTCCAGTTCCCATACGCTTATCGGATCCATTCTGGGCGTTGGGATCGCGTATTCGCTCCTTCCTGGTGCTACAGAAACGGCAGTGAACTGGTCGAAAGCAAAGGACATCGGCCTGTCGCTCCTGATTTCGCCCTTGTTCGGATTTTCTGTGACCATCATTCTGATGTTTGTCATTCGGAATCTGACCAAGAAAACATCGTACGGTGCAAGCCTCTTCAAGGAACCGAAAAAGAATACTCCGCCTCCGACATGGATACGTAGCATTCTCATTCTCACGTGTACGAGTGTAAGCTTTTCACACGGATCCAATGATGGTCAAAAGGGTGTAGGATTGGTAATGCTGATCCTCATCGGCATTATTCCCAGCTACTTTGCGCTTAAGTCGGACGGCAATCCTTCCACACTCGTCGAGCCCCTGGGCAAAAGCCTCGCGATCATGAACACGATCGATGACACGCCATTTTCCGCCAGTGACCGCACCAAGCTTAGCAACGCAAAACTTCTCAACCAGAGGCTGATGGAGCGCATTGACGGAATCACGACCGTCGAGGCCATTCCCAAGAACGAACGCTTCCTCGTGAGAAAAGACATTATGATACTTGACCGTGAGGTAAGAAACATTCTGAAAGTTCCTGAGTTAACATTGAGTCCACAAAATCGCGAAGTACTCGCAGCAAGTATGGGGTCGCTTCGGTCGCTAACCGACTACTCGCCAAGCTGGGTGCTGTTGTTGATTTCCGTTTCCCTGGGAACAGGAACCATGATAGGGTGGAAACGCATTGTAAAAACTGTGGGTGAAAAGATTGGAAAAGAACACCTCACCTACGCCCAGGGCGCGAGCGCTGAACTCGTGACGGCGAGTACTATCGGGCTTTCAACAAACCTCGGGCTGCCGGTGAGCACGACGCACGTGTTGTCATCCGGAATTGCCGGTAGCATGGTCGCCAGCAAGGGCATCAAGAATCTTCAGGCCAACACCGTTCGCAATATTGTCATTGCGTGGGTTCTCACTTTGCCAGTGGTGATGGTGCTGTCAGGCACGTTGTTCTTGATTTTCAGAGCGATTTCTTAGATTGCCGCAAACAGACCTGCGGTCACTTTACGGTTAGTGTTGAAGTGTTGCCGGGAAGCAGGCCTGTGGATGCCCGTATGTGATTTCAATTTTTCTGGCTCGTATATTAGCTTAGCACTCTCCTTAAACCTCTCGTCATGAACAATAAGCTCTCTCTACTCGTCCTGATTGTGTTTTTCCTTTTAGCATGTTCTGAAAAGAGGACGAAGATCACGCTTACCAACAAGCAAGACCTTGCCTTGGTCGATAAGCCCATTCGAATTGCGCGTGGCGAAATTGACAGGCTGCCGAAAGGCAAGATGTTTCCCCTTGTCCTGAACGAGTCTGATACAATACCTGCACAGCTCGATGACTTAAACGGGGATGGTGAATGGGATGAACTCTTCTTTGTTGTGAATATGCCGCCGCAGGGAAAGCTGAACCTAACGCTCTCGTGGCAGGAAGATTCCATTGCGTTCCCGCCTCGGACCAGCGTACGGTTTGGTAAGCGCGATGGACGCGATTTGCCCGTAAGGCCCCTCACCAGCGATACACTTCTCGCCAGCGAGATCCATGCGCGTCTTGGTTATCAACCGTATCAAACAGACGGACCTTCATGGGAGAATGACAGAGTAGGGTTCCGGCATTATTTCGACGGACGCAATTCGAAAGACCTGTTTGGTAAGAAAGTTTCGTACATGTCGCCGGAAAATGTTGGCATCAGCGCGACTGGTGCCGTTGAGGACAACTATCACGTGATGGCAGATTGGGGGAGAGATGTGCTGGCGGTTGGGAATTCCGTAGGCATTGGAGGTATCAACCTGATGATCGGTGACAGCCTTTCACGGATCGGCACGGCTGCGGGAGATACCGTTACCAACGTAGAGATGGCTACGTTTAACATCGTGCAGGAGGGACCTGTCCGTTCCATCATGGATTTCAACTATTTCAACTGGCGGCCCCTGGATCGCACCTATCAGGTTCACGAGCGTGTCAGCATCTGGCCGGGTATGTATGCATTTCAGAATTCGGTCAATGTATCGGGACTTCAAGGGGATGAGACGCTTCTTGTTGGACTGGTAAACAGCAACACACGCAATCCCCTCAAGGAGATCCTGGTTAACGATCGTTTCGTCGCGTTGCTCACACATGATCAGCAAACGTATGATCGGGAATGGTGGCTAGGCCTTGCACTGATCCTCCCTCGCGACATCTACGAGGGCAATGGCGAAGCACCCAAGGAAGGAATCTTTTCGAATACGTTCTACGGGAAACTGAAGATAACTGAACAAACACCTGTTACGTACTACGCAGTTGGCTGCTGGGAATTGAGTGATGAAGGTTTTCGTGATCCGGAATATTTCGAGGATTATGTAATTAACCTTGCGCAGCAGTTGAGTGCGGAGGTGGATGTAGAGATCGAATGATTAAGATAATGGCATTTTATTCGGACGCGCCAAAATCACCAATCGCTAATCGCCAATCATCACGCCTCCAACATACCGAACCACCTTTGCCACGTGGCCGGCATCAGTGAGTTTTTTGCAGAGTGCGTTGGCAGAACCAACATTACTGAAATTTCCAATTATGTGCGTTGTGCCAGACTCATTGCTGATCGGCTCAATGCCGTAGAAATGGTAGTCATCGAGCGCAGGCACCGACGCACCACCATTGGAAGGGGCAGTGGAGGCAACGTGTATGCGAAAACGAATAACAGAGTCTGGTGGAATTTGCGCGATTTCCGGGACGTTGATGTTGTGTTTGCCGTATAGCGCGCGCGAATCTGAAACAAACTGCTTGAATGCAGCTTGAGATGTCGCCCCTTGGATTCTGAAGGACGCAAGATCCTTTTCGGCGTGAGGAACCGGGATCATGTAATAATCTCTCTTCTCATCTTCCGTACGGTATACCCATTGAAGGAAATAACCGACGGAGTCAATGGTTGTAACGATGCTATCCGACTTGTACCTGATTTTCATTAACTCGGTGTATGCCATGGCGCCTCCGTCAGTATAGCGCTTGCGTTGTCCGGAAACAAAATTGCCTAGTGAATAAACAACGAGCTTGTTTTGATCTTTTCGCCATTCCATGGGCTGAAGAACGTGCGGATGTGATCCAATCACGAGGTCGGCACCCAAGCGACAAAGATGATCCGCCAGCTGACGTTGTCCGCGTGTGGGAAGACTTTCGTATTCATTGCCCCAGTGCATGAATACAATGATCGCATCGGGGTTGATGTGTTTGGCCTTGTCAATGTCTGAACGCATTTGCGCAGTGTCGATGAGGTTCACCATGCCCGGTGCAGGCACTGGTATTCCGTTCGTACCGTACGTGTAGTTTAGCAATGCGATGGTAAAGCCGTTTTTGCTAAGTACCAGGGGATATTCATTGCTGCGCGCCGTTGCATCGGTGAACGTACCCGTATGCGGAATGCCGAGACTGTCGAGTACGCGTATCGTGCGTATGATTCCTTTCTTGCCGCGATCAACGGAATGGTTGTTGGCGGTCACGAGCACGTCAAAACCAATGTCGCGTAACCCGACAGCGAGAGCATCGGGTGAACTGAAGGCCGGATATCCCTTGTATGGAGGACCTCCAAGTGTTACCTCAAGGTTGCCGATGGCGATGTCGGCGCTTTCGATATAAGGCTTCATGCTGGCCAAACATGAAGCATAGTCGTACCGGCCAGTCGCGGGATCATACGCAGATGCAATCTGGCTGTCATGTCCCATAATATCGCCGGCAAAGAGAAGGGATATTCGTGTAGTGTCCTGCGCACCTGCAGCGATTGAGATGGAGGCCAGCAGGAGAATCAAAAAATGTTTCATAGAATTTCCAAAAAATGACGGTGTGACGCGTCAGTTTACCGGCATCACTTTGTCAGCAATAATTACAAAAACCCGACCATCCTTTTCGGGCCTGATTCGGGCAAAGCCCGTGAATCCCCCGAAAGCAGGAAGGAAACCTTGCCGTGATCCAAAATAGAAACACGGAAGCGTCATGGCCTGTCTGCCCCTTCCGCTAAGTTGCACCGCCGGGTGCACGTGTCCCGCAAGATTGTAGTCGCCGGTGTCTTCCTCACGCGGGTGGTGTGTAAGCAGAAAGGGACCTAATTTGAGTTTTTCATGAACCGTCAACGATTTTCGCTCGTACTGAATTCGGCTCATGATGTCGTGGTTTCCCAGCACAAGTTCGAATTTTATTCCGGGAAAATGGCTCACGACTTCGCCGAATTCCTCCCACTCGCCGTTATAATGACTGTGAAACAGGTCGCCGAGACAGATCACACGCTGCGCACGCGACATGGCGATTAACCCCACCAGCGAATCCAGCGTATCGCGATTTACGCGACTGGGGACGGGAATCCCGGCACGACGAAAATGGCTCACCTTTCCCAGGTGTAAATCCGCCACGAGCAGCGTTTTTTCTTCTTCCCAGTACGCTGCACGCTGTGGATACAACGCAAACCGCTGTCCCGCAACCGTTACCTCTGCGATGCGCTCGTTTTCGTGCGTCATGTTTTTGTGGTATGAGGAGACAAGATAGGAAAATCCTATGGTTCCCTAGGTGTTCTATGTGGTTCAGGAAAGTCACTCACCAACTTTAATCGAACCACATAGGGCACATAGGAAACACATAGATCACATAGAGCAGATTTCAATACTCGAAGGATACTTCCTGTCTAATATCGGGATGCAAACTTTTCGCTACGGGACAATTAATCGCAGTGTCTTCAAGAATCTTTTTCTGCTCGTCGGTGAGTGTGAGTCCCGACATGTTCACCGTCACCACGATGCCCGTCACCCTTCTCGGATTGGATCCCATAATCTTTGTCACTTCAGCGGTTGCTTTCGGAAAGGGGATGTTGTCTTTCATCGCACGAATGCCCATTGTTGTGAGCATGCACGTTGCAAGTGACGTCGCGAGGAGGTCCGTAGGTGAGAAGGCTTCGCCTTTTCCGTGGTTGTCAACAGGTGCGTCGGTGATGATGGATGAAGATGAACGGACGTGGGTGCAGGTCGTTCGCAAATCACCGTGATATTGGACGGTTGCTGTGATCATGTGTTGCTGGTGTTGATGTGTTCATTGCCCCTACCTTCTGCGGCGGGGTGAAGGCTGCTGGCCGCCGGGGGTAAAGATAATGCCCAGCGCTATTTCAAGACCAGTAAGGTCGATTTTGGCATCGTTGAATTCTACATTTCTCGTTTCGATGCTGTTGTTCCCGCCGGAGTAGGTTCCGGTCAGCGGAAATTTGGAGTGCCCCACGAGGTAATTTGCTTCCAACGAAACGCCAAACTGGCTTGTCGCGTACACCGTGAGCTCAACGCCACCGTGGTAGCCGAAGCCGGGCTTGTTGTCGAACTCAAACGATGAATTGGCAACCGCCCAGCCTTCGTGCGCCCGGATCGCTCTGTCCATGTTGCCGTAGTTGATGCGTTGGTCGAATCCATAGAAGAAGAATCCGCCTCCCTTGATGTCGAATTCCACCGTCGACCCTTTGAGCATGAACACAAGCTCGAGCGGGATGAAGATTGTGAAGTTCGGACCGACAAGAGGTGATTTCGATTCGAAGGGGAGATCCTTAACAT
>DATCLO010000006.1:0-7910 GCA_036563875.1 Cyclobacteriaceae bacterium
GCCCTTTCCATAGTAATAATATGCATACTTCAGGATTCCGAGTTGAGGAAAGTTAGCAAGGCGTTTCTTACCAAAACGTTTGTGGATCGCTCGGAGACTGCGGAGGTCATCCGCCTGGTGACCCCATGCCTTGGGAAGGATGCCTTCCGTTACCACGTTGCTTCCACTCAACACGAATTTTATACCTCGCTCGCTGGCGATTTTGAACAGCGACGCCTTAATGGCGTGGTCGGTAGGAACTTCGACATTCGGGACTGATGCTTTCAGAAAAGCGATCTGGATGTCTTTAAATTCTTCCCAGTCGATCACGAACGTCTCGAGCTCGAGGTTCAGCTTCTTTACAATACTCTCAATGTTGCCCACGGCCAACTCCGAATTCCATCCATTATCGAAATGAATGACCAGCGGACGTAGCCCCCAGGATACCGCAAGGTATGCCATGTAAGAACTATCGACACCACCACTCAATCCCAACACGCAGTCGTACTCGCGACCCTTGCCCGAAGTTTTGATAGAGTCCAGAATTTTGGCCAGTTCTTTTTCGCGTTCCTCTGGCGGAAGCAGTAGTCGGCTCGCAAGGCTCTGATATTCGTAATAATGATTGCTGATACCCTGTTCATCGAACGTGATGTCCGGATCTGAGGTGTCCATCACGGTTTTTGTGCATATCTGATATTGGCGTACGCTCATTCAAATAGGTCTTTTCTTCGTCACCAAATTTAACCTCCGAAAATTCTTCTCAAAGTTGCATAATCGGGATAGGTAATCAACACCGCACGGTGTTTTCCATGAAAAACAAAAAAACTTCCTGCTGCGGCTGCTGAGGCTCCCGACTCATTGATAACCCTGTCGATATCTTCTATCGAGCTGCACCCTCCACAGGCGATCACCGGAACATCTATGGATCGCGTTATGTCCTTTATGATGTTAAAGTCGTATCCATTCATCATTCCATCGTGATCGACGTTGTTCACGAAAATTTCCCCCACTCCCATTTTTTGTAGTGCCACTGCGTGTTCTACCGGCTCGACCGATAGGGTAGTTTTCTGGGCATGCGAATAAACGTGATATTTTCCCCAAAAGTTTTTTTTGATGTCCATCGCACCGACGATGGTTGAACTGCCAAACGTATCGGTCGCCTCTCGTATGAAATCCGGATTTATTATTGCCTGGGTATTGATCACGACTTTTTCAATTCCACTTTGGATAAGGCGTCGGATATGATCTATAGAACGGACAGCACCACCGTATGAAAGGGGCATGAAGCATTCTCCTGCGATTTCCCTTAGGTAATCAAATGGAGGTTCCCGACCTTCCTTTGACGCATCGATGTCGAGAAAGCAAAGTTCGTCGACTTCCTTCTCGTTGAAAATCTTGACCGCGTTGATTGGATCTCCAACGTATTTATGTTCCTTGAACTTCACAGTTTTCACCAGACCTCTGTTCCGCAGGAGCAAGACGGGGATCACGCGAGGTAGTGCCATCTCTTAGTACTGTTCAATGAAATTTTTCAGAAGAGCTTTTCCGAATTTGTGACTCTTTTCAGGGTGGAACTGCACACCTACAATATTGTCCCGTTCGAAGGCAGAATCAAAAGTTACACCATACTCATTCTTCAAAAGCGCATCACCTGGTTCATGACATGTGATGTAGTATGAGTGAACAAAGTAGAATCGCGGATTCTCATTGATACCGTCCATCAACTTGCTTTGCTTTACCTGACGAACCACATCCCATCCCATATGCGGCACAGCATATCTGGTGCCATTGATCTGCGTCGGAAATTTCCGGACCTCCGCGCGTATCCAACCCAGGCCCTCCAGGACGCCTTCTTCGCTTCGATTGCACATTAATTGCGCCCCAAGACAGATGCCCAGGCAGGGAATTTTATCCACGAGTACACGCTCATTAAGCACATCCACCAGATTCAATTCCCGTAGTTTTTTCATTCCGAAATCGAATGAACCAACACCTGGTAGAATAATTCGGGTAGCCTGGCGGATATCAGGTATTATATTTGTGATGGTTGCTTTTACGCCAATCTTCGCGAGCATGTTTTGAATGCTGGCGATGTTGCCTGCGTGGTAGTCGATGATGGCAGTCATGACAAAACTCGGGGCAAATTTATCAAAGAATATGGTTTGTTTAGGGACGCCATGGATATTTTGCCTACACGAGTGTTGCATGAGACGACTTGTTGCTGTATGTCTCTTGATGAGCCTGACGAGTACTGTCGGGTATGGTCAGGAGACGACAACGACGCCGTCTGGTTTTTGGAAGAAGGAAACTGATTCCACGCAATACTCTCCTCGCGATAGTTCTCCCAATGCTTCCGTTGTCCACGACGGCAAGGTTTGGATTCTTGGCGGCTACAGACTGGACAGTGATACCGTGTGGCGTTCACGATCGGATGTCTGGAGTTCAGAAGACGGCGTCACTTGGGAATTGGTAAATGAGAATCCTCCTTATTCACCGTACAGCGCGTTTGTTTCATTTGACGGATTCATATGGGCGCTTGGTGATATAAGCTTTCGATCGCCTGATGGAATTTCCTGGGATACGGTACACACCAACATGGAAATCCACGACGGTTCCCGAGCCATCGTGTTCAACAACGCGATTTGGCTCACTGACGGGACAGGTGTATACAGGTCGTATGACGGCTATACCTGGGATACACTCATTGCTGAAGCCCCCTGGGAGTATCGGGTGTGGCCTGGATTTCTTGCCTTCAACAACAAGCTGTGGTTCTTCGGTGGAGGCATCAACTACATGACAGGAGAGGATTACTACTTTAACGATGTGTGGTCGTCTGCTGATGGAATTGATTGGGTGCTTGAAACCGAAAGCGCTGCCTGGCCTGGTCGCTTTTGGTTCGGGTATGCCACATATGACGACAAAATGTGGATCCTGGGAGGCTGGAATTACCATGACGGGGACAATGCAACCGCAGGTAATCGCAACGACACGTGGTACACAGAGAATGGCGTCGATTGGTTCCAGTTACCCGACAGCTCGTGGCAGGAGAGGCACGCCCAACTCATATGGGTGTTTAATGACGCCCTGTGGATGAGTTCTGGCTATGGCGGTTTAGGTTTACCTACTATGTACAATGATGTTTGGAAATTGACCAACACGTGGAATGAGGCCAGGATCCCTCAAACCGTCGAACTTCCTGATACTATAGTATATGGAGAGCCTTTTCCCACCACGCAATACGCTTCATCTGGCCTCCCCGTTGAGACTGCAACAATGATGTCCGAATACCCAGAGCCTGGGGAATACGTTGTGCATCTGAACAACGAAGGGAATTCCATTTTTGCGCCCCTGAATGAAACGCATACTGTCATCGTTATCAAGAAAGACCTCCTTGTGTCGGTTCCTGACTACACCAGGTCGTTTGGAGCACCTAATCCTCAATTCACGCTTCAGTTCGACGGGTTCATTCCTGGTGATGACGAGACCATCATTGAAGAGTTGCCAACGATCACTACTAACGCTGATCAGTATAGCCCTGTCGGTGCCTATCAAATATCGCTGGAAGGAGGATACTCTTCCTTGTACAATCTTATTTTGAAACCGGGCCTTCTACACATTCAGGGACACCCCGACCTGGAATATGTTTATTTCCCGAACCCCGTCAAAGACGTTCTGAATGTGTACTTCTCTTCTACTCAGGCTAAGCGTATTCAGATAATTAATGCTCTTGGGCAAATCGAAGCAGAAGTATTTGCCAACACAAGTGCACTTGCTCTTGACATGACACCACTGGCCACAGGAACATATTTTCTCCGTATCACGAGTCTGTCGGGAAGCAGGGTTTTTCGCGTCGTCAAGGAGTAGTCGCTAGGTTCGTCTAGTCGCGAACGGATGGGCTCTTTCCATGGAAGGTGTCACCGGCGCCTTTCTGATTTCGTGCACGAGTGCAATCGAGGGTCTCGCCTCCTGCAAACCAAAGCCTCTGCCTTCGAGGATCGCGCGGTAGCTGTCCGTGTGCAAGTCTGTAAATCCTTCGCTAAACTCGATTTCTTCCGATCCCATGGTGATAGAGCGGTATGTACGCTTGCCCTGTCGCGCAACATCATCCGGAAGATGGGCAGCGTTAATACTCAAAAACCACCGAACTCTGGCCCGTTCAAGCTCAAGGTACCCCGCCACCATATCGCCCGTAGAGGCATGAACTTCCAATCTCCTGACGGGCCCGAAAATCCAAATCAGCATGTCGAAAAAGTGAATGCCAATGTTCGTTGCCACGCCACCCGACTTCGATTCGTCACCCTTCCAGCTGATCATATACCAATTTCCGCGGGAAGTGATATAGGCGAGGTCAATGTCATGGATCTTGTCCCGAGGTTCTTTTTCCACCCGTTGCTTCAAGGCGATAATACTCGGATGCAATCTCAATTGCAGAATGGTGTAGATACGTTTCCCTGTTTCTTTTTCAATTTCTTCCAGGGCATCCACATTCCATGGATTCAGTACGAGAGGTTTTTCACAAATCGCGTCAGCGCCGTGACGAAGTGCAAACCTGATGTGAGAGTCGTGAAGGTAATTCGGTGTACAAATGCTAACATAATCAACCCTCGTTCCCTTCCTTCTCAGCTTGTCCAGATGGCGGTCGAAACGCTCGAACTCGGTAAAAAAGTCTGCGTTCGGAAAGTAGGAATCGAGAATCCCTACCTGATCGAACTTGTCAAGCGCAGCTACCAGGTTGTTGCCCGTATCCCGAATGGCACGAAGGTGTCTCGGGGCGACGAATCCAGCTACACCGATTAAAGCAAAGTTTTTCATGATCTTTCAAAAGTCTCGCAAATATAGTCAGCCCACCTTTAACACTTTTCCGTCCTTCAATTCGTAGCGGTCTCCGCGCTCCGGGCATACGGCGATGCCTTTCTCGTCAAACTTCAGCTTATGGCCCGCCTCGCTCATCCAGCCGGTTTGTCGTGCCGGATTGCCCACAACTAACGCATAGTCCGGTACCGGGCGGGTGACAACGGCGCCTGCTCCGATGAAGGCATATTTGCCTATGTCGTTGCCGCAGACGATCGTTGCGTTCGCGCCAATAGTCGCTCCCTTTCCAACATGAGTTCGTGCATACTCCGACCTGCGGTTAATTGCGCTCCTCGGGTTAATGACGTTCGTAAACACCATGGAAGGTCCCAGAAATACATCGTCGTCGCACGTGACACCGGTGTAGATGGATACGTTGTTCTGGACCTTTACATTATTGCCCAGGACAACTTCTGGTGAAACGACAACGTTCTGGCCTATGTTGCAATTCTCGCCGATGGTACAGCCCGTCATAATGTGAGAGAAGTGCCATATCTTGGTTCCCTTTCCGATTACACAACCCGGATCAATGACGGCTGTTTCGTGGGCGAAGTAGGGTTTTTCTTCTGTCATGGTCGTGCAAATTAATAAAACGCGGGAGCGGGAAGATTAGTGACTAGTGATTAGTGATTTGTGATTTTTTGATTTTACCCTCTGAAGTAACTTTGTCGTCAATACGACGCGTTGTGTTCTTATCACAAACCTCAATCATTAGGAATAAATCCAAAATCGCTAGTCGCAAATCGCTAATCACATATCGTCAGGCACCGCATCAACGCGTCATACCAATTATCAATCTCCAGTCCAAATGTCGATCTTATCTTGCGCTTGTCCAGCACGCTGTACGGAGGCCGGCGTGCCGCGAGAGGATACTCGTCGGTGCGGATAGGGTGCACAATACACCGGTAGGCCTTGATCCTGACAACGGCGCACGCCAGGTCGTACCACGACGCCACGCCTTCGTTGGCATAGTGATAAATTCCCGGAGTGTCGTTGCCTCCGTTCACCGCTTGTATCACACGGACTATCGCCTTAGCAAGATCGCGCGCATACGTAGGCGAACCAACCTGGTCCGCAACCACATTAAGCGTTTCGCGTTCACGGGCGAGTCGTGAGATGGTTTTCACGAAATTTTTCCCGAACGAGGAATACAACCAAGATGTGCGGATAACATAAGCATTCGGCAAGCGTTCAAGAACAATCCGTTCGCCTTCGAACTTTGAACGCGCGTACACCGATTGAGGATTGGGCGTGTCAGACTCCCGGAGTGGCACACAGCCCTGGCCGTCGAATACGTAATCGGTGGAGATATAAAAGAGTCGTGCGCCGCTTTTCTGACATACGTCGCACAAGGTTTCTAGTGCTCGCGCATTGATCGCGAAGGCGATATCTTCCTTGCTTTCTGCTTCGTCCACCTGCGTGTAGGCAGCCGTGTTAATAATAAAGTCGAACGACTTGCCGTGGAAGTATTCACGGATGGTGTCTTGACGGAGGAAGTCCATCTCGTCGATGTCGACGAACGTGAACTCCAAATCTTCAGCACGTTGGCTAAGCTCGCGAAGTTCACTTCCCAACTGGCCATTCGCGCCCGTAACCAGAACCCGCGCTCGCTTCATATCGGAATCATTTTTTTCTTGAAGCCTGAAATAGATCCTTTTCGCGAAGCAATTTCATCAGGTAAGCTCCATAGGAATTCTTAAGCAACGGGTTTGCTAATTCCTCGAGTTGTGCGGCCGTGATGTATCCCTTTCGGTAAGCGATTTCTTCAAGGCACGCGATCTTAAGGCCTTGACGTTCTTCTATAGACTCGACAAAGTTACTCGCGGCAAGAAGTGATTGATGAGTACCGGTATCAAGCCACGCCATACCACGGCCCAGCAATTTGACCGTCAGCTTATTTTCTTCCAGGTAGAGCCTGTTCAGATCCGTGATCTCAAGTTCACCACGTTTGGATGGCTTCACCTGCAGAGCTTTCTCTGCTACAGTACCGTCATAAAAGTACAGACCAGTAACTGCATAGCTCGACTTCGGCTTCTCCGGTTTTTCTTCGATGGAGATCACACGACCTTGTTCATTAAACTCTACGACGCCGTAACGCTCGGGGTCGTTCACATAGTATCCGAATACAATCGCACCATCGCGAAGACGTGCCGCTTCCTCTACCTGGCCAGAAAGGCTGTACCCGTAGAATATATTGTCACCGAGGATCAAGGCACAAGGTTGGTCGGCGATGAAATCACGGCCAATGATGAAAGCCTGTGCCAATCCTTCTGGTCTGGGTTGTTCGGCATACGTGATGGAAAGACCGATCCATGAGCCGTCGCCAAGGAGTTTTTGGAACAGGGGTAGATCATCAGGTGTGGTAATGATCAGCACCTCGCGGATGTTGGCCAGCATCAGTACCGACAAGGGGTAATAGATCATCGGCTTGTCGTACACCGGGAGTAACTGCTTGGACACTGCCCGGGTGGCGGGGTATAGCCGCGTCCCTGATCCGCCCGCAAGGATAATACCTTTCATGTCAGAGATTTCATAAATCAATGCGATCTGAAAAAGCTTCGCACAACGTCGCAAATATAGTCCAATTGGTCGGTTGTCATCTCCGTATGGACGGGAAGCGAAAGCACAGATTCTGAAAGCCTTTCAGCTACGGGAAACGCGCCCGCCCCGTACTCCGGTGTTTTGTATGCCTTTTGGAAATGAAGTGGTACAGGATAATACACCATTGTGGGTACACCCTTCTCCTGCAGGTACGCTCTCAGGGCATCTCTTCTGCTGTCAGCGACCTGCACGGTGTATTGGTTGAATACGTGCGTGGAGTTTTTCGCGCGGAAGGGAAGCGTCAACCCCTTGAGATCGCCCAGGCCCTCATCGTAACGTTGGGCAGCGCGTTGACGTGCAGTGGTATAGGTGTCCAGATGGGCGAGCTTAACATTCAGAATGGCTGCCTGGAGGGTGTCCAGCCTGCTGTTTACGCCTATGAGGTCATGATAATACTTGACCTTTTGTCCATGGTTCGCCGTCATCCGAAGCCTCTCAGCGAGAGCATCGTCATTGGTGAACATAGCGCCGCCATCGCC
>DATCLO010000007.1:0-14134 GCA_036563875.1 Cyclobacteriaceae bacterium
ACACCAGCAGGCTCCGCATTCACACGATCTTCCGCTCCGTCTCCCAACGCGACGAACTCCTCAAACTACCCTTCGCCTGGGGCCTCAGCATGGCACATAACGAACTGGAAAAAGTCATGAAGAATATGCGAAAATTCTAACGCGAGGGTTGGACCTAAATCTAGCAGTCTCTTTCCACAGGCTCAACTTCAACACTTTAACACTTCAACACTTCAACACGCTCTACACATGAAAAAGACACACCGAATCATCTACTGGGTCTCCACCATCTGGCTCTCCCTTGGAATGGTTTCCACCGGCATAGTCCAAATAATGGGTAACGACGAAGAGCGCGATATGTTTTCACGATTGGGGTATCCCCCCTATCTGATGATGATGCTGGGAGTACTCAAGGTCCTCGGTGTTGTCGTCGTACTCATTCCCCGCACACCGGTACTTAAGGAATGGGCATACGCTGGATTCTTCTTCGCGATGTTCGGGGCAATGTTTTCACATATTGCATCGGGAACAGCTAATGAATTGTTCGGATCCACACTGTTGATTGTGCTGACCATAATGTCGTGGTATTTTCGTCCCCCTGAGCGAAAACTCACTAACTTGAACCACATAGGCACATAGCACACATAGGCTAACACATAGAACGGGGCAATCCTTCCTAGACAAATAAAGCTTTCATCTATGGCTAAAACAGCGAGTAAAAAAACACTGACAGAAACAGAGCGAACAGAGCTTTTGAAAATATTGAAAGACCGCTTTGAAAAGAACATGCAGCGACACAAGGGCATCAAGTGGACGGACGTGCAGGCGAAGCTCGAGGCCAATCCGGCAAAGCTGTGGTCGCTGGATCAAATGGAAGTGACCGGCGGCGAACCTGACGTCGTGGGATACGACAAGAAAACGGGTGAGTATATTTTTTACGATTGTTCCGCTGAGTCGCCGAAGGGACGCCGAAGCATTTGTTACGATCGCGCGGCGCTCAATGCGAGAAAGGAACACAAGCCGAAGACTAGCGCGATGGATATGGCGGAAGAAATGGGCGTCACCATGCTAACCGAGGCGCAGTATCGCGAACTTCAGAAGTTGGGCGAGTTTGACCTAAAGACCTCGAGTTGGGTACACACGCCGCCGGAAATCCGAAAACTTGGCGGAGCGCTGTTTTGTGATCGTCGATATAACACCGTCTTTGTGTATCATAACGGGGCAGAGTCTTATTATGCAGCCCGGGGGTTCCGCGCGGAGTTGAGGGTGTAAAGAGAACGTCCATCTCCGGAAAGGCAAATTCAACGTGCGGGTGATTACCAATCTTTGCTATATTACCGCTGCTTTTTCAGATGAGCCCCACGACAACCTGGCTTGCTGGAAAGCAACAAGGGAATATTCTAATGAAGAAATCAAAACGAAAAGGTTCCAGCCGGAGGGAAGCCGGCCCATCAGACTCGCCTGCAGAACCTGAGGAGCTATCCCGGGACTCCCTTGCCTATTTCAAGATCGGCGACACCGTTCGAAAATACAGGAAGGAGAAAAATCTGAAACTCCAGGACCTCGCCGCATTGATCGAAATGAGCTCTTCCATGTTGTCCAAGATTGAGAACGGCAGAATGATTCCCACCATACCCACGCTGTTCACAATCATCAATAAACTCGGCGTTCCGGTCGAACAATTTTTTGCAGAGCTTAAGGACGATGAGAAATTTCCGGGCTACATTTTCATCCCTCAGAAAGACTATGTGCCATACGTAAAGGAAGAAAATGTAAAAGGCTTCGACTACTATTCCATTCTTGAACGAAAAATGGATAGCGGATCATTTCAGATTTCCCTGTTGCACATCAGTCCCGGTGCCCAGCGATCTCCGGTAGTCACGACCGCCTACGAATACGTCTACCTGATCCACGGCATTGTAAAGTATTCCCTCGGTGACCAGATTTTTGAAATCCAGGCTGGCGACTCCCTGTTCTTTGACGGCAACATACCTCACGTGCCATACAACGAAACCAAGACGATGGCGATCATGCTCGTCGTTTACTTCTTCACTGAGAGCAACACCAACGCCTTTCACAAAGGCTAGTGGGGTCGTCAAGAGACCAACTTCCATACACCGGCGCCTGACCCGACCTATCTGCGGGATTGCCACACACACCAGAATCGCTTCATTACGTATCAGAAAGGCCCCGAAAGTTTCCTATTGCTAAACCGGGCTACTTCATAGACTGCGGCTTGCGATCCTTCATTGAACGCTCTAGCGAAGGCGACCCGGATGAAACACCAAAGAGTCCGCGTAAAACCAGCACATTTTCCTATAGCGACACTTTATGTGCTAAATCAGCTCAATTTTATGATAAACTTTATTATTAGGAAAGTTTTTTGTGTATATATGCATTAACTTTCAACTGTACACATGAAAACAGGAAATCTCGTCGTTTTTAAAGGACCCGGCGAACAATTGGAGATGCAGTCCGGCCAGTTGCAATCGCTAAACGAAGGAGAATTACTCGTTAGAAATAAGTTCACCACCATATGCGGTAGCGATCTGCATACCTTTTCCGGCGCCAGGAAAGCGCCGGTTCCGAGTGTTCTGGGACACGAGATTGTCGGAGAAATCCTGGAGATTGACGAGGCTCATCCAGGCACTGACTACAACGGCGAGAAGATCAACAAAGGAGATCTCATTACCTGGTCCATCTTCAGCAGTGATCCCACATGCGAAATATCACGCGCAGGCATTCCTCAAAAAGGAAGGGGTTTGTTTAAGTATGGCCATGCTGTCGTTGAGACGAACGATGCGTTCCATGGCGGATTGGCCGAATATTGTGTCTTAAAGCAAGGCACAGCGATACTCAAGATTCCGCGAGACCTTCCCCTTCCCCTGGCAGCGACTATCAATTGCTCTATATCAACGGTAGCTGGGGCATTACGCCTTGCCGGCGAAATACGAAATAAGAATATCTATATCTTCGGCATGGGCATGCTCGGCATCACCTGTGCCGCAATGTGCCGTGACGCTGGCGCAAAGTGGATCGGTGGGGCGGACATTTCGGATAGGCGCCTCGCGCTAGCCAGGAAATTTGGTGCAGATGAAGTCTTCGATGTCAATTCCGGCCTTCATGAGATCCGAAAAAAACTTCCGTGCGACGGCATTGATATTGCCTTTGACATGAGTGGGGCCCCTGATGCCATGGAAGCAAGCGTCGACGTGTTGAATGTCGGCGGAACAGCCATCTGGGTTGGCGCTGTTTTCAATACGAGGAAAGTCAAATTGAACCCAGAATCAATAATCCGTAACCTCATCACGATTAAAGGGTTGCATAATTACAACTTTCAGGATTTCGCTCATGCAGTAGATTTCATAGAGAGGAACTGGCGTCGGTTTCCTTTTGAGAACGTTGTGGAAAAGCAATTCGATCTATCGGATGCCCAGCAGGCCTTCGAGTACGCTATTGAACACAAGCCGCTGCGCGTAGGTATCAGGATAAACCCGTCAGCCCAATGATTGCATCAACACAACGATTCCGAAGGGATCAGTGGCAGATGCTGCTAGCGGCTATGTTCTGCTATCTCTTCTTTTACACCGGACGGCACAACTTCGGCTGGGCAGCAAGTGACCTTGCCCGGGACCTGGGGATCAACTATACGCAGATTGGATGGATCAGCTTCGCCATGTTGATTGGCTATGCTGTCGGTCAGCTAATCAATGGAAACCTTGCCGACCGATTCAGTCCGCGTGTGATGATTGCCCTTGGCGGTCTTCTGTCCGTAGCCGCCAACTTCTCAATCAGCTTCTCCTCAACATACACGCTCATCCTCGTCTTCTGGGCGATGAACGGTTACTTTCAATCCATGGCATGGGCACCGGGGAGCCGTCTCATTTCCAATTGGTGGGGTAAAGATGAAAGAGGCAAAGCATTCGGAATGTATACCATGGCTGCCGGCAGTTCATCAGTGGTAACATACCTCCTTTCGGTGTTGCTGATTCGTCAGGAGGCTCACTGGAGCTACATTTTTAGAGTACCTGTATTGTTCTTACTCCTGGCTGTCGTCATCTTCTTCTTTCTCGCGCGAAGCAAGCCCTCTGACAAGGGCTATCCTGATCTATACCATGAGGGGCCACAACTTCCTCAACCAACCTGGAAAGACAGATATGCCGCGGTGTTTGGCAATCGGAGATTTCTAATCGCTTCGATTGCGCTGGGTTGTGAGAGCATGGCACGATACGGTCTGATTGTTTGGGTACCCGTACACTTCCTCGGAAATCAGCACACTCAAGGCACCAATCAAATTTGGGCCAGCCTGCTTATGCCCTTCGGTATGGCGCTAGGCGCCTTTTCATTCGGAACCCTATCTGACACTTTATTTAAAGGCAACAGACCGGCATCCATTCGTGCAGGGATGCTTGCCGCATCTTTGGTAAGTTTGGTGATCTACTTTACTCCGACAACCTATCCGGTCGCGGCCGGAGCATTGATGCTTCTCGCGGGATTCTTCGTGTACGGACCTCAAGCAAACTTCTGGCCTATGAGTCCTGAACTTCTTGGAGAAAAGTACGTCGGGACCGGTGTGGGCGTGATGAATATGTGCGCTTACCTCTTCGCCGCCTTTGGGGAGCCCATTCTTGGAAAGACCATCGATGTTACAGGCGACACAGCATCCGTTTTCATTGTGATCGCAGTGATCTGCGCGATGTCATCGATTATTATCTCATTCTGTAGTTACAAGAACGCTACACGATCAGTGCCTTCATTAATCTAGAAGCAGTCGTATAAATGAAAACTCCGTCAACTCAACCTTTTGTAGCCAACAACATTACTTACACTCCTCCCGCTAACCCCATCGTCGTGATTTGCGCCGACGGGTCAGCGGATGAATACTACAATACCACCCTTGCCCGGGATCGGATGCCCAACCTGAAAAAGATGGCTGCCAAGGGCTACCGGGGTAGCGTGCGCTGCGCACTCCCCTCGTTTACAAACGTGAACAATGCCTCCATCGTCACGGGTGTCCCTCCTTGCCATCACGGTATTTGTGGCAACTTTTTCTATGATGAAATTACTGGCGAAGAGGTGATGATGAATTCTTCGCAATACCTGAGAGCCGAGACAATCCTGGCAAAAGCAGCGGCTGCCGGAAGGAAGGTCGCCGTAGTTACAGCAAAGGAAAAACTACGGGACATTCTTTCGTGTGGCCTAAAAGGGATTGCCTTTTCAGCGGAAAAAGCAAACGCGGCCCGAAAGGAAACGCATGGCATCGATGAGGTAGAGCGACTCGTTGGACAAAAGACTCCGGAAATCTACAGTCCGGCCGCCAGCCTGTTCGTCTTACAGGCCGGCGTTGCACTGCTGAAAAATAACCTCGCGGACTTCCTTTACCTCTCTCTTACCGATTACATGCAGCACACGTACGCTCCGGAAACGGAAGAATCCCTTCAATTCTACGAAGCGCTAGACGCCGAAATTGGGAAGCTGCTGGCAACGGGTGCCATTGTTGGCATAACAGCTGATCACGGTATGAATGCAAAGGTCAATGGCCACGGACGACCGAACGTCTTGTACCTTGAAGACATGCTGGAAAAAAAATTCGGAGCAGGGCTGTTCAGGGTGATTTGTCCTATCACAGATCCGTACGTCAAACATCATGGGGCGTTAGGATCCTATGCAGTAGTGCATGTCGATGACAAGGAACTGGTAAATCCGGTTCGCGATTGGCTCGCGATGCAAGTGGGTATCACCGAGGTACACGAAAAGGAAATGGCCGTTCGCCTGCTCGAACAACCGGGCGACAGGACAGGCGATGTGATCGTGCTTTCGGGCAAAGACGTTGTTCTTGGTCGGAAGCCTCAGTATCACGACTTGAGTGCGCTTGATGGCGTCTTGCGCTCGCACGGCGGTCGCTATGAAGAGATGGTGTCCATGATCCTCTCTCATCCGTTGATTCCCGCTTACAAGACCAAGGCGGCGGGCGACGCTCGCAATTTCCAGATTTTCGATTTCACCGTAAACGGGACAAAACAGTCGTAACACATGAAGGCGAACACAGCGCAAACAGAAACTGATACTACCCCTACCGCATATGGGGAGGAACCCAAGCGCGCATATTGTTACGTGGCAGGCAACCGGGTCAGGAGTAATTCAGTGCACCAGGTCAGAAGTCCGTATAACGGTCGGCTTGTCGGCGAAGTAGAGCTCGCTGGTCGAAAGGAGGCGCTGGCGGCGATAGATGCCGCACTAAAGGGAGGTGAAAAATTGACGCGATATCAACGCTATAACGTTCTGAACACTGCCAGGCACATACTTGAAACTCGCAGAGACGAGTTTGCACAAACGATCAGTGCCGAGTCGGGGCTGGCTATTCGGGAAGCCAGGTATGAGACAGGACGGGCGCTGGATGTCTTGACGTTCGCAGCGATGGAGTGCCTCAGAGATGATGGACAGGTGTTCTCATGTGACATTTCTCCAAATGGGAAGAACAGGAAAATTTTCACCGTGCGGGAACCCCTCTCTTTGGCTGTTTGCATCACGCCGTTTAACCATCCCCTTAATCAGGTTGTGCATAAGATAGTCCCTGCAATTGCAGCGGGGACGCCCGTCATACTGAAGCCATCTGAAAAGACGCCGTTAACGGCTATCAAGATGACAGAACTGCTATATGAAAGTGGTCTCCCTCCGTACATGTTGAGCACCCTTCTCGGGCCTACTGATCAGGTGGCCGAACTGCTGGTAACGGATCCCAGAACGGAAATTGTATCCTTCACAGGAAGCGTTGAAGTAGGCAAAAAGATCACGCGTCTTGCTGGTTACAAGAAGGTCATTGTCGAGTTGGGCGGCAATGACCCCCTGATCATTATGGAAGACGCCGACTTGGAGATGGCCGCTCACCTCGCAGCGGAAGGTTCATTCAGAAACAGCGGTCAGCGCTGCACTGCGGTAAAGCGCATATTGGTTCACGAGAAAATTGAGGAGGAGTTTACGTCGAAGTTTTTGAGAAAGGCAAAATCGTACACTTGTGGCGACCCGTCGGATCCAAATACTGTTGTCGGTACAGTAATCGACGAACCTGCCGCAAAATACCTTGTAAATGTTATCCAGAAAGCTGTAGCTCAGGGTGCAAGGGTGTTGCTCGGAGGCAACCGCAAGGGCGCGTTGATGGAGCCGACCGTTATCACCAACGTTCCACGTGATGCTGAAATGGTGACTCGCGAATCATTTGGACCGCTGGCACCGATTCTCCGATTTGAAAACATCGATGATGCCATTTCGCTCGCAAACGGAACCGCATATGGTCTGTCGTCAGGAGTGGTAACGAAGAATATGGAGTATGCCGTCCGTTTCATCAAAGATCTCAGAGTAGGAACAGTCAACATCAATGAAGTGCCTGGTTATCGGATAGAGAATTCACCCTTTGGTGGCATTAAGGATTCCGGTCTGGGAGTTAAGGAAGGTGTAATTGAAGCGATCAAATGCTTCAGTTTTGTTAAGACCTTTTCGCTTCCCTGGTAGCGATGTAAGCCTTAGCACTATCGCGGTGGAATCTCCACGGTTGTGTTGCATCGTGGTAAGATCTCGGGTGAAAAGTATACCTAGAGAGGCCCTTTAGGGCATCCTCTCCCTGTTTGGTTCAGCGGCGCACTTTTTGTGCAACCCAGCCTACAGAAAACCAAGCGCTATGAAAACATTAATCCTTATCATTTTCGTGGGCGGCATATCGTATGCCACGGCCCAGGATGTTGCCAAGTCTGACGTACCCACCGAAGTATCGGCAGCTCTCAAATCAAAATTTGCCAAAGCAAAAGATATCGAATGGGAAATGGAAGGAGATCTGTACAAGGCAGACTTCGAGGTTGGTTCCCGCGATCACGAACTTTGGATCGACAGGAGCGGCTCCATCAGACGACATCGCGAAGAACTATCCCGTCGCGATCTCCCGCAAGTTATTTCCGAAAAAGTAAAAACCGAGTTCCAGGAGTATCGCATTGATGACGCACATAAGGTGGAAGACAACGGCAGGATATTATACCATATCGACCTTGACGGTCCCGGCGAAGACCGTGAGGTTTGGTTTGCTGAGGATGGGACCATTGAGCAGGGGTTGGAATAATCGCTACTTTAGGGACGCCCAGATTGGGAAGACGCCAAACATAGTAGAAACGCCCCACGTGGGGAGACGCCAAACATCAGGAGACGCCCAGGATGGGGACACGCCGAACATGGGGAGACGCTCGACATGGCGAGACGCCCGACATGGCGAGACGCCCACTATGACGAGACGCCCAGGTTGGGCGTCTCTACTATATTCCTACGATTAAGCACACGTTATATCTGATCACGTAATAGTATACACTCAACTGTTTCGCTAAAACCTAACGTCGATCAGAAATGTGTAGTAGAGACGCCCTACCAGGGCGTCTCCCTACCAGGGCGTCTCACCCGGGGAGACGCCCAGATTGGGCGTCTCTACTATATTCCTACGATCAAGTGGATGTTATATCCGATTACGCAACAGGATACAATCGACTATTTCGCTAACAATTTAACTTCGATCAGAAACGTGTAGTAGAGACGCCCTACCAGGGCGTCTCCCTACCAGGGCGTCTCCCCTACCAGGTCGTGTCCTCAACCAGGGCGTCTCCTCAATCCGGGCGTCTCACCTACCCGGGCGTCCAATTTCTCCTTAATTAAGGGCATATCAGTTGCGCTCAGCATTCGACTTCCCTACTTCAATCCCCGCTCCCCCCGTGGATAGAATTTGTCGTCTTTCCAATTGGCCGGATTGTTTCGTATGTATTTGGTGATGCGGTGGAATTCATCCGCGTCGCGGATGATGTGGTCGTGGAAACGAGACTGCCAATCAAAGTGCACCATAGTCTTCCTGATTTCCATAGTGCACTTTCGTTTGAATTGATTAATTATTACGCTGAGGGTACCGGGTTTCCAGCGCCGGCTTTTGTCATTGGTAGGAACGGGTGGCGGTGGTGAATGTTCCGATAAATCTCTATGCGTTTGGATACGGGGTACGTGAAGATTTGAGACGACCGGGTTGGGTGAGACGCCCAGATTGGGCGTCTCTACTATATTCCTACGATCAAGTGTGTGGAAATCAGAAGCCGTTACCACACGCAATCGATTTGGTGGAACATATCTAACCCACGATTGCGCGTCATTGTCGGGACGATCGATTATCACAATACCATGCATGTGATTGGGCATAACGACAAATTCACCTAGTTCCACGTATGGAAAATGGTCCGGGATTTCCCCCCAATGTTCATACACAATCCTTCCTGCGTCTGACAATCTGACGTGCGGTTTGGGAACCGCGACGACATCCCCGAAAACACATTCCATATATTTCGCACATATGGTGACGTAATACGCACCATTCCACCCATAGTCCCACCACGACGCTCGGGCGGACGTGATACGATAGTAATTGTCAAATCTCTCGATCATATCGTCATTCGTTCCAACGGGGTGATCTTGTATCCACAACTATTTCCCTAACACAAACTTCGGTCAAGGTCTTGTCGCAGGGACGCCAGGGTTGGAATTGGAGACGCCCAGGTTGGGGACACGCCGAACATGGGGAGACGCTCGACATGGCGAGACGCCCACTATGGCGAGACGCCCACTATGACGAGGCGCCCAGGTTGGGCGTCTCTACTATATTCCCGCGATCAAAAAGCACGTTACATCCGACACGGCCACATCCGACCCTCAACTATGTCGCTTACAACCTAACGTCGATCAGAAATGTGTAGTAGAGACGCCCTACCAGGGCGTCTCACTACCAGGGCGTCTCCCTACCAGGGCGTGTCCTTGACCAGGGTGTCTCCTCAATCCGGGCGTCTCACCCGCTATGGTGTCTCACCCTCCATCGCGTCTCACTCTCTATAGCGTCTCGCAACCCGGGCATCTCAGTTACCATCCCCAATATTCCAATAAAATCTCAAAAAACAAATAGGTATACCGTTATTATACAGACAAAAATCTGACAGCTTATGTCAATTTTAAGCTAAAAAAACATGTCGCGGCTAATCAGAATCAAATGTAACTATGAGCGTTTCAACCTGCTTCAACCTACTCATCAAACTGAAACACGTGTACCTCCAGATTAACTTCTGATTAACGCGCTGTCCCGTTATGAGTATGTAGTTAGTCTCCCCATTTTCAGGATACGCATCGTTCGTCTGTTTTATTACTACCTCGAGGTTTCGGCAAAGCAGCTTGTGTGCCTCATCCCCGTCGTCTCCTTCTATTGAAGGATCCCAAATGTACGTTACCAGGACCTTCAATCGGGCTCGGAGGCACGCGAGTCGGCGCATTCCCATATAAGCATTCTCAATACTATTTTCGTTCTTTAACAATACGTCATGGCATACCGGGAATTGCGCTAACAGACCGTCTCTGAATTTCCATCCCTTATGCAGCACCTGGATATCCAGAACTCCTTTAAAAAACTTCCTTTTATAAATTGACAAGTCAACAAGACCATCCTCCGTCCCGTACCCGTAAGTGTTCCCAAACTCTTCGACAAAGTGATTTCCAAAAGGTGAACTTCCCTTCTTACCTACAATGAACTCCGTCCGACGCGGGCCGTTATAGTTCTGAAGGAATTCAGGCTTGCTGACAAAGGATTTCCAGCAGTCAATGAATGAATCTATGTCTAACACTTTCATATGAAACAATTATGGTCACGCAACCCCCACTTGGCAGGTCGCCACTTCAAAACAACAAAGACTCGTTGACAACCTGTGTCAAACCGGAGTTCAAATTGGGTCTTCGGGTGGCTTGTAAGAGTTAGAGAATCTCAGCATATTTCCGAGCCGCATATTATGTTTGTCTGAAACCACGATCCCTATGAAAATCGCTTCCACCGCTCTGGCTCTTCTGTTTAGTTCTGGCCTCTTGTTTGCGCAACAGAAACCCACCACCTACGTCATCGTCCACGGCGCCTGGGGCGGCGGTTGGGCGTTTAAGGAAGTGGATTCTATGATGACCGCCGCGGGACACGTGGTATATCGGCCTTCGCTAACGGGTCAGGGAGAACGCGCGCACCTGGCCTCACCTGAGATATCGCTATCTACGCATATCAACGACGTCGTGAACCAGATCCTGTTTGAGCGCCTTACGGACGTTGTGCTTGTCGGCCACAGCTACGGCGGCATGGTGATTACCGGTGTTGCCGATCGCATTCCGGAAAGGATTCGAAAGCTGGTATACCTCGACGCGATCCTGCCCAATGACGGGGAAAGCGTCATGACCGCTATGGCCGGCGGCAGCGAGTGGATAAAGAGTATGGAAAGGGATGGCATGATCGTTCCTGCCTGGGTACAACCTGAACAACCGTATCCCAAAGACGTTCCGCAGTCGCTGAAAACATTTACCGAACCCGTATCGCGAAAAAATCCAGCGGCCAAATCCCTACCTACTGTCTACATCCTCACCATTGATCCAGGGAAGACCGCAGAAGAAGACGGCTTCGCAGCTTTTGCCAAACGCGCGCAGGAACGCGGCTACAAGTACATCGAAATGATCGCTGACCACAATCCACAGTGGTCCAAACCCCGCGAGCTCGCTGATGTGTTGTTGGAAGCGGGCAAGTAGAAGCATCGTCGAATATTCACCTGTTCCTGCGCCGCTTGCGGCGCCTGTGCGCTCCATACACAATTGACCCGTCGCTCAACAGAAGCGACTCGCCACTACCTTTTCCTGAAGCACTCCAAAAAATAAATCTCTGTGTAAGTCCGTGCCCTCTGAGTCTCTTTGGTGGAATGGGGCTACAAAATACCCTCCTTTTCTGTAACCTTCCCCTCCCCCGCTCATCCAATAGTTGACTATTTTAAAACAAATTCATCATGAAAAATCCAGAGACATTTTGGAGTGGAATTATTTTGTCAAGCCTGCTGTGCATCACAACCTCATTCGCGCAGAATGCACAGACACTTTCCGACGCGGAAGTGGCTTCCGTAGCCGTCGTAGCCAACCAGATTGACATTGCGTACGCGGAGATCGCCAAAGAAAAATCAAAAGATGCCGAGATTCTTAAGTTTGCCGAAACAATGATCAACGACCACAACGCGGTGATCAAACAGGCCTCGGATCTCGTAAAGAAATTAGGCGTTACGCCCAAAGACAACGATGTCAGCAAGAAGCTGTTATCGGACGCCGACGCTACGAAGAAAGCGCTTCGTTCAAAGTCAGGATCCGAATTCAATAAGGCCTACATCGACAACGAAGTTGCGTATCACAAAGCGGTAATTGAGGCGGTTGAGGGTCTTCTCATTCCCGAGGCAGAAAATGCTGAACTAAAGGCATTGTTGCAGAATGTCGTGCCCGCGCTCAAGACCCACCTCGCCCATGCCGAAATGGTTCAAAAGTCGCTCAAATAAATCATGCGTGTTCTGATTTACGTTTCGCTGCTCGCAGCGATTGCCATGGGTTGCGGCGGATCTCAAAATGATTCCGCCGCAACATCATCCGACAACGTTCAAAATGTACCCCAACGACACGTCGTGGAAATATCTCAAATGAAGTTTGTACCCGACGTGCTCAGCGTAAACAAAGGAGACACCATCGTATGGATCAATAAAGACATGGTAGATCATGACGTCACGGAAGAAGCGACGCATTCATGGACATCATCGAAAATTCCCGCCGGAGGCTCCTGGGAAATGATCGCAACAAAAAGCGAGGCTTACTTCTGCAGCCTTCACGTTGTCATGAAAGGGAAAATAGTTGTTGATGGAAACGAGTTAGCGATGGCTGGTGAATCACCTTCGATCACGCAGTGCGGAGCGCCATAGAAGCTAGTCATCAAGACCTTTTCCTTCCAGAATCCTGGGAACACACTTTTCGACTCTCGCCTCGCGCGTTTTGGATTGCTTCGCCTGTGAGAAATAAAACAGATATCCCCGCTGGCGCCCAGGAGTTAACGCATTAAAAGCAGCTTTCAATGCCTTATTCTTATCCAATCTCTTTTGAAATTCAGGCGCAACTGGATAGTCCGATATTTTTTTCTTCGGAACCTTCAAACCAGCTTCTTCCGCCTCGACCGCCTCACGTATATATTCCTTCAGCGTCTTTCTGAGCTTCCTGATCTCCCGAACATTGGTAAATCGGACTTGACGCTGGGCCTGCACATTCTCAGATTGACGAGTCAATATGCCTTCTGGATCCTTTAGTAGCGCGCCCTTGAAAAACAACAGTCCGCAATAGTTCTTGAACCCGTGGATCAAGACGATATTCTTGCCCTCGTACACGTAACAGGGATAACCCCACTTCAATTCCTCCTTTAAATTGCATTCAAGCGCGATGGCGCGCATCGCAATATACTCCTCCTTCCACCGGGCAGCCTCGTTAAAAAACCTGTCCACCTTGGGATTCATACCACTGGCTTTGGTTTTAGCAATATTAAGCGCCCCCAAACGACTGCCCAAACTTTGATGAGGCTTTTTTGCAATCGAACGCTATCTTTGAAAGTATTGCTTCCTAAACGTGCAGATCAGGAAAAACACCAAAGCGCATAAGTCCATCCTTCAAGTTCTAGAACAGTGTTCTTCACGGCCTGACCGCGAAAAGCTCGTCCGACTGTACATCACCCGCGCGGGACATACCCTGCAACAACGCATCAGCATTGAAGCCATCCAGGGTGAAGCGGAGTTGCTGTACGACATGACCTACCAAACGGTTCTGAGCAACCTCAAGTCACCTAATCATCAGCTGTATGTAAGCGACGACACACCCGGCATATACTACTTCCATTCCTCTAACAAAGAATGGGACGAAACACCATTCGAATTCGACGATGCCGTTCTCAAACTGTTTCCATCGCTTCCCGAACCGCCTGCTACTCGCAAAAAGGAAAAAGCAGAAAAGTACGTCCTTCCCACAGCACCCAAAACAAAAGCAGTATCTCCTGCAAAACCTGCTGCAAAAAAGAAGATCTCAGAAAAAAAATCATCAAGTGCGAAAAAAGCAGAGCAACAACCGAACTACCGTCTTAAGCACAAGATCCTCTTCACAAATCTCGACTCGATCACCTTTCGCCATCCGCAGATTTCAAAACGCGACGTTCTTGATTACTACGATAAAGTGGCCGACCAACTCCTACCCCATCTGAAAGATCGGCCGGTCACTATTTACCGAT
>DATCLO010000008.1:0-14273 GCA_036563875.1 Cyclobacteriaceae bacterium
ATGGGCGTAACCGGAACGGATGTTTCCAAAGAGGCATCCGACATGATTCTGCTTGACGACAACTTTGCTACGATTGTAAAGGCTGTCAAAGAAGGTCGACGTATCTATGAAAACATCCGGAAGTTTATCCTCTATGTGCTCTCGTGCAACCTGGCGGAAGTCCTCACTATTTCAGTGGCGCCGATCTTTGGCATGCCTATTCCCTTATTGCCGATTCATATATTATGGATTAACCTGGTGACCGACGGCCTGCCTGGAATTGCGCTAACAGCAGAACCCGCAGAACCAGACATCATGAAACGACCGCCCCGGCCGCCGCGCGAGAATTTATTTGCAGGTGGTATGGCTTCCGATATTATTATCGCAGGTGCCATCCTCGCAGCTGCTGCCCTGCACACGCAATATCGCCTTGCCGCACAGGGCTACGATATCGCCGTTCAGCAAACTGCCGTATTCACCATCCTGTGTCTTGTGCAACTCGGCAACGCACTTACCGTGCGATCCGTGAACCATCCGCTCATAGGGAAAGGAATGCTTTCAAATCCCGCGATGTGGGGGATCGTGTTGTTGACCATCGGACTACAGGCCCTTATAATATATGTGCCCGTCCTTCACGATTTATTCAAAACAACATCGCTGGAGTGGCCCGTAGTGAGACTGATACTCTTGACATGGGTGATATGTCTTGTTCTCCTGGAAGTTGGGCGCCAGGTTCGGAAAAAAAGAATACAAAGTGCGGTGAAAACGATTGCGTAACGCACCCTGCAGACGACCATTCTCGTTTTATTCCTTGCCGGTCTCCACGGCGTGATTATTTTTGCGGACCGAATGAACGTTCAGTCTAACGAAAGCGTTTAGATCAGACCGTAGTTGTTTTTGTGGAAAGTATACCTGAGAAGAAGCGTCTGATACTAGAAAGCACAATGGCTTTAATCCGGGAGCGGGGATTTCATGGAACGACCATGAGCCTCGTCTCCGATCTTGCCGGTGTCGCAGCCGGAACCATCTATCACTACTTTCAGGGAAAGGACGAACTCATCCAGGCGCTGTACGCCTACAACAGCGAACGCTTACAGCAAGTTACTACCGAAGCGTTATCATCAGGTGCAACCCGCAGGGAACGTTTCCTTAATACGTGGCATCGCCTGTACGATTTCTACGTACGTAATGAAGCAGTTCTCACCTTCTTTGAGCAGTATCTGAACTCGCCCTACAATTCTGGACAACCCATGGGACAGTTCAGAAGTCCTCTTTTTCGTTTCCTGGAGGAAGGCATTGCCTCACGTGAAATCAGGTCTATAAAACCCGAACTGCTGTTGATGCTTGTCTATGGTGGCGTAAGTGCAGCTGCAAAACTTAAACTATCGGGGAAAGTGAAGATCACCGACTCCGATCTACGCGACGTGGCTGAAGCGCTGTGGACGGGAATCTCAACAAGCAAGCCCCCAAAAAAGGCACGCGCAAAAAAATCACGCATCAAATCAACTTGAAAATACTAATCCAATGAACATAGCGATCCGTACAGGACTTCTGTTAACTCTTGGTTTTCTCATTTCGTGTAACGGCAACCAGCCGGCGCAACAGCAGGCAATGGGACCCGCTCCCTTCCCGGTTGTTGAAGTTCCTGTAAGGTCCGTCACGGCTCAGCGGGCCTTTCCAGCTCGACTGCAAGGTATTGTCAGCAGCGAAGTGCGCGCAAAGGTCGCGGGATACATCACGGAAGTGCTTGTCGACGAAGGACAATCGGTGAAGAAGGGCGAGCCGTTGTTCAGATTGGAGACACAAACCCTCACCCAGGATGCAGGAGCGGCCCGCGCTAACGTGGAAGCCGCACGCGTAGAAGTAAACCGCTTGAAACCACTCGTTGAGAAAGGAATAGTGGGTCAAGTGCAACTGGAGACTGCGCAGGCGCGACTTGCTCAGGCAGAGGCGGTGTACAAAAGCATTGGCGCCAACATCGACTACGCAACGATCCGCAGCCCCGTCGACGGTCACGTAGGGGCTATTAACTTTCGTCAGGGTGCGCTCGTCAGTGCTGCGGACCCGCTACCCTTGACAACGGTTGCAAAAACGGAGCGGATATACGCGTTCTTTTCGATGAACGAACGCGACTACCTGGATTTCATCAAATCTACACCGGGCAAGACGCTCACGGAAAAGATTGCCAACTTTCCGCCTGTCCAGCTCAGGTTAGTCAACGACGATATTTACACCGAACCTGGTCGCATTGAAACGGTAACGGGTCAGGTGAATCCATCTACCGGATCGGTAGCGTTCCGCGCTGTTTTTCCCAACCCTGATCGTCTGCTCGCAGACGGAAGCAGTGGCGTGATTTTGATTCCCAGGACATATGAAAACATGCCCGTCGTTCCCGAGGCAGCAACCTTTGAACAGCAGGGTATTACCTATGTCTTCCGCGTTCGCGACGATACGGCGATTTCAACACCGCTGGAGGTTGCCGACCGCGCTGATAACCTTGTCGTGGTTTCATCAGGGGTGTCACCCGGCGACAAAATCGTTGCATCGGGTGTAGCCAAATTACGTCATAATACGCCGATCCAGCCGCAACCGGTGCCGTTTGACAGTGTCGCGAAGGAGTTACAAGCTGTGTTTAAATAGGAGCGATTCATGCTGAAGAAATTCATTGACAGACCGGTTCTATCCACGGTCGTTTCCATAATCTTACTCATGCTTGGGATTCTGGGCTTGATCAATCTGCCCGTCACGCAATATCCCGACATAGCACCGCCAACCGTACGGGTGAGTGCGTTCTACCCAGGTGCAAATGCTGAGACCGTACTGCAAAGTGTGATCATCCCGCTCGAGGAACAGATCAACGGTGTCGAGGGCATGAGTTACATCACCTCTTCGGCCAGTAACAATGGCGGTGCTACGATCCAGGTTTTTTTCAAGCAAGGGGTTGACCCCGATATTGCTGCGGTAAACGTGCAAAATCGTGTTTCGCGTGCATTGCCGCTGCTGCCGCGGGAAGTAACGCAGTCGGGTGTCGTCACTCAGAAGCAGCAGACGAGCGCGCTCATGTTCTTCACCGTGTATTCGGATAACCCGAACTACGACGCAACATTCATCCAGAACTACCTTAACATAAACGTACTACCCGCGCTGAAACGTATTGATGGTGTTGGCGACGTGAGTGTATTCGGTGCGAAGAACTATGCGATGCGCATCTGGCTTCGTCCCGAAAAACTTGCTGCTTACGGTTTGATGCCTTCCGATGTTACAGCTGCCATTAACGAACAGAGTCTTGAAGCAGCCGCCGGTTCGCTGGGTCAAAACAATGCTGAGGCTTTTGAATATGTAATCAAGTATAGTGGCCGATACAATACGGCGGAACAGTACGAGAACATCGTGATCCGCGCGATTGGAAACGGCCAGTTTCTTCGCTTGAAGGATGTGGCCGATGTCGAACTCGATGCGGAAGGCTACAATGTAATATCCTTTACGAACGGACTACCGGGCATCAGTATGGGCGTTTACCAAACGCCGGGTTCGAATGCCCAGGAAATTATTGAAAACATCCACGCTACGCTCAATGCGTTGGATGACGATTTTCCTCCGGGTCTTCACACCAAAATTAACTTTGACACGAACGAATTCTTAACGGCATCCATCGAGAAGGTGGTCGTGACGCTCGTGGAAGCGTTTGTTCTTGTGTTCATTGTAGTGTTTATCTTTCTGCAGGATTTTCGATCGACACTCATTCCTGCGATTGCTGTCCCGGTTTCAATCATCGGTACTTTCTTCTTCCTGGGACTGTTCGGATACTCGATCAACCTCTTGACGCTGTTCGCTCTGGTACTTGCGATCGGTATCGTGGTGGACGACGCCATTGTTGTGGTTGAAGCCGTGCACTCCAAGCTGGAGGCTGGCGCTAAATCCGCGCTCGAGGCAAGCCACTCCGCAATGGAAGAGATCACCGGCGCCATCATATCGATAACCCTCGTGATGGCCGCGGTATTCATTCCGGTTACGTTCATCACGGGACCTACCGGTGTTTTCTATGAACAATTTGGTGTTACGCTGATCGTAGCCATTGCCATCTCGGCCGTCAATGCTTTGACGTTAAGCCCCGCGCTCAGCGCTTTGTTCCTCAAACCTCACCATGAGAATGGTGTGCGTAAAGGTTTCATGAAGCGGTTCTTCGAGGCTTTTAATCGAGGTTTCCAGGCGACAACGCAACGCTATGTGCGCAGTCTTCGCTTTCTCTACCGTCATAAGTGGATAACACCGCTGTTTCTCATTCTCGCGGTTGTGGGTATATACTGGGCTTCGACGACTACCCCCACGGGTTTTGTTCCGAACGAGGATCGTGGGATCATCTTTACGAACGTAGAGCTGCCGGTTGGTGCTTCGCTCGATCGTACGGTACAGGTAATGCAGGAGTTGCAGCGCCGACTGAACGAAATACCCGGCGTCGAAGGTGCGTCGCTTGTAAGCGGGTCCAACTTCTTCTCCGGTGCAGGAAGCAATCACGGTCTCGGATTCATCAAGCTCGCTCCCTGGAGTGAACGAAAAGATCCTTCAATGTCCGCGGATGCCATCATGGCCAGGATGTTTCAGGTTGCCGCAAGCATTACCGACGCGAATGTATTGTTTTTTGCACCACCCAGCGTGCCGGGCTTCGGCGTATCGGCGGGGTTTGAGGTGCAGGTGCTGGACCGCCTTGGAGGCAGCTTTTCTGAACTCGACCAGGTAACGCAGGAGTTCATTGGCCAGCTTATGCAACGCCCTGAGGTACAGTATGCACAGAGCGCATTCCGCACAAACTATCCTCAGTACGAAATCGACCTTGATGTTCCGAGGGCAAAGGAGGCAGGCGTTTCCATCAGCTCGATCTTCGGGACACTGCAGGGATACATCGGTGGAATTTATGCGGCCGACTTCGCGCGCTTTGGAAAGCAGTACCGCGTCTACGTGCAGGCGCTGCCGCAGGATCGTGCGACGACCGAGAGTCTCAACTCCTTGTTCGTTCGCAATGCTAACGGACAAATGGCTCCGATTACGGAATTTGTTCAGCTGCGTCGTGTGTATGGTCCCCAGGCAGTGACTCGATTCAACCTGTACAATTCTGCCACCGTTAATGGTGCGGCTGCCCCCGGCTTTTCTTCCGGTGACGCTATCCGCGCCGTTCAGGAAGTAGCAAGCACTGCACTTCCGGCAAACTATACGGTCGACTTCTCCGGTCTAACTCGCGAAGAAATCGCCGCAGGAAGACAAACCCTGTTTATCATACTCCTCAGCGTTGCCTTTGTGTACTTTATTCTTGCCGGACAATACGAAAGCTACCTGATCCCATTTGCAGTGTTGTTCTCGCTGCCGGTTGGTGTCATGGGTGCTTATGTATCGACAAAGCTGGCTGGCCTTGAGGTCAATGTATATTTCCAGATCGCACTGGTGATGCTCATTGGCTTGTTGGCGAAGAACGCAATCCTAATCGTTGAGTTCGGTATTCAACGGAGGCGTGCTGGCCACACGATAGTGGAGGCAGCGTTTGAAGGGGCCCGAGTGCGCCTGCGGCCCATTCTCATGACATCGTTCGCCTTTATTATCGGGCTTCTTCCGCTCGTACTGGCGGGCGGCATTGGCGCCAAAGGAAATAATTCGATTGGAACGGGGGCCGTAGGGGGATTGCTGATAGGTACCGTACTGGGTGTCTTTGTGATCCCCATTCTCTATATCCTGTTCCAATGGTTGCATGAAAAAGTAAGTCGCAAGCCTGTACCGCATCCCAACTCGTGAAAGCAATGAAGATTCGTATTCTATATATTCCCTTGCTTGTTGCTGCACCGTTCTTCCTGCAGTCCTGTTTCGTGGCAAAGAATTACACGCGGCCGGAAGTTGTGGATGAAGCGCACTTTCGGACGGATTCGCTGGAGCGCGACAGCACTACAATAGCAATTGTTTCGTGGCGCGAGATGTTTACGGATCCTCATCTCACAGGGTACATAGAGAGGGCGCTCGAAAACAACATCGACATACGCGTGGCGCTTCAGCAAATCGTTGTTGCCCGCGCCTACTACAATCAGGGCAAGCAGGGTCAACTGCCGACGCTGAATGCAACGGGCAGGATGACCTATCAGGAACTCGCGCGGAACAGTCAGTTTGGTGAATTCTTCGACGGCGCCATTACGCAATACGAACTGAGTGGAACCTTATCGTGGGAAGCAGACATCTGGGGTAAGATCAGAAGTCAGAAGCGTGCCTTTGAGGCAGGCTATCTCCAATCAGTGGCGGCACATCAGGCAGTCAAAACAGAGTTAATCGCGAACGTGGCTGGCCTGTACTTCCAGTTGCTTGCCCTCGATGAGCAGGTAAGGATTACACAAGAGACTATTGCCACGCGCGAAAGCAGCCTTGAAACAACTCGAGCGCTTAAGGATGCGGGTCAGGTTACAGAGGTGGCCGTAAAGCAAACGGAGGCGCAGTTGTATTCGGCGCGAGCGCTGCTGGTTGACCTCCAACTCAATATTAAGTTACTCGAAAACACGATGTCGATCCTGTTGGGCGAGGCGCCGCATGCGATCGAACGTGGAACACTCGCGGACATCACATTCAACCAGGAGTTGAGTGCAGGATTCCCTGTACAGCTGCTCGCCAACAGGCCCGACGTACGTGCAGCTGAGTTTGGGTTGGTGAACGCCTTCGAACTGACCAACGTAGCGCGGAGCAATTTTTATCCCTCGCTGAACATTTCAGCAACCGGTGGATTGCAAAGCCTCGAGTTTGATGAGCTTTTTAGCGCAAATTCGTTGTTCGCAAACATCGTTGGCTCGTTGGCGCAGCCTGTGTTCAACGGCAGGAGAATACGCACGCAATACGAGGTTGCCCAGGCGCAGCAGGAACAGGCGTATCTCAACTTTCGTCGGGCGGTGCTGACTGCCAGTCGCGAAGTATCCGATGCACTGTATCGGTATGACGCTGCAGGCGAAAAGATCACAGCAAAGTCGCAGGAATACGAATCTTACAACCTGGCTACTACCTATTCAGAAGAGTTACTCAACAACGGTCTGGCAAGTTACCTGGAAGTGCTTACGGCACGACAAAACGCGCTGAATTCGCAACTCGATCTTGTCAATGCACGGCTCGATCGGTTAAGTGCCGTCGTGTCATTGTACAGGGCCCTGGGAGGCGGCTGGCGATAAGGCATTCTGACGAACCCGCTTCCGGTTTCGGCTGTTTATCCAGATGCGGGTAATAGCTAAAATTCCATACCTTTAGCTACCCAGCGGTCCGACGTTCTGCCGGACGTTCTGTGGATTTATTTTCCCTAAATGTGCTTACAATCGTGACATTATGAATAACGATATCCTCAACGTAAGGCGGGAGTTAACGCTATCCGGAAAAAAGATTTCATACTACAGTTTGCGCGCCTTGCAGGAGGCGGGCTTTGCAATTGAAAAGCTTCCTTTTTGCATGCGCGTGCTGGCCGAGAATGTCATTCGTAACTACGATGGCTATGTGATTACGCGCAACCACATTGATACCGTGCTTGGGTGGAAGCCAAAGCCTGCCGACAGAGAAATTCCTTTTATGCCTGCACGCGTGCTCATGCAGGACTTCACGGGTGTGCCGGCTATTGTTGACATCGCTTCACTTCGCGCGGAAATGGTTCGGCATGGAAAGGACCCCGCCCGCATCAATCCTCTAATTCCCGTAGACCTGATCATCGATCACTCAGTTCAGGTCGATTTCTTTGGAAGTAGAGACGCCTATGAGAGGAACGTAGAGCGCGAGTATGAGCGCAACAGCGAGCGCTATCGCTTTTTGAAATGGGCACAGACCGCATTCGACAATTTTTCCGTAGTCCCTCCGGGCATGGGAATATGTCATCAGGTAAACCTGGAATATCTCTCGCAGTGCGTAATCGAGCGCGAGGGTGTAGCATTCCCTGATTCACTGGTAGGAACAGATTCCCACACGCCAATGGTGAATGGGCTGGGCATTGTGGCGTACGGTGTAGGAGGAATCGAGGCAGAAGCAGCGCTGTTGGGTCAACCACAGTTTTTCGCGTTGCCGGAAGTTATCGGACTGAAGCTTACCGGCACCTTGCCGATTGGAAGTACTGCAACAGACCTGGTGCTGACGATCACCGAACTTCTCCGCCGCACGAAAGTCGTTGGAAAATTCGTCGAAGTTTTTGGTGATGGATTGAAATCGCTCAGCGTGCCCGACCGTGCAACTATCGGAAACATGTCTCCGGAGTTTGGATGCACTATTACTTACTTTCCCATAGATGAAAAGACGCTGCAGTACCTGGAGAAAACCAATCGCCCCGCAGAATTGATCGATCGTGTAGAACAGTATACACGCGAGAACTTGTTGTGGAGGGAAAACGAAGATGCCATTGAGTACAGTCAGGTTGTAGAGCTTGACCTGGCAACTGTTAAGCCCACAATTGCGGGACCGAGTCGTCCGCAAGACAAGATTCTGCTGAGCGAATCCAAACAACGCATCAAGGCGATCCTCGAGGATCGGTATTCACGTCAATATGTCGAGCATGCTGATCGGCCGCTCAACCGATGGGCGAATGAAGGCGGAAACATTGAACCTGCAGAGGTGGCCGTGAAAGAGCATACTCGCATGCGGACGGTGAGCGTAACAATGGACGGACAAACCTTCGACCTGAGCGATGGTGACGTTGTGATTGCTGCCATTACAAGTTGTACAAACACATCCAATCCGGATGTTATGATTGGTGCAGGATTGCTGGCGAAGAAGGCCGTGGAAAAAGGTCTCGATGTAAAACCGTGGGTTAAGACCAGTCTGGCGCCGGGGTCAAAGGTTGTTACCGACTACCTTACTGAAGCCGGACTCCTTGAGGCATTGGAGAAGCTGAGATTTAACGTAGTCGGGTATGGTTGCACGTCATGCATCGGAAATTCCGGACCACTCCCTGACGCGATTGCCAAGGCGGTAGTCGACAATGATCTGATCGTTGCTGCCGCGCTTTCCAGTAATCGCAATTTCGAAGCGCGCATACACCCCCAGGTTAAAATGAACTTCCTCATGTCGCCATTGCTCGTCGTTGCTCACGCTCTGGCGGGAAGAATGGACATTGACATGGCGCGTGAGCCTCTTGGTATTGGTAGCGATGGAAAGCTAGTGTTTCTTAAAGACATTTGGCCTTCCGAAAAAGAAGTGCAGGATGCTGTGAACCAGGTTGTGCGTAAGGAATACTTCAGTAAGAACTACGGTGAGATTTTCGATGGCAATGAACATTGGCGGAACCTTCAGGCGCCGGCCGATAAGGCGTACAAGTGGGATGAGAAATCCACATATGTTAAAGAAGCTCCTTTCTTTATTAATCTCAGCAAGACGCCACCGCCCATTACGCCCATCCGCAATGCGCGTGTCTTGTTGATGTTGGGGGATTCTATCACCACGGATCATATATCACCCGCTGGTTCGTTTAGTCCGAATTCACCAGCTGGTCAGTATCTCCTTGAGCGCGGTGTAAAGCCGCATGACTTTAACTCGTATGGTTCACGTCGTGGAAACGATGAAGTGATGATTCGCGGCACTTTTGCAAATGTGCGCATTAAGAACAAACTCGCCACGAAGGAGGGTGGATTCACAACGTGTTTCCTTAACAATAAGGAGATGACTGTTTATGATGCCGCAATGGAATACAAAAAGGCTGGTACTCCGCTGCTGGTTCTCGCAGGTAAGGAGTATGGAAGTGGATCGTCGCGCGACTGGGCGGCAAAAGGAACATACCTGCTTGGCATCAGAGCCGTACTCGCCGAAAGCTTTGAGCGCATACACAGGAGCAACCTGGTGGGCATGGGCGTGTTGCCACTCCAATACAAGGCTGGCGAAAGCGCTGAGACGTTTGGGCTTGATGGCACTGAGACCTACAGTCTGGAAGGGCTGGATGATAAAATCAAACCTGGACAGGAACTGACGCTGGAGGCCGTACACCCCAATGGTACGCGGAAGACGTTGAATGTCATTAGCCGTTTGGATAGCATCATCGAAATTGACTATTACCGGAACGGTGGCATTCTGCAATACATGTTGCGCCGGTTCCTCAACGAGAACTAGAAGCGTACTGGCGATCATAAGGGCAAACACAACGGCTATGCGGACGACCGACGGGCCGCATTTGTTCTATCGCGCGATAATGACTACATTGGTGAAGGCTGATTGCCGGACTATTTTTTCATCTTTTATTATTGAGTTGAGCGCCAATGCACAGTAATGAAATCGAAATCCTGATTGTAGAGGACAATCTGTACGATGCCGAGTTAACCATACGGGCGCTCAGAAAGCAAAATCTGGCAAACAAGCTCATTCACCTTCGCGATGGCGCGGAAGCGCTCGACTTTCTGTTTGCAACGGGTAAGTACGCCACAAGAAATCCGGAATTCGTGCCCCGCGTTGTTTTTCTGGACCTTAAGATGCCTAAGGTCGATGGTATTGAGGTGCTGAGAACAATAAAATCAGACCCTCGGACGCGTTCCATTCCCGTAGTCATCCTCACATCCTCGGCTGAAGATCCGGATGTAAAGCGGTGTTATGATCTCGGCGCGAACAGCTATATTGTAAAGCCCGTAGAGTTTGAAAACTTTGTGAAGATCGTCACTGACCTGGGACTGTACTGGATCTTGATCAACAAAACATCCTGATAATGAAGGATATAAAGGATGTCCGGTCTTGGCATTATCCTTGTAGACCATCCAGGCAAGGCGACCTGACACCAAACCATCCCCACATTATTTATACATAAAAAAGCGGCAGTGGCGTGAAACACGGGCTGATGTCTCGGATTCTTTTGATTTGTGGGCTCCTGGCATCTCTGAGGATGCAGGGTGCTGGTGCTCCCCCGCAGGTGCCGGACGAATACAAGGTCAAGGCCGTCTTCCTTTTTCACTTTGCGCAGTTTGTTGAATGGCCGGAAAAAAGTTTCTCGCGACCGGATGAGCCAATGGTTATTGGCGTGCTTGGTGAAGATCCCTTTGGAAATTATCTCGATGAAGTGGTTTCGGGGGAATCTATTCAGGGTCACCCGCTTCAGGTTAAGCGCTTCAGTAAGCTTGAGGAAATAGACAAATGCCACATTTTGTTTGTCAGCGCTGACGGGCTGGCCCAGCTCAGAGCGGTGCTAAGAGAACTGGAACCTCGTCCGACACTCACGGTGGGAGATAATCCCGCCTTCATAAGGGCGGGAGGGATGATTAGATTCTTTTCTGAAGACAGCAAAATTCGTTTGCAAATTAATCCGGAGGCTGCGCGGTCTTGCGGGCTAATGATAAGTTCAAAGCTTCTGAGACTGGCAGACATTTCGATCCCTAAGACCTGAGCTTATGTGGCTGGCCCCACTTCCAATTAAATGGAAACTGGTTGCGGTGATGCTGCTGACCAGCGGAGTGGTAGTGCTGCTGACACTCGCCGCGTTTCTCACGTACGAATTTTTCACGCACCGTAAGAATGCCATCTCTGAATTGTCGGGCATCGGGTCCATAATAGCCACTAACAGTACAGCCGCACTCGCATTCGATAGCCCGAATGATGCTGCTGAAATCCTCTCGGCACTTCGCTCGGAACCCCACATTGTTTTGGCAGGGTTGTATGACAAGGACGGTAACGTGTTCTCGGTGTATCCGGAAGGAGCAGCTGCTGAGTTGCCCCCACTTTCCGGCGATGAAGGATACGTGCTGAAGGGACAATACCTTGAAGGATTTCAGCCGGTCGTTCAGGGAGACGCGCGATTGGGCACGCTTTTCATTCGTTCCAACATGGCCGAAGCAAAGCAGCGCTTTCAATCCTATTTCATTCTTTCCGGAGCTTTGGCCCTCGGTGCATTGGTCATGGCCTTCATCGTAGCGTTCAGATTACAGCGGCGCATCTCGCGACCGATTCTTTCGTTGGCAAGGACGGCAGCCCACGTTTCTGCTAGTCGCGACTACTCCTTGCGGGCCGCAAAGGAAAACGCTGACGAAATCGGAGATCTGACGGATGCCTTTAACAATATGCTGTCAGAGATCGAAGAGCAGAACCGGGAACTTCGTGCACGCCACGTGAGGCTCGGCAACATGGTTCAGGGAATGGCGGATTCCTATATCAGTCTTGATGCACAATGGCGGGTTTTGGATATCAACCACCATGCGCTCGCCCAGATGAATCGCAGACGCGAAGAGATCGTCGGTAGGATACTATGGGAGGAGTTCCCGGAACTGGTGGGCAGTATATTCTGGACCGAGTATCACAAAGTTATGCGCGATCGAACTCCAACCAGCTTTGTGATCTACGCGGAAAACTATTCCATGTGGATTGATGCGCGCGTTCTGCCGCAGGATGATGGCATCGCCGTTTTCTATTCAGACATTACGAAATACAAACAGGCCGAAGAAGAAGTACGATCTTTTAACCAGAAGCTGGAGGCAATGGTGGCCGAGCGGACGCTCGAACTTGAAGCGGCCAATAAGGAGTTGGAGTCATTCTCGTATTCAGTCTCACATGACCTACGTGCACCGCTACGCTCGATACACGGTTACATGAACATCTTCGCCGAGGAGTATGGTGGTAAGCTCGACGCTGAGGCAACGCGGTTGATTAACATCATACAGCACAATGCGCGCCGAATGGGGCAGTTAATTGATGACTTGCTTGCATTTTCGCGACTCGGTCGTAAGGAACTTATGAAAGGCACGATCTCCATGGAAGACATGGTCGATAGCATTTGGGAAGAGTTGCTAAAAGAACAGAACGGAAGAGAGGTCGAATTCACGCGCGCATCATTGCCGCCGGCGTTTGCAGACAGTGTCACCATGCGACACGTATGGACAAACCTTTTGTCCAATGCCTTAAAATATACCAGTCGCAAGCCGAAAGCCATCATTGAAGTAGGAGGTCAGGAAGAAGAGGGCAGGATTCTTTACTACGTCCGCGACAATGGTTCGGGGTTCGACATGCGATACTATGAAAAACTTTTTGGTGTATTCCAGAGGCTGCATTCGCAAGAAGAATTTGAAGGTACCGGTGTAGGGCTGGCCATTGTCCAGCGCATTCTGAACCGTCATGGGGGAGCAATCTGGGCTGACGCCAGTCCCGACGTAGGGGCAACCTTTTACTTTTCCTTACCGCGTCATTAATTTTTTTCCGGCATCAATTTTCCTAAAAAGACACGGAGACACGGTGTTGTTTACGAGATTACGAAGCATCAGGGTTTTCCCGGAGATGTAAAAAATCAGCGTTTTCCCTGAGAAATTAGAGAGGCGTTTCCGCGAGCTTTGCACTCGGCGTGGAACAAAGCGCCTATAGTGTGGCAGAGATAAAGGAAGGGAAGGGGAACAGGACAGTTCGGGAGGACGCTATCGTTCACGACCATTCCGAACTGTTGTCGCGAATGTGGGGACTTGTCAGACTGCTCGAGCCGCACCAACGTAACTATCATCTTTCCCACCGCATCAATATTTATTGGTATATACAGAAACATAAGGAGATTGAGCTCCTGCTGATGCGCCTTGCACGTCAACCTAACGCGCAACTTAGTCAGTACCTCCACCAACTCTGCCATACCATCAGCCATAAGATCGACGAGGATGAACGGGTGGCCGCTGAATTCCTCAATGGAAAGTGCACGGCGAAATAATGACGTATGCAAACGGCGAAAAAGAGCAAAAAGGCCCAGGCCCGAGCCTTTCAACACGACTCATCCTCCTGGTTGTCGTCGCCTTTATTAGGATCCTCGTTTTCTTGCAGGCTGTTTGGCTGAGGCTAAGGGGCCCATTCCGGCACCGTTTACCGAAGTGATTTTTTCTGGCCACTAATCAACGGGCAATTGTATCCCCATCCGGAAATTGTCATGAGATATGCAACCGCATAGACGGTGGGTGTAATGTTTGCGCCAACATTAAAGAAAACCGCTACGGGAATTTTGCCCGGGTTACATCTTATCACCTTCTGGATCAGGGGAGTGCACTCCCACGCCTTGGATGGTAAGGTGTATTTTTCTAAATTCAGAACTACATTTCAGCAGTTACTTGTTTTGGTATCAGTCCATTTGCCTTGACGATCGGACTTTCGGAATTTGCTGGTTCCGGTCCGACGCCGCGCGTTAAGTGGCTTAACAACACATATTCGCCATCGACTTATGCCGTATGGATAAGAGACTCAAGATACTCATGCTGGAGGACGTTGAGGAGGACTCGGGATTGATCAGATGGTCTCTTGAGAAGGGCGGCATTAATTTTGAGAGCAAGCGCGTCGACAAACGGGAAGCGTTTGTTGATGCCCTCCGAAACTACCAG
>DATCLO010000009.1:0-8280 GCA_036563875.1 Cyclobacteriaceae bacterium
CTCGCAAGCTACTCCCGCCGGTGCGGTGATGTCCCTGAACTTGAAGTTGCCTTCATTCAGGTAGAGCACATTGGGTCGCATGTTGGCCGTGAAATAGATGTCGTCAAGGCCATCATTATTAATATCGCCTACTGCAACACCGCCTCCGTTATAGAAGTATTCATAGGTGAGCACGTTGGCGGTGGGTGATTCTTCAATTACGTTCTTGAATGTAATTCCAGTTTGGTCGGCCGGGAGTTTCGTGAACAGCGGAGCCTCCTGCGCATGGACGCCAGTGGTAGTCAGGATCAGGATCCACATGCTCAATCGTAGTGCCGTGATCTGCATGTTGATAAAGGGGTTACTCGTAGAAATTTCGCCATAATCGCACGTACTAACAAGCCATCCAACAACTAATGTAGCCTGCCGGCAACGATGCCAGTGTGTGCAATCGGTATCACACACAGCGCGACTTTTATCCCGGGGAAAGACCGTTTGGAAATTGACATAAATCGCGTTATTTGTGCGATTCCCCTACCTGATTTATGCACACTTCCAGATACTTTCTATTATTTACGTTACTCGTCTTTTCATGTGGCCGCAAGAAGGCCGAACTCACTTGGGAAATGAATTTTCCCGTTATCGGGTCGCTTTCCTCGCCTCGATCTGCCGACCTGAACGGTGATGGCGTCCTTGACATTGTGATGGGCGCAGGCCGCAATGAGTTACAGCACTCCAATCAGGGTGTCCTGGCGATAAATGGTGCCACCGGCGCAGTGCTCTGGCAGCAGGAAGCGGATGATCAGGTATATGGGTCTCCAACCTTTTGTGATATCAATGGAGATGGTACCCCAGATGCACTCATTGGCGGGCGGTCGCCTTATCTACGAGCTATTGATGGAAAGAGCGGTCAAGTGATCTGGGCATACAATCACGAACAATACGCAAGTCATCCAATATTAAAGTACGCGCGGTTCAGCTTTCAAAATAGCGTTCTGGTGCCCGATCAAAACAGCGATGGAGTTGACGACTTGCTTATCGTTAACGGTGGCAATCCGGAGGCGCCCCCTTATAAGGAAGACGATCGTTACCCCGCTGTTTTGATGATCTTCGATTCGCGCACAGGAAGCATACTGGCCGCAGACACAGTTCCAGACGGAAAGGAATCCTACATGGCACCATTGTGTTTCCGACAGCCAGGTGCTGCAGATCACATGATCGTGTTTGGAACAGGAGGAGAAACGATCGACGGTCGACTTTTTGTTACTACCCTTTCCGACTTGATGAAAAGCAATGTGTCATCGGCAAAACCCATTATCTCAGAACAAGGACATGGTTTCATTGCGCCACCTGTCGCTGTGGACATTACAGGCGACGGCTTTCTGGACATTGTCGCCATATCGCATGCGAGCACAGTAACCGCGATTGATGGCAAGACGCTCGAAACGATATGGCAGCAAAAGATCGAAGGTACTGAATCGAGCAACAGTTTTGCGGTCGGTTATTTCGCGGGCGACGACAAAACGCCTGACCTGTTCACCTTTGTTAGCAAGGGAGAGTGGCCCAACAACACCGGTACGATTGAGGTGATGCTAAATGGAAAGAATGGTGAAATTGCTTTTACCAGAGAGATGGGCTGCACGGGCTTTTCCTCTCCCGTAGTTTATGATCTCGATGGTGATGGTGTCGATGAAGCTATCATCAGTATAAACGAATTCGATTGTTCGCTGGGGTTTGTGGAAGAGACCATACCTCAGATAAAAAACCGCCTCATTGCAGTGGACTTCCGCAGAGGGTCGATCAGACCAATCGACGAATCCCAGGGATTTAAGAACATCTTTACAACGCCGTGGATTGGCGACATTGAGGGCGACGGTTACCTGGATATCGTCTATTGTCAATACTACAGTCGTGGCGGATTGCTGGTCTTCCAGGGCATGCGCATGCGCCGAGTTGCCACTCCGGTAAAGGTGAAATCGCCACCCATCTGGGGCGCATACCGCGGAACAGCGGGAAATGGAATCTTTCCCGTGGAAGGACGTTGACGTTGATGGTATCGTTCAGAGCAAAAAAGAAGAAGGCTGCCCCGTATGAGGCAGCCTCCGTAAATCTCTAAGAAGCAAAACCCATCATTCGGCTCCGCCATCCCACCATACCGGAGAGGTATAGTTGTTCTTGGATTCCTGGTTGAAGTTCGGGTTTGCGACAGTTTCAGCTGTAGGGTAACGCAGCCTTACAGGAATCTTTCCACCAGTGACGTTATTTACGTCATCAGTGTACTCGACAAGAGTAGGAAATCCAGTCCTTCTCCAATCAGACCATGCTTCCCACCAGTTGAAGAACTTGCTGACCCACATTTGCCATCCGATCTGTTCAAGCGGCGACTCGTCGCCCCTTACGCCACCACCCCCGTAGGGATAGGCCGCAAGGTAAGCTGTGACCGCGGCGTCAGATACGCTAGGAGATACATCGTTGTTCTCAAAGTAAGGACCGTACATCTGCATGGCCGCTTTCACTCCCGCATTGTAGTGTGCTGCAGCATCGGTCACCCCGCCAATGCCACGTTCAGCGGCTTCAGCGAGAAGAAACTCTACTTCGGCATAGTTCATGATCATGTAAGGATCGTCCAGGTCAAGCATATACGGACTGATCCGGGCATAGGTCGTGTCAGGGAGGAAGTTCGTGACACCCAGAAGCGCAGCCTGATTGTCAAAGAACAGACCGCTGGGCATTCCCCGCTGTTTCACAGGATCTTGCTCGTTAGGAGCCCAACCATTTGCGTCCCATATTCCGGTTCCATCGCTCAACACCATGAGGCGAGGATCGTCATCTGAAGCGTCATTAGGATTCGCACCCTTCAGGAAGTCAATCATGGTCTTGCTCAGGAAGTTTTTGTTTCCACCGTCACCTGGGCGAAAAGCACGCGAGATACCGTTCTGATTTGTCCATTGGCTGGGGCCTATGGCCATCGGTATCCAAACGTTGTCATCGTTGCTCTGAAACACACCACCAGCAACAGCTTTTGCTACATAAGGATCGGTCAAAGTAGCTTCGGCAACATTTGATACCCGCATGGCCAACCTGAGCATAAGGGAGTAGGCGAACCTCTTCCACTTGGCGACGTCACCCTGATAGATGATGTCGGCATTCGGGAAGGTTATGTCCAACTCACTGTTTGTGGTAAACTGCCCAGCAGCTTCCTCCAGTTCCCTCAGGAGGTCCGGATAGATTGACGACTGGTTGTCGTACGTAGGGAAAAAGATCTGCTCCAATCCCCTGTTCGCCTCCGTGTAAGGTATGGCTCCATAGAAATCCGTGAGCCTCGCAAAGCTCCACGCCCTTAGAACCCGCGCTGCGGCCTGGGTGTTGGGATACAATCCTTGCGCATAGCCACCTTCACCAGTTTGCTTCAGGATTTCAGCAATGTTCTTGAGTTGATCCTGGTAAGTCATGTCAAAGGGAGCCGCGCAAATTTCCTCATTGTGACGGTAGTACATACCTGCCGCACTGATATCACCTGTTGTTGCCAGGTGCTGAATTGCGGTGGACATCAGCCCAATATTGGTCCGCCAGTCAATGTACCTGTTGTCACCAGAGGAACCATTGCTCGCGATGCCCAACTCAGCCGCCGTTAACAGAAAGTGCACATCTATTTCGTCTACAGTCTGCGGGTTGATATTAAGGTCATGCAGTGCGTCGGTATCACAACCCGTCGCAATGCCGGCAGTCATCAACGCGCTCAAGACAATATGCTTATAATCAATTTTCATTTTCATGCTTTCTTTAGGTTGTAGTGACTAAAGCTGCAATTTCAGGTCGAACCCGTAGCTCCTGGTTGACGGGAATCCGAAATAGTCGAGGCCCTGTCCATTTCCACTTGAATAGGACGATTCAGGATCGATGTTCGGAGTGTTCTTGTGAATAATTGCCAGGTTCCTGCCGACGAAAGACAACCGTACGCTACGGAACGGAGTCTTTTCCAGGATCGCGCGAGGTAAGTTGTACCCGAACGTCACCTGTCTCAGCTTAATAAACGAAGCATCATACACAAAGAGGTCCGTTTTGGCGTTTGTCTCGCCTCCAACGTCGCCCCAGTAATTCCTGGCTTCTTGAGGGGTCAGCGTTTTCTCAAACGCTTCATACACTGCTTCCTCACCCGGTCCAGCTACATTGATCGCACCCCGAACAACCAGCGGTTCTTCGCCTTCACGTCCTTGCAGAGACATCTTGGTGAAACCGCCTTGTGTCAGACGGTTGTTCGTACCAGAGAAGATGTCGCCACCAAACTTGAAGTCGATCAACACTCCGAGGTTGAAATTCTTGTAGGTAAAGGTGTTCATGAGACCTCCGGTAAGGTCAGGCACACCATTGCCCAAAATCTCAAATCCATCGGCCATTACAGGACGACCGCTTTCAAGAAATATAGGACGACCTTGCGGGTCCTTTGCCTGCACCCGGCCGGTAATCATACCGAAAGGATACCCTACTATGTGTTTAATCCAGACGTTACGGCTTCTGGGTTCTTCGATTAACAATTCACTGGTGCCTTCGATCAATGACACAACTTCGTTGGTGTTCTTAGCAAGGTTCAGTGAAACATCCCAACCGAAAGTGCCCGTAACCGGTGTTCCGGTGATCAACACTTCGATACCCTTGTTGGTCATCTCTCCGAGGTTTACAGCCGTGGAGCTGAATCCAGTGGCCTTTGAAATCGTAGCAAACAGGATGTCGTCTGTGGTCTTCTTGTCATAGTACGTGAAGTCCAGACCCAATCTGCCATTCAGGAATCGCAAGTCAACACCAAGTTCAATTTCGTCGGCGGTAAGAGGTACCAGAGCACTGTTAGGAATGCTGCCGTTCTGACCACCTGCCGTAGTGAATGACGCGATCGGCGCACCAACGTGAGACGCACCACCAATCGGTGAATACGTCATGTTCGTTTGATAGGGCCCGACCGTCGCGCCACCCACTCTTGCCCAGCCAGCTCTGAGTTTTCCGAACGAAAGCCAGGAAGGCATCTCGAATGCATCAGAGAAGACGAAACTAGCTGATACTGAGGGGTAGAACACACTGTTATTTTCAGGACTGAGAACAGAGAACCAGTCGTTACGCCCTGTGACTGTAAGGAAGAGTATGTTGTTGTAGCTAAGGGCAGCTGATCCAAACAATGAATTGATACCACTTTCACTAAAGCCATACCCCCATGAACGGTTGACGGAGAAGTTGATCACTTCAAAGAACGGAACATTGAAGCCACTACCGCTCAGGTTCAGGTCTTCCCTGGAGGAACGCGTGGACTGACCTCCAACGAACGCATTCAATACAAATCGACCGAAGGTCTTGTCTACTCCTGTCATCCAGTCGATATTGATTTCACGAACACGGATTTCGTTTTCGTCTACACTTCCGTCAGGGCTATGCTGCGTGCCTTGAGGATTCACGACATGTTTTCTTCTGGTATACCAGTCCATCTGGGCACGACCTTGCACCCACAACCAGTCAGTAATGCTATAACGGGCCTCACCGGAAGCAATTATACGATCCCTTGTGTCATCATTGTCAAATTGATAGGCAACCCAATATGGGTTTTGGTGCCACAAGTGCTCGCCTACTGGCATTTCCCATCCCGGCTGAACACCCCAGATCTGGAGACTCGTTTCGTCCTGATCTATAGGAACAGCACCCGGCTTGTTGGGATCTCCCTTGTACCATTCGATGTTGGTGTTGGCCGGTATGTAGTACATAGAAAGGTGAGCGTTGTTCGGCGAGTCAGAGAGGTTTGTCCGGTTGTTCGCAAACTCATGCGAATACATAATCTTGGAAGTGACCGTCAGACGTTCTCCGAACTTAGAATTGGTGGCCAGCGTTGCAGTTCTCCGGTCGAAGCCCGTGTTGGGCACTATCGACGTGTTCTTCAAGTCGGAAAACGACAACCGGAAATTCTGCGTCTCGCTACCACCTGTAAGGGCAACCGTGTTGGTGAAGTTGTAGCCGGTTTCAAAGAATCTCGGGAAGTTGTCGCCTGCATCTACATATGGTCTTTCAATACCATCTGAGCCGATGAATGTGCCGGAGCCTAACCTGGGTCCCCAGGCTCTTGTGTTCCAGTTTTTTCCTTCAGTTTGGGTACGGGGAGCAACCGCGATATATGGCGAATTAGGATCAGTAGGATCGACCCTCACGTATTCACCCTGGCCAAACTTCGTTTGATAATCCCTGAGATCGTTTACCTTTTCGAAAACAAAATTCGAAGTCAATTCAATTCCAAGACCCTTGCGTGCAACACCCTTCTTGGTGACAATGTTGATCACACCATACGCAGCCCGTGAACCATACAATGCAGAAGCCGCGGCTCCTTTAAGAACCGTTATCGATTCGATGTCATCCGGGTTAATGGAAGTCATACCGTCACCTTGGTCAGAACCACCCCAAAGACCCGCATTACCAAATTGACTATTGTCCATCGGAAGACCGTCCACCACATAGAGCGGTTGGTTGTTGCCCAACAATGAAGTGTTACCACGTATAATAACCCGTGATGATCCTGCGGGCCCACTCGCAACCTTGCTTGCGTTCACACCTGCTATGCGGCCTGTCAACTGATCTCCTAAATTGTTTGTGCGTGCGTCTTGAAAGAGTTCGCCACTAACTTGAGTGACTGAGTATCCCAGGGCCTTCGTTTCCCTCTCAATACCCATTGCGGTCACAAGTACTTCACTGAGCTGTTGAATATCTTCAACCATCGTAACATCAATCGTGCTACGCGCTCCTACTTCGACCGATTGTGATTGATAACCAATGAAAGAAAAGACAATCACCGTTCCATTGCCTAGGTCGAGGGTGTACCTACCGTTAGAATCGGTTGTCGTACCTGCAGACGTTCCCTGAACGATCACATTGACGCCAGGCATTCGATTACCCTGCTGGTCAGTAACCGTCCCCGATACTGTTCGTTGCGCATACGCCGACACTCCGGCGAACACGAGAAACAATCCGAGTATGAAAACTTGGTATCGTTGTTTCATATAATCTGTTTGTTGGGTTAATTGTAAATAGATCGCTCGTTGTGACGAGCATTCCCAAAGAGATGCCTGGCAACTCCGGGGGTACAAAAGAGTGGTCCAGATCTACTGCATAGGGTGAAGGGGTTAGTTTGGCAACAAGAAGAACACGTTAAAAAACGCGGTTAAAACGCACACATGTTATGAAGTTAGGGAATCAGAAACATATATCAAGGGGTATTTTTTATGAACGGTCAAAATGTCAGAGTTTTGGAACCGTTATCGGTAACTTTAGCCAAAAATGCAGATTTTGTGTCATACACACACGTCTCAGGCAACCTTTGCGGGGTCGATTGCAGGGTATTAACAGTCACTCTTTTTGGCCGATTTCCGCGTGAGACTTTTTGCGGCTTTTCGCGAACTTACTGTTAATTTCGGCGCTTTATTCTGCCGATGAAAAAATACGAGCAATACCCCGTTACTGTCACTAACTCGCTCAAGGGAACCAAAGAACTTTTCCAACCCATTACACCCGGCTATGTGGGGTTATATGTTTGTGGTCCGACCGTCTACAACGACGTCCACCTCGGTAACGTCCGCACGTTTCTAACCTTCGACATAGTAACACGATACCTTCGTTTCCTCGGCTACAAGGTCCGCTACGTCCGCAACATCACCGATGTAGGACACCTGGAAAATGACGCCGACGAAGGGGAAGATAAGATCTCAAAACGCGCACGCCTCGAAAAACTCGAGCCCATGGAAATCGTGCATCAGTATACCCAGGGCTTTCACGAGGTCATGCGACAGTTCAACATCCTCCCTCCCAACATAGAACCGACCGCCACCGGGCACATTGTGGAACAGATCGAGACCATTAAAACCCTCCTCGATAAAGGATTTGCTTACGAGGTGAACGGCTCGGTTTATTTCGATGTCGCTAAATACGACCGCGAATATCACTACGGCATCCTTTCCGGTCGCAACATCGAAGAACTCATGGAGAGCGGAAGGAAACTGGAGAGCCAGGACGAAAAACGAAACAAGATCGACTTCGCCCTCTGGAAAAAAGCCTCACCTACCCACATCATGCGCTGGCCATCTCCCTGGAGTGACGGATTCCCCGGATGGCATATCGAATGCACCGTCATGAGCACAAAATACCTGGGCCAGGAGTTCGACATACATGGAGGAGGAATGGACCTCAAATTTCCCCACCACGAATGCGAAATCGCCCAGGCAACCGGCGCTACCGGTCACGCGCCTGTACGGTACTGGCTGCACTCCAACATGCTTACGG
>DATCLO010000010.1:0-50303 GCA_036563875.1 Cyclobacteriaceae bacterium
GATGAGTAGTGACATAACGGCAAGACGCAGTTGCGAATGCAGGATGGGATCTAGCTCTTTGAACATGGTCAGGAACCCTCATCTCGCTTCAGCAGGTATCCCGGAACGAGGTATCCCAACGTCACAGCGACTGCACCTACCAATAACTGCGAATCGTACGGCAGAAGGAAACAAATGATGCCTGCGATCCAGAAGACACAGGCACCGAGAATCAAGGGACGAAATCTCAGGACTATACCGGAGATGAATGTGGGAATGGCGCTCGCGATGAGAATCAGTGCGTTGAGGTGGTAATTTACCTCGTGTCCGAATGCAATGAAGATAACTATGGTTACTACAAACGCTACCCAGGCCCACATCATGATGGCTTCCAGTTGCGTGGCAGGACCTGATTTGCGCTGGACGCGGGCTCCATAAACGAACGAAGCAACCATCGCCGGAATCGTTATCACCCAAATGAGGAAGGGCTTGTCGTAACCCACTTCGATTAGCACGTACCCTCCAAGATAGGCCAGTGCCACGACCCATCCCCACAGCAGAAAATAAAAGCTCTTCTGACGGACGCCTGCTTTTGCCTGGCGGATCATGGATGTAATTAACTCCAGGCTTTCCTGTGCGGTCATCTGTTTTTCAGGGTGTTCCATAGGGCAACGGGCGTTGAATTTGAATCAATATAAACTAGTTTATAATATAAACCAAATTTGAATATTGTGAATCCAACGTATTTTGCCGCCATGTTTACGGGTATAGTAGAGGTTATGGGCACCGTTCGGGCCGTGCGGCCCAGCGGCAGCAATATTGAGTTGGCGGTGGAGAGTCCGATAGGTCGCGAGCTAAAGGTCGACCAAAGCATTTGTCACGACGGAGTATGCCTTACCGTTGTGCGCACGGAAGGCGATACGCATTGGGTCACCGTAGTCAAGGAAACCCTTTCGCGAACGACGTTGGGATCGCTTCGTGTTGGCGACAAGGTCAATCTGGAACGAAGCATGAAGGCCGATGGTCGATTTGATGGGCATATTGTCCAGGGACACGTCGACCAGGTTGGACGCATTTCCAGCATCAAGGAAGAAAACGGGAGCTGGCTTTTCGGATTTGAATACGATCCAACCTCAGGTAACGTAACCGTTGAAAAGGGATCGATATGTGTCGATGGAATCAGTCTCACGTGCTATCAATCCCGCGATGGGGCATTCATGGTTTCCATCATTCCCTACACCTTCGAACACACAACGCTCGGCACAAAGAAGGTGGGAGACAGCGTAAATCTTGAATTCGACATTTTGGGAAAATACGTACGTCGGATTATGCAATTCAAGGGCTGATTTCTCGTCGTCCATAGCGCCTCAGCAGATACAATGTAACAGCAAGCATGAGGAGCGCACCGATTATTCCCACAAGCGCTCCGACAACAATATCGCCAGGGTAATGTACGCCGAGATATATTCTTGAATAAGTCATTAATCCCGCCCAAAGAAACATCCAGCGAATCCAGCGATGGCCTGATAGTATCGTGACGACGAAAGTAGCAACACCAAACGTGTTCGCTGCGTGGCCGCTGGCAAAACCGTAACATCCGCCGCGATATCCGTCCACGATGTGGACGAGTCCTTCCAGCGAAGGATCATGTGAAGGGCGAAGCCTTTCAAAAAATGGTTTCATAAGGTTGCCGGTCACCTGATCGGCAAACAGAATAGTCAATGCAACCCCTACCAGAACAGCCCAGCAGTTCTTCCGATAGTCCTTAATGACCAGGTATATGAGGAACACGTACAGGGGAATCCATGACTCTGTTCGCGTAATCCACGGCATCACCACATCCAGCCAGGGTGTGTGTAAACGGTTCAGGAACAGAAATACGTCGCGGTCAATTTCAAGTACGAGGTCCATGCGTGGTAGTTCGGCTGGATTTGGCGCGTAATGAGAAAATACCGGACAAATGTAACATTTCAATAAAGAGTAACGAAAAGGGGGGTCCTGTGCGTCATGGATTTCGCGCCTAAAATGCCGATTTTAGTAGGGTAGTTCCAAGCTACGCCCAAACACGAACCTGCCTATGGAGAAATACGACCTCGTTGTCATCGGCGCCGGCCCATCGGGCTATGCAGCGGCCATGCGCTCTCTCGATTTCAAAAAGAAAACACTCATCATTGAACGTAACCAGGTAGGCGGAGCAGGTGTTGCGAACGGGGCGTTGTCATCCAAAACGTGGTGGGAACTCTCTAGAGAGACGGCATCGTTCCGCAAAAATCTGAAGCGATTCGACATCAAAGTTCCCCGCATCAACTACAAGGAAATACAGGAGGAGGTGCGACGCGCCGTACTGGAAAGAAAGAGCATGCTCGAGGAACATCTGACCCTGATGGAATCCACTCCAGAACACTCCGGCCTGCTCACATTCAAAAGGGGTAAGGCGCGACTCATCAGTCAGAATGAAATCGAGATTACCGACGGCAAAAAAAAGGAAGTCGTGTGGGGGGACTACATTATTCTCGCTACAGGAAGTCGCCCGCGTACACTGCCAGGCATAGACGTCGACGAGAAATACATTATGACCAGCGACGGTATCGAAAACATGGATGAATTTCCGGAAAGTATGGTCATCGTTGGTGCGGGGGTCATTGGTTGCGAGTATGCAACGATATTTTCCGGATTCGGTAAGACAAAGGTTCATCTGATCGATAAGGGCGACCGGATTCTTCCCTTTGAAGACGAAGACGTCGTTCGCGTCATTGAGCGCAACATGGAAAGTAATGGTGTGCTGATCCACCGCAATTCCAGGCTTATTCGGCTTGAAGTAAAAGATGGCAAGGTAGAATATGAGCTTCAGTATGACGATGGCAGCAACGCTACGTTTACCGTCGCGAAAGCACTCATTGCTGTGGGTAGGGTACCCAACTACGAGAACCTGTGGGATGAAAGCGTGAACATCACGATTGGCAAGAGAGGCATTGAGGATCACGATACGCAAACGAACGTACCTACCGTCTATGCGGTAGGGGATCTCACCGCGGATATCTCCCTTGTCAATGTTGGCGAACTTGAGGGCCGCTATGCAGTCGAGCGCATCTTTGGAAATCCGAAACGCAAGCTGGTGTATGAGAACATTAGCACGATCATGTTCCTCAACCCGGAAGTGGCCAGCGTTGGCCTTAATGAAACGCAAGCCAAGGAGAAGGGGATCGACTACAAAGTCGTCACACTGGATTACAGCTGTATCCCCCGGGCTATCGCGAAGAGGAACACACAGGGGTTCATTAAGCTCCTCGTGACGAACGACGATAAGATGAAAATCCTCGGCATGAAGGTTGTTGGTAATCATGCGAGCAGCGCGATACAGGCCGTTGCCTTGCTGATCTCCATGAACAAGGGCGTGGAGGAGTTGGCCGAATGTGTTCACCCGCATCCGTCCATTACCGAGGGCATCCAGGAATGCGTTCGCATGCTTCTTGGCAAATCATTGTTCAAGCCTTATGCCCTTAAGGGACGCCTTTCCTGCAGAACCAGTACAGCCGGAGTATATGAGGATATCAGGTTTTAGTAGTCTGGGACTGCCCACCGCATTGTTCCTATGTCTCGTGATGTCGGGCTGTGTCGTGGTTCAGGCTCAGAAACTCTTTGGCTTGAAGCCGGGTCCGGTGCCGTACGAGGAAGTGACTTTCGAGGATTTGTCGAAAAGATACCTGGATAAGACCGAAGGACCCTGGAACGAAGTCGAGGGAATTTATTCGGTTTCCTGTGTCATCGTAAGAAAAGGGAAGGGTCTCCTGTCGAGTACTGAACGCGAGCGCGTAATTGAGCGGCGCGACAACTACGCGCGTATCGTCATCATTCGCGACCGACCCGGTGCATCACGTGCGTTCATTGCCGTTTCGTTAAGTTATCGCGAACCCGGATAATATCCTATCGTTGGACAATTCGATGCTTTTGGCGAAGGACGCGGACTCATCTATAAGCACATCGAACCCGATGGAACGTCGTTGTCGTTTACCATGACGCGTGATGCTGATTTGGTCGAAGGGGAGTACACCGTCAACGAAGCGAGAAGCACAGTTGTTTATAAGCTGACGTTTCTTAAGGTTTATCCCGAATAGAACGTATCTATCACTTTCCGTGGCGGGCGGCAAGATAATTGGTCACATCTTCCAACCTGAATCCCTTCGCAGCCAGCAGTACCAAATAGTGATACATTAAATCTGCTGCTTCGTTGAGAAACAGATCATTGTTGTCATCCTTGGATTCAATTACCAGCTCTACGGCTTCTTCGCCAACCTTTTGCGCGATTTTGTTGATACCTTTCCGAAACAGACTTGCTGTATAAGATCCTTCGGTTGGTTCGTCGCGGCGCTTGCGAATTACGGTTTCCAGATAGGCGAGGGAAAAGCCATTGTTTGCTTCGCCGAAGCATGTGTCTGCGCCGGTGTGGCATACAGGACCATGCGGTATGGCGCGGATGAGCAATGTGTCACTGTCGCAGTCGGGTACGATCGAAACGACATCCAAAAAATTTCCCGACGTTTCACCTTTCGTCCAGAGCCTTCCTTTGCTGCGGCTGTAAAATGTAACGCGACCTTCTTCCTGCGTCTTCTTCAACGCCTCGGCGTTCATGTATCCCATCATCAACACACGAAGGGTGCGATCGTCCTGTACAATGCAGGGCACAAGCCCGCCGTTCTTTTCGAAATCGACTTTAATTTCCATGATGCAATATTTTACAGGCGTACCGGCACGTCCCGGCCCGCCAGATATTTTTTCAGTTCTTTGATTCCCACTTCCCCGTAGTGAAAGATGCTTGCGGCGAGGGCAGCGTCAGCTTTTCCGATGACAAATGCCTCAAGAAAATGTTCCATGTTACCTGCACCCCCTGAAGCGATGACGGGAATGGTAAGCAACTCGTGCAGTTTCCTCAGCGCGTCGTTGGCAAAGCCAGCCTTTGTGCCGTCGTGGTCCATGCTTGTGAACAGAATCTCACCGGCCCCCCGTTCCTGTCCCTCCTTTGCCCACGAAAATAATCGCTTGTCGCTGGGCTTCTTTCCACCGTGGGTGTGTACGATCCATATGTTTTCCATCTTTCGCGCGTCTATCGCGAGAACAATGCACTGTGATCCGAACGCCTGCACGAGTTCGTCGATAAGTTCCGGTCTTCGCACGGCTGATGAGTTTACACTCACTTTATCTGCGCCCGACTCCAGCAATGGCGCTACATCCGCCACCGAGGAAATACCACCGCCCACGGTGAACGGAATGTTGATGACGCGAGCGATCTCTTTCACCAATCCAGCAAATGTCTTCCGTTGCTCATTCGTAGCAGAAATGTCAAGGAACACAAGCTCATCTGCACCCTGCTCAGCATACCCCGCCGCAAGGGCGACGGGATCGCCCGCGTCGCGGATGTTGACAAAGTTGACGCCCTTGACAGTGCGGCCGTCTTTGATGTCGAGACAAGGTATTATGCGACGTGTCAGCATCTTCTATTTCTCTGTTCGCGCCGTTAACTCAGCGGCAGTTACTTTTCCTTCGTAAAGGGCTTTACCGACGATAACCCCATATACGCCTGTCGTCGAAAGCCGTTCAATGTCGTCAATCGATCCTACGCCTCCACTGGCGATGATGCGAATTGACGGAAAAGCCGATACCAGTTTTTCATACAAGCTGACGGCAGGTCCCGCCAGTGTCCCATCGGCAGATATGTCAGTGCAGGTGACGTACGACAGTCCTGCTGGTTCATAGGTCTTTATCAATTCATCAATGGTAAGGGATGAAGCTTCCTGCCAACCGCTTACCGCCACGTGTCCGTCGCGCACATCTGCGCTCAGGATGATCTTGTCGCCATACGTCTCGATCCAGGCGCGGACCAGCTCCGGATTCCGAACGGCTATGCTACCGAGATTAACCTGGCTGACCCCCAGATTGAGCAAACGCTTCAGCTCCTCGGCTGTCTTGATGCCTCCTCCGACGTCAACCTTTAACGAAGTCTCACCGCATATTGACTCAATGACATTCCAGTTAATTACCCGTCCGCTCTTTGCGCCGTCGAGGTCGACGAGGTGCAATCGGGCAAAGCCTGCATCCTGAAATTCCTTCGCCACGTCTACAGGATTATCGCGGTACACTTTTTCCCGCGCGTAGTCGCCCTGAGTAAGCCTTACGCATTTCCCACCGATGAGATCAATGGCTGGTATGATGTGCATGACGTTAATTTCTTTCAACAAAGGTTCCTGCATTCATAAAACTCTTCAAGACCAGCACGCCGGCTTCTGCCGACTTTTCGGGGTGGAATTGTACCGCGAAGAAGTTGTTCTTGTGAATAGCCGCACTGAATGGGACGATGTAGTCCGTAACCGCAGACGTCCATTCATTTTTCGGCACGTAATAGCTGTGCACGAAATATACGTGCGCACCATTCAGCGAAGGGTCCAGCCATCCGTTCGTAACCTGCAAAGAATTCCACCCCATGTGCGGCACCTTCAGATCGCCGGTTGGGTTGAACCGTTTGACTGTCTGATCTAAGACACCAACACAGGGTGTGTCATATTCCTCTGAATGTTTGCAAAGCAACTGCATGCCGAGGCATATTCCGAGCACTGGCTGCCGGAGATTCCTAATTAAAACGTCAAGCTTTCTTTCCTTCAGATAAGCCATCGTATTGCGTGCTTCGCCGACGCCGGGAAAGATTACCCGATCAGCAGTGGCAATGGTGTCGTGATCGTCGGTGATGACGAACGAGATTCCCAGTCGCTCCAAAGCAAACGACACCGACTGAATGTTTCCAGCGTTATATTTTATAATCGCGAGCTTCATAATACTCCTTTGGTTGTGGGTAGTTCACGACTCCCGGGTTCACGCTTTATGGCCATCTTTATCGCTTTGGCAAATGCCTTAAAGATCGCCTCGATCTTGTGATGCTCATTGGTGCCCTCTGCCTTGATGTTGAGGTTCGCCTTTGATGCATCCGCAAAGGATTTGAAAAAGTGAAAGAACATTTCGGTCGGCATTTCACCAATCTTCTCCCGTGTGAAAGTGGCATCCCAAACAAGCCAGGGGCGCCCACCGAAGTCGATGGCTACCTGGGCCAGACAGTCGTCCATTGGAAGGCAGAACCCGTAGCGCGCCAAGCCCCTCTTGTCGCCCAGCGCTTTCGCGAAAGTTTCTCCCAACGCGAGTGCTGTATCCTCAATGGTATGGTGTTCATCTATGTGCAGGTCGCCTTTCACGGTGATCGTCAAATCAATGCCTCCGTGCCGCGCCAGTTGGTCCAGCATGTGGTCGAAGAATCCAATTCCTGTTGAAATGGATGAAGTCCCCGTGCCGTCGAGTCCAACCGTGACGTCAATGTCCGTTTCCCGTGTTGTGCGCCGAATGTGAGCTGTTCGCGGAGGCAAAACGAGGTATTCGTAGATGTCCTGCCAGGAAGGCGTCACAAGTGCACAGTATTGATCCAGGCCTTTTTCCTTGAGTGCGTGGCGCAGGCTGCCGTCATTCAGCAGGAACGCGCGCGCTCCGAGATTCTTCGCGAGTTCGACGTCGGTAAGGCGATCACCAATAACGAACGAATTGGCAAGGTCGTAAGCGCCGCTGAAGTATGCTGTCAGCATGCCTGTTCCCGGCTTTCGGGTAGGGAGGTTTTCTTCGGGAAAGGAACGGTCGATATGAACATCATCGAAGGTTATGCCCTCAGCTGCCAACGTTCTCATCATGCGGTCGTGAACAGGACGGAAGTTCGCTTCCGGAAAGCGCTCCGTACCCAGACCATCCTGGTTCGTAACCATTACAAGACTATATGGGCACTCGCGGGCGATCTTTCCCAGCCAGGTGAAAACGCCGGGGTAGTAGTCCAGCTTTTCCAGGCTGTCGACCTGCTCGTCAGGTGGTTCGATTATAAGCGTTCCGTCGCGGTCTATAAATAGGACACGTTTCATGAGCTTGATTTTGATGTCAATTCTGCAGTGGCAAGTTCGCTAAGCTGACGAATGAGTATGTCATTCTCCGTCGGAGTTCCAATCGTTATCCGCAGGCAATTATCGCAAAGGATTACCCGTGATCTGTCTCTGACGATGGTACCGAGTTCCATCAATTTCCGATAGATCAACGGCGCATTTTCAACCTTGACCAGGATAAAGTTCGCATTGCTGGGATAGATTTGATGTACGATGGGAAGCTCTTTCAGAGCTGCAACGACGGCGGTGCGCTCGCTCAAAATCTCGCGAACCCATTCTCCCTTGCGTTGCTCGTCCTGTAGTGCTTCAAGCGCATACTGTTGCGTCAACGAACTGATGTTGTAGGGGTATTTGATCTTGTTGAGTATGTTGATGATGAACGAAGACGCAAAACACATTCCGAGTCGCAGCCCGGCAAGTCCCCATGCCTTGGAAAGCGTTTGAAGAACAACAAGATTTGGGTTCTCATCCAGATCCCGCGTAAGGCTTTCGGTACCTGCAAAATCGATATACGCCTCATCGACCACTACAATGGCCTGAAATTCGCGGGCAAGTCGTAGAATGGCATTGCGGTCAAGGAGATTGCCGGTGGGATTGTTAGGACTGCAAAGGAATATCACCTTCACCGATGTGTCGGCTTGGGCCAACACCGCATCAAAATCGAGTTGAAAGTCTTTCGTGAGGGGGACGCGCTTAACAGCTACGTTGTTGACATCTGCGCACACGGCATACATCCCGTAGGTGGGTTCGGTGATAAGAATGGCATCCTGAGCTGGTTCACAAAATGCGCGAATGATCAGGTCGATGGCTTCATCGCTTCCGTTTCCGAGAAAAATTTTCTCTTGCGAGACACCTTTCAACTCAGAAATCCGCTCCTTCAGTTTCTTTTGGAGCGGATCGGGATAACGGTTGAACGGCGAAGGGTAGGGGTTCTCGTTCGCGTCAAGGAATACCGCAGCTTCGCCGCTGAATTCATCGCGTGCCGATGAATAGGGTTTAAGCTCGCGGATATTGCGACGAACGAGATCAGCTATGTTCATATTCCGATTCAATCAATTCCTGTTTAGATATTCAAGACGTTTTGTGATGGCAGTCCTGTGCGCCTGAAGTGACTCGGCTTCTGCCATAGTTTCCACAACCGGACCGATCGCCCTGATTCCTTCTTCTGTAATTTCCTGGAACGTGATGTACTTGAGGAAGCTGTCTAGCGATACCCCGGCAAACGCCCTTGCGTAGCCGTTCGTGGGCAAAGTGTGATTCGTACCCGAAGCATAGTCGCCGGCTGATTCCGGCGTCCATGCACCGAGAAATACTGAGCCTGCGTTGACAACGCGTTCAGCCAACGATGATGCGTTGACCGTGTTGATGATCAGGTGTTCAGGAGCATACGCGTTAGAGAACTTAATCGCCATATCGATCGTGTCGAATACTACAATACGACTGTTCTCAAGTGCCTTTGCTGCGATATCGCGACGTGGCAAATCCTTAAGTTGACGGTCAACTTCGGCCTGTATCGCTTGAATATTTACGTCGCTTAAGGCGACGAGCATGACCTGACTGTCTGCACCATGTTCGGCTTGCGACAGCAGGTCGGCTGCGACAAACGCAGGATTTGCTGTACCATCAGCCACTACGAGCACTTCCGATGGCCCGGCTGGCATGTCGATGGCAATTCCTTCCTCGCTTACAAGTTGCTTCGCACGTGTAACGAATTGATTTCCCGGACCGAATATCTTGTACACCTGCGGAACGGACGCTGTGCCGTACGCCATGGCTGCAACGGCTTGTGCACCGCCTACTCTGAATATTTGTGTAATGCCGGCAAGTCGAGCAGCATAAAGAATGGCAGGGTTGACATTCCCTTGCTTGTCGGGCGGCGTACACAATACCACCTCTCCACAGCCTGCCAGACGCGCAGGAATCCCCAACATGAGTACGGTAGAGAACAAAGGCGCCGATCCACCGGGAATGTAAATTCCAACCTTATCGATCGGTACAGCCTTACGCCAGCACGTTACACCGGGCATCGTCTCGATGGCCTTGCTTTCCTTGATCTGACTCGCGTGAAAAGCTTCTATGTTTTTGGCAGCGGTGCCCATGGCGGCCTTAAGCCTGTCGTCGAGCGTCTCTACAGCGCCCTTGATTTCTTCAGATGTGAGGGACAGCGAGCGGAGGCGTACACCGTCAAACTCCAGCGTAAGGTCTGTTAGCGCCTGATCTCCTTTTAATCGCACGTCGCTAAGGATGCGGCGAATAACAGGATCAAGCACTTCCTGATCCATTTGTGGCCGTGAGCACAGGGCTTTCCAGGTTTCCGATGGTGGATTGTAGATTACTTTCATGACGATGGTCAGACAATCATCTTTTCAATAGGAATTACCAGGATACCTTCTGCGCCGGACTCTCGCAACTGGTCGATGCGATTCCAGAAATCATTTTCATCGACGACGGAATGCAGCGAGCTCCATCCTTCACGACTCAGTGGCATGACCGTCGGGCTCTTCATCCCGGGTATAATGCGCGTGATTCTTTCAATCGCTTCGTTAGGACAGTTAAGAAGAATGTACTTGCTGTTCTTTGCTTTCATCACCGCCGTAATGCGGAACAACAGCTTGTCGAGTATCTCGCTCTTCTCGGGGGATAAGTTCGGATTCGCGACAAGAACGGCTTCGGATTGCATCACGACCTCTACTTCACGAAGACCATTGCTGAGCAGCGTGCTGCCGCTACTCACCAGGTCACACACCGCTTCCGCAAGGCCAATGCCCGGAGCAATCTCTACCGATCCACTGATTTCATGAATACCCGCACTAATGCCACGCTCTTTAAGGAAATCCGTCACAATGTTTGGATACGACGTGGCAATGTTCTTCCCGTTGAACCACTCAAGGCCATTGTATTGCTCACCTCGTGGGATCGCAAGCGACAACCTGCAACGTGCAAAGTCGAGGCGCTTGATGACGTTTATCTTCTTCTTTTTTTCCGCGACTATATTTTCGCCAACGATTCCTGCGTCGGCGACGCGGTCTTCTACATACTGCGGAATGTCGTCGTCGCGCAGGAACAACACCTCGGCGGGGAAATTCTGCGCCGGTGCCTTGAGTTGATCTTTCCCGTTGCTAAACGACAGGCCGCTTTCTTTAAGCAAGTCCAGCGAGCCCTGCTGAAGACGTCCTGATTTCTGAATGGCGATCCTGAGTACTGTGTTCATTTCGTTATGGTCGATAGGGGTCAACAAAAAAGGCCTGTCACAACGTGACAAGCCTTTTGTTCCTATAGGTTTTGAGTCAGCAAACAGCTAGTCACGCATCGTGGGTAGATCCATGATGGTGGTGGTGGAAGCTGGTGCTGAACGTTACTTTCATAAATTTTTGCACTGCGAAGTAATGAACTCAGCCGCTAAAATCAAAATGTTGGGTCCGTTTTTCTACCGCATTTAATGATAAATTTGGCGGTTAAGCCCAGGGAGGATTCTTTATGGCAGCCTGGAACAGGTATTTTTCTGTTTTTCGATACGCCCTTGCCATCGTGTGGTTAACGTTTGCATGCCAGGAAAGCCGCGAGGTACGGGTTCAGCGTTTCTTGATGCGGGGCAACGAGGCGGTCAAGCGCAACAGCCTGGAACAAGCCGAGCGTTTTTTCCGTGAGGCGATAGCGCTCGACAGCTGTTTTGCGGACGCCTGGAACAACCTGGGTACCCTCCAGTTCAATCGCGGGAGCTATGCGGAAGCCATGGAAAGCTATTCACACGCTCTGATGTGCCGCCCTGATTTTGTTGATGCCCTGCTGAACCGGGCGAATGTTGGCTATCTGGTGGGCGAATGGTCGCGGGCTCTCAGCGATCTCGCGAAGGCGCAAGCCATCAAGCCCGACACCGCTGTAATTCCCCATCTGAGGGGACTGATTTATACGTCAACCCATGAGTATGCGAAAGCAAAGCGGGAGTTTTTCAGCTTATTGGAGCGCGACGATGAGGATGCCGAAGTCTGGGTTAACCTGGGTACTGTACTGTATTACGAAGGTAAATTGGATTCCGCCCGCCTGGTCACCGAAAGCGCAACCCGAATGGCACCCAATGAACCCAATGCCTACAACACACTTGCGCTGATCAGCACGGATGAAGGGCAATATGATCGCGCGATGGATTACATCGGTAAGGCGCTCACGCTGCGTCCCGGCGATCCTTACTTCCTCAACAACCGTGGATATATTCTGCTCATGATGGGACAGCTACCGGAAGCTCTTGTCGACATCGACAAGAGTATCGTGAGCGACCCTCGCAACGCGTGGGCCTATCGTAATAAGGGCATTTATTATTACAAGTCCGGCGATCTGGCTAATGCGGTACGACTCCTGGAGCGTGCCATTGAGATGGACTCCACTGTAAAAGAAGCCAGGCGCTACCTGGAACTGGCACGAGAAAAGAAGGGTTGATAATCACATGACATTTGACGGTGAATTAAACCTTCCGGATCTCGCGCGATACCTCCAGGATCGTCTCCTGCAGCCACTGCCTGGCGTGACAGCGCATGAGGCTATGTTTCCCTCATCGCGGGATAAAATTCAGGCACGATACAAGTTCACATCACCACCCCGTCAGGGCAGTGTGTTGCTGCTGCTCTTTGAGCAAAATGGGGGTATCTACTTCCCATTGATCAAACGTCCGGCCTATGCGGGCGTCCACGGAGGACAGGTAAGCCTGCCCGGCGGAAAAGCCGAACCTGGTGAATCAGCATGGGAAACGGCGTTGAGGGAAGGAGAGGAGGAGATCGGTATTGTCAGCAACAAGGTTACCGCCCTTGGTCAGCTCTCAAGCTTTACTGTTCTGGTAAGCAATATACACATCACGCCAATCGTCAGTGTCTACGATGGTGTTCCGGAGTTCAAACCCGATCCACACGAGGTGGATCGAGTACTCCTGGGCTCTGTCTACCAGCTTCGTCAGCAGCATGAGATTACGAAGCGCGAAGTAGTGTCGGGTACAAGCATGCCTTTGATGGCGCCCCACTTTGAAGTCCAACGCGAAGTCGTGTGGGGTGCAACGGCGATGATATTGAATGAGTTTAGATTGTTGTTGCGGGGAGAATGATGTTGTATAACCGGATCACTTCTCCGGCAAGGCTTCGTTCAACTGATCCAATAGGTACTGAAAATGGTTCCTCGTCGGCACGTCTTCGGTTTTTCTAATGGCTTTTGGTAAGCGATCGCGCAGCGACCTGAGTTGCGCCAGTGTTTCAGGAACGATGTCGTTATAGCTTTTGGCCGGGGAAGAAGAAGGCTCTATCAGCCGCAGCATTCTGTCGATGTAATTGCGCTGCAGAGAACGACGAAAGATGTCTACGGGCTGATAGGTTTTCACTTCACGCATAATAAAGCGGTCCATGTCGTAAAAGAAGCTTGACAACCCGTATGTTTTCAAACCGTACATCGACTCCGCATTGATAAGCTCTCGCAGTGAAGACGGACTCAACAAGTTAGAGAGTACCTGGTTTTGAAATCTTTCAATGACCTGCAGTGGAGATCGGCCCACACGCGCGAGAACGACGGAATCGAGCAGCCACGTTGGCGTAGTAAACAGGTGCTCATCAAGAAAGTGAATGGCATTGCGTTGCAGGTGCGCGGGTACCGGTCGGTACACGGCGCCCTTTTGATTGTAAGTCTTTAATGTCTGATACGTACCGCCAACGTACCTCATGACGTGCCGCAGATAATTTCCGTACTGTTCCGTTACACCGCCATAGACTTCAGCCAGGCCGCTGTAGTCGGCGCCGTCCTGGTATGTCCATTCGATCAGGTTCGGCACGACCTTTTGTAAGTTTTTCATTCCGTATTGCGACGCGCGCATCGCGTTGTCACCCAGGTCTTCTGTCTGGCTGCGCGGATCGGAAGGGGAGAATTCCGAGCCGTACCAGAGTTGTGGATCCTGAAGTCGGGTGTTAGTCCATGAACTCAGGTATTGCTTGGGATCATCGAGGGGAGAAATAGGAAGAAGCCGGTATCCCCATTCTATGGCCCACTTGTCGTACTCACCGATGCGCGCCACGAGTCCTTCCATTCCCACCGAGTCTTGCGGTTGGGCCACATAGTTGAATCGGGCGTAATCCATGATCGAGGGACATATCCCATGCTGCTCGAGCCACACGCGATCACGCAGACGTTCCACAGGCACCGATGAGCTTGCTCCGAAATTGTGAAGGAGCCCGAGCGCGTGTCCGGTTTCGTGACTGACTACAGAGCGGATGAGTCGCCCCATAAGCACATCGTCGAACTGCATTCGCTGTGCGCGGGGATCGGTAGCACCACATTGCACCATGTACCACGTCCTCAGCATAGACATGATGTTGTGATAGAAGTTTACCTGTGCAGCGATGATCTCACCGCTTCTCGGGTCGGTGATGATATGGCCGGTTGCGTTCGTCCATTCGGAAGGTTTGTAAACGATCATCGAATGGCGGGAGTCTTCGATGTTGAAATTAGGGTCTTCTGACTTGTCCGGGACTTCACGCGCCATCACGGCGTTCTTGAAGCCGGCGGCTTCGAACGCTTTCTGCCAGTCGTTCACACCCTGGATGATATACGGCACCCACTTGCGTGGAGTGGCGGGATCGACGTAGAAGACGATCGGTTTGGCAGGTTCCACGAGTTCACCGCGAAAGTATCGTTGGAGATCTTCCGGTCTCGGTTCCAATCGCCACCGCTTCACGTAGCTAACAACTTCCACGCCTTGCGGGTTGGTGCTGTAGTCGGTATAGCGTTCCGTGAAATAGCCTACGCGACGATCGGCAAATCGCTTTTGCATTGGTACTTTGGGTAGTACCATGATTGATGTGTTAATTTCCCAGGTGAACGCGTTGCCTGACGCGCCGCCTCCTTCGCGCTCATAAGTTTTTATTGTGCGTATTTCAACGTTAAGAGGGTAGGGCTGTATGTCTTTGATATAGCACATGTTGGGAAGCATGCGCCCTACCTTCATCTGCTGTTTCACACCGGGCGAAAAAAAGAGGACGTCGTTGTCGCCGTTGATGTAGTTCGTAACCTCGATCACGCTACCCGTACGGTCCGGTGTGTACGCGCTGATGCCAAACGATGCGGCGAGAGGTTGAAGGTTGGAACGTATGACGGCGTCAAAGAGTGAGTTGGTACTGTCTCCAACATAGTCGCCAAAGGAAACGCGTCTGAGAAAGAGGTTGTCGTCAGGCCCCTTCTCGAACCGGATGACGGTAGAGCCGATCTGGTCACCGGCATACCCCGAGTGTCCGGGACGAACGCCGGCGGCACCGCGGGCAATACGGGTCACTACGAGCATATCGCGGCCGAGCAGGCTGTCGGCGATCTCAAAGTAGTATTTGTCTTCAACCTTGTGGATAGTGAACAAACCCCGGCGCGTGATGGCGTCAGATTTTATGACGCGTCGGTAGGAGCGGGGGCCGGAAACGGGCTCGTTGCCCAGCGGCACCGACGACGGTGTCTCCTGTTCAAGCACTACAGTGTCGATAACAATGTCGACCTGGACGATCGTATCCTGGAGTGGACGCGGAGGAGGAACACGGCCGGGATCCTGAGCACAAACGCTCCCGAATGCCGCCACACCGACAATCAGAACGAGGATGATTCTCCACATAGTCCGCCCTTTGTACAAGATAACTCTTTCTAGTACGGAATATTATCTAAGGCAAACAATGCAAATCCGGGCGAGGGAGTTCATTGCCGGACGAATGGTCTGAAAATGCGAACACCCGGCGTGCCGGGTGTCGTTGGAGGATAGTTGTTATGTTTGAGGTGCTACGTTGTTGTGCCTGAGCTCTTTGCGGCGTACATCTCGAGCTTTCCTATTTCCTGGTCAATCATCCACAAGCCGACGCCTTCTTCTCCGATAATGTCGAATAGTTCGACGGCCCTGCGCGCGAGTGTCTCTTCTTCGCGCTGTTCCATCACGTACCACTGCAGGAAGTTAAACGTCGCGAAATCCTTGATAGAAAAGCAGTGGTCCACAATCTGGTTGATGGACTTGGTGACTTCGAGCTCGTGCGTGAGGACGTCATTGAAGACTTCCCGGAGACTCTTAAATGAATGCTTGATGCCGCTGATTTCCGGCTGGATGGCGTGCCCACCCGCAGCATTAATGTAGTGAAACAGCTTCAGCATGTGCATGCGCTCTTCCTCGGAGTGCTTATACAGGAACTGGGACGACGTGTCGTATCCCTTCGTTTCGCACCATGAGGCCATGGAAAGGTATGCCGCGGAGGATTTGCCTTCCATTTCAATCTGCTTGTTCAACAAGGCTTCCGTTTCCTTGGTCAGGGAGCGTTTTGGGGTCACAATCTGCTGTTTCATAAGGGAAAAAGTTAGTCTGAGCCAAGATAAAGCACCCATGCCACAGCCGCAAAAAGCCGGGCTTCTTTGGAATCAGAATGAATAAAGACGTTGCCGGGCAGGTTCGTGACAGGGGTCCGGCCAAACAATTTTTTATTTGAATTAATTCTAAATAAATAATAACATTGTGGGCCTATTTAAAAATAATCTAAATAAGAATGAATCTGAAGCTGCTGACCCCCTGCCTCGTTCTTGCAGGCGCTCTCCTCTTTTCTTGTGACAACGACGATAATGGAACACCGTCACTACAAATACCTGATACTTACGAGTTTACGCGTAATGGACAATCATCCGTATTCTACGGGGGTCAGACCGACCGGCTAAACCAGACATCCGAAATCAAGGCATACTTTCAGAAAGGCGACAAGAAGGAAATCACTCTTGATGCTGAGACCCTGCTCGCCATGTATGAAAACGCGGGTGGCGATGGTGATGGCAACTTCTCGTTCACGTCCGACCGCCAGCTGAAGGACAAGACCTTTCCCCCAGACGTCGCTTTCTTCGAAGACCTGTTTGCCGATGCGGAAGATGCGAGCGCGGCTGGGCTTGACGCAGCTAATGGTACAGCCGGGTTTATAACCCGCAAGAACGGAGCGACGATGCTGGTTGACGCTAACGGGCATGAGTACACGCAGACCTTTGAGAAGGGCATCATGGGTTCGGTGTTCCTGCACCAAATCTTTAATGTGTACATGACGGATGCACGCGTCGGCGATGATGTAGAGAATACCGAGCTTGATGGTTCGAACAACTATACCCCGATGGAACACCACTGGGATGAGGCGTTCGGTTACTGGGGCGTTCCTGTCGACTTCCCCAACAATACGGCGAACCTGAGATTCTTTGCGAACTACAGCAACGGTCGTGATCCGCTCATCGGTTCAAACAAGATGCTCATGGACGCCTTCCTCACCGGTCGCGCCGCCATCGTGGCAAAGAACTATCCCGTCAAGAATGAACAACGTGAGATTATTTACAAAGGCTTCGAACTGGTGACGGCAGCGACTGCCATTCACTACCTGAACACGGCAAAGGAGTTGCTTGGTGAAGGCCCCGCATCACTTGGCGAGGCATTCCACGCGCTGTCTGAAGGATACATGTTTATTCGTGCGCTCCGCATCAGTCCGAAGAAGAGAATAAGCGATGCCAACATTAACGCGATCCTGAACACACACATCGGAGAAAACTTCTGGGAACTTCCCGAATCCGATCTGTCGGGTCTCGACGAGGCAATTGATCTTCTCGTAGACGCCTTCCCCGAACTCGCTGACGTCAAAGACGCACTCTGAACATGATAACGCAAGGATTCCGTAAAGTCTCGATCTTACTTGCGCTGTGCGCGATGGTCGTGTCGTGCGACAAGGAGACATCGACTGCCCCTGGCTTTGACCGCGGGCCACTGCTCGAGAATCTGGGTGTCAACATTATCGTGCCCGCCTATGATTCGCTGGCCCGGCGGGCCGCGCGTCTGGAAGAGGCGGCCATAGCGTTTACGGACTCGCGTACGGAGGAGAACCTCGGTAAGCTGCGCGACGCCTGGCTGTCGGCCTACATCGCCTTCCAGCATTGCGGATACTTCAACTTCGGACCGGCCGATAATCTCGTGTTCAACTCGTCGGTCAACACTTATCCAATAAGCAAGATCAAGATCGACGACAATATATCGTCTGGATCTTACGACCTCAATGCTATAAGCAGTAATTCGGCAAAGGGTTTTGCTGCATTGGACTATCTTATTTACGGCCCTGACCCTGATGCAGAAACTGTCGTCGAACTGTTCGAATCCGACGACGAAGCGTCGGCGCGACGGCAGTACCTCCTCGACGTTGTTGAAGATCTCAGATCTCGATGTAATGCCGTCTATGAACGATGGTCTCCTGCAGGTGATAACTATCTCGGAACTTTTGTCAGTCTCACAGGCAACGATGTCGGAAGCTCAACAGGCCTGTTGCTCAACGGAGCAATCCAATACTATGAGGCTGACGTACGGGATAACAAGATCGGTAAACCCCTCGGCATTCGTTCGCTCAACGTTCCCATACCCGAGAACTGCGAAGCGCTTTATGCGCAACAGTCTATTCTGCTCGCCACCGAATCCATTAAAGGTTTGCAGAATCTTTACTTGGGTAAAGGAAAAACAGACGGGGTTGGGTTCGATGATTACCTTACGGCACTGAATGCGCGGCACAATGGAGACGCCTTAGCGAGCGTCATCGCGTCTCAGATCGATCTCGCGTTGAGCAAAACAGCTGCCATTCCTGAACCTTATTCGGAGACGGTCGAGCAGAATCCTGATCCGGCTATGGCCGCCTATCAGGAGTTGCAGAAGCTGTTGGTACTGCTGAAAGCGGACATGATGTCAGCCCTTGGGATACTGATTACTTACCAGGATAATGACGGCGATTAGCTTGCACAGCCGGTTAGTTACTGCCTTGAAGTTGGCATGGTACGGACCTGCGCCTATCGCGCCTCTGGTCACGTTCCGTATCGTCTTCGGTCTGATGATGGCGATCAGTGTGATCCGCTTCTGGGCCAACGGCTGGATCCGTGAGTTCTATATTGAGCCTGAGGTACACTTCACCTATTACGGCTTTGAATGGGTGACGGCTCCCGGGGCGGTGGGAATGTATGGGCTCTTCGCCCTCATGCTGGCGTCGGCGATAGGGGTGATGCTTGGCTGGCGCTATCGGTTGTCCGCCGCACTTTTCTTCCTGTCGTTCACCTATGTGGAACTCCTCGACAAGACCTACTATCTTAATCATTATTACTTCGTTAGCCTGGTGGCGCTGCTCCTCTGCTTTGTGCCTGCCAACCGCGCGTTCTCTTTCGACGTACTTCGTAAGCCCACGCTCGCTACAGGAGAGGTACCGGCATGGAGCGTAACGATCCTAAAGCTTCAGTTGGCTATCGTGTACATCTACGCCGGCATCGCCAAGCTCAATGCGGAATGGCTCTTTGACGCCATGCCGCTTCGCATTTGGCTGCCGGCGCAGAGTCACCTTCCGGTCATCGGAGGCTTTTTGTCAACGGCGTTCGCCGCCTATGCTTTCAGCTGGATGGGGGCGCTGTACGATCTCACGATCGTCTTTTTCCTTCTCAATGCCCGCACACGGCCCTGGGCATATATCGCTGTTATCGGGTTTCACATGATCACCTGGATGCTGTTCCCAATCGGGATGTTCCCCTTCATCATGATCCTCAGCACGCTGATATTTTTTTCACCAGCATTTCACACCAGACTTCTCGAAGGATTGGCTGCTGTCCTTCGCCTGGGAGTCAACGCCATCCCTCGCGTGGACTCGAATACCATAAAGCTTCTTCCTGTTCCCCGCATCATTACCGGATTCATGGCGGTGTTCTTTGTCATTCAGGTGCTAGCCCCCTGGCGCTACCTTCTCTATCCCGGCGACCTGTTCTGGACGGAGCAGGGTTACAGGTTCTCATGGCGTGTCATGTTGATGGAGAAGGCCGGCTATGTAGTATTCCACGTTGAAGATCCGGATACCGGCAGACGGTGGGATGTTGTGCCAGGCGATTACCTCACACCGATACAGGAGAAGATGATGTCGACGCAGCCGGATATGATCCTGCAGTTTGCGCACTTCCTGGAAGAAAAATATCGCTCCGAAGGAATGAACGATGCCATTGTTCGTGCTGAGGCATACGTGACACTGAATGGCAGAGGCTCGCGGTTGTTCATCGACGACCAGGTAGACCTTACCCGGGAGCGCGACGGCTTCCGACACAAAGATTGGATCGTGGACCTCAATCAATGAAGAAGCTGATCGTCCATACCGTCGTTGTCCTTGTCGCCCTGATCGCAACAGGCGGGGCGCTTCTCGCGCAGTGCACGCTCACCGGTACTGTTAAGGACAGTAACACTGGCGCTGCGATTGAAGGCGCTGAAGTGTACGTTCACTCTGTTTTGCGCGGGTGGACGACAGACGCGAATGGAGAATTTAGCATCACCGGCCTGCCTGCCGGTGCTCATCGTATTTCGGTGTTTGCTCCTGACCGCGCGATACAGGAGCTCAGCATTACCCTTCGTCCTGGCGACAACCATGTTGATGTTTTCCTTGAAGAAATCCGAGGCGTACTTCAGACTGTGACAGTTGAAGACGAACGCGTCAGCAATGGGGGTATACGGCGCCTGAGCGGCGTTGAGGGTACAGCAATTTATGAGTCCAAGAAGACAGAGGTGATCGAGATTGGCGAAATGGCTGCTAGCCTCGCGACAAACAACGCAAGACAGATATACGCCAAGGTGCCCGGACTCAACATCTACGAAAGCGATGGGGCGGGCCTTCAATTGGGTATCGGAGCGCGTGGTCTCGACCCCAGCCGCACATCCAACTTCAACGTACGTCAGAACGGTTATGACATCAGTGCGGATGCCCTGGGATATCCGGAAAGTTATTACGTTCCACCGTCAGAGGCGGTAGAGCGCATCCAGGTAGTTCGCGGCGCCGCTTCACTTCAATACGGGACGCAATTTGGGGGCTTGCTGAATTTCGTAATGAAGGATGGACCCACGTCGCGCCCGCTGGAGATCGTCAGTCGCCAGTCGTTGGGATCTTTTGGACTATTTAACTCTTTCAACAGCGTTGGCAGAACCAAGGGTAAGATCCGGTATTATGGGTTCTATCATCACAAGCACGCCGACGGGTGGAGGCCAAATTCAGAGTTTGATCAAAACACCGGTTACGTTTCTTTGACCTTGCCTGTGTCAGCCAAATTCAGTGTAACGGCGCAGTACACGCACATGAATTACCTCGCCAAACAGCCTGGGGGACTAACGGATGCAATGTTCGAGGAGAATCCGCGTCAGTCCATACGCGAGCGAAACTGGTTCAGGGTGAACTGGAATTTGATGGCGGTGCTTGCCGATGGTAAACTGTCGGACAACTGGCGGGTGAACTTGAGGTTGTTTGGTCTTCTTGGAGCAAGGGACGCTTTGGGCAACCTCGGTCGCATCGACCGCGCTGATGATGGTGGTCCGCGCGATCTGTTCTCTGACGACTTCACCAACTTCGGCGGAGAACTTCGGTTCGTCCACCACTACAGAGCGGGTAGAAACCCTGCTGCACTGGTTTTGGGCACTCGCTATTATCATGGATTTACATATCGTCGCCAGGGGTTGGCACCGGATGGGAGCGAGGCTGATTTCCGTTTTCTCAGCCCGGATAATCTCGAGGGTTCGAACTACGATTTCCCCGGCAACAACGAATCGCTGTTTGCCGAAAACATTTTCAACCTCACGGATAAGTTGAGCGTGACGCCGGGCATTCGCTATGAACGGATACAGACACAGGCGAAGGGATACTATCAGAATACCGTGCTGCGCCCCAACCCAGATACGGGTATCGCAGAGGACTCAACGTTCCAGGTGTTCGAAGAACGCGATCGCGTACGCAACTTTATCATTGCTGGTGTGGGCATCAGCTATCGCTCCAGCGAACACACGGAGATTTATGGCAACTTCTCACAGAACTATCGTGCCATAAACTTTAATGACATACGCGTAATAAATCCTAACCTGAGTGTTGATCCTGAGATCAGCGATGAAAGGGGGTTTAATTTTGATCTCGGTGTGCGCGGGGGTCGCGACGGCATTTACAACTTTGACGTCAGCGTGTTCTATTTGAGGTACGAAGATCGTATTGGCTCCATCCTTCGCGTCGACGATCAGAACTTCAGGATCTATCGTTATCGCACGAATGTGGCCGACTCACGTCACGTAGGCATTGAAGCGTTCGGTCAATATGATTTGCTGGATTTCTTCTTACCTCAGGAGCGCGCGCACAAGCTCACTGCGTTCGGTAATGTTGCCGTGATCGACGCAGTCTATGTGAACAGCGCGGAGTCGGCGATCGATGGTAAAGAGGTCGAATTAGTACCCCGGTACAACATTCGCGCAGGGCTAACCTGGCAGTGGAGGGATCTAATGGTCACGTGGCAGGGGGCTTTTACGGCGAACCAATACAGTGACGTTACCAACGCTGTGTACACGCCTTCCGCTGTCGAAGGTCTCATCCCTGCGTACCACGTCATGGACATTGCGGCCAAGTACAAGTACAAGTTCCTCACTGTGGAGACGGGGGTCAATAATCTCACCGACAACATGTACTTTACGCGGCGCGCCAGTGGATATCCGGGACCGGGTATCCTCCCGTCGGATGGCCGCAACTACTATGTGACGTTACAGGTGAAGCTGTAAGGTTACTTCTTCTTCCTGACAGCCTTCTTCACCTTTTTAACCAATTTGGAAATCTTACGACCCGCGGCCTTGCCTGCACGCGCAACACTGCGTGAAACCTTGCGGGCACTGGCGGCGGCCTTACGAGCGACCTTCCTGGTTGCGGCCTTAACGGACTTCTTTACCGTCGTTTTTTTCTTAACTGCGGCCTTTTTGGCTGCTACCTTCTTAGCCGCAGCCTTCTTAACCACAGCCTTCGCAGTTGTCTTCTTCGCAACCTTCCTGGGCGCGACGGCTTTGCCGGCAACCTTGCGGGCGGATTTCCTTATGGTCTTCTTTACGGCGACCTTAACAGGCAATTTGGATTTGGATGTACGTGCCTTCTTTCCGGCAGAAGCACCGTTGGAATGCTTTTCGATCTCGAATTGCAACGCCATCCGGTTGAGCGCCGACCCCGCCTTGAACCATTCGATCTGACCTGCATTGTAGGAGTGGTTGGCCAGAATCGTGTCCTTCGTCCCATCCGCATGATGAAGCACGAGCGTTAACGGTTTGCCCGGTGCAAATTCTGTCAGGTCGATGATATCGATCGTATCGTCTTCAAGAATCTTGTCGTAATCCGCTTCGTTGGCAAATGTCAACGCAAGCATACCCTGCTTTTTCAGGTTGGTTTCGTGAATGCGTGCGAACGACTTCACCAGGATTACCCTGATACCCAGGTGGCGTGGTTGCATTGCTGCGTGTTCGCGCGATGAACCTTCGCCGTAGTTGTGGTCGCCAACAACGATCGTCGGTATGCCAGCTGCCTTATACGCGCGTTGCGTAGCAGGAACAGGTCCGTATTCACCAGTGATCTGGTTTTTAACACAGTCCGTCTTGTCATTGAAATAGTTGACGGCGCCCGTAAGGGTGTTGTTGGAAATATTGTCGAGGTGACCCCGGAAGCGAAGCCAGGGGCCGGCCATGGAAATGTGGTCAGTTGTACACTTGCCTTTCGCCTTGATGAGCAGTTTCATGCCGAGAAGGTTCTTGCCATTCCATGCCGGGAATGGTTCGAGTTTCTGGAGGCGATTTGAATCGGGATTGATCTGTACCGTGATGTTACTTCCATCTTCCGCGGGAGCAACATAACCTGCGTCCTCAACGGCAAAGCCCTTCGGAGGAAACTCGACACCCTGAGGTTCGTCGAGCTTAACCGGCACACCGTCTTCGTTGATGAGGGTGTCGGTGATAGGGTTGAACGTCAGGTCGCCGGCAATGGCAAACGCGGTAGTAATCTCTGGCGAAGCCACGAACGCATGCGTGTTCGGGTTACCGTCGTTGCGCTTGGCAAAGTTCCGGTTGAACGAAGTGATGATTGAGTTTCTTCTTTGAGGATCGTCGGTATGGCGCGCCCATTGTCCAATGCAGGGACCACATGCATTCGCCAGCACCACTCCGCCCATCTTCTCGAAAATGCCCAGGTAGCCGTCGCGTTCGACAGTGTATCGTACCTGCTCCGAACCGGGTGTAATGGTGAACTCTGCCTTTGCCTTCAGCTTCTTTTCAACAGCCTGCTTTGCGAGCGATGCAGAGCGGGTGATGTCTTCATATGAGGAGTTGGTACATGACCCTATGAGTCCGACTTCAAGCTTCTCAGGCCATCCGTTCTTCTTCACTTCTTCCGCAAAGCGGGAGAGAGGAATAGCGCGGTCCGGCGTGAAAGGTCCGTTAACGTGAGGTTCGAGTGTTGAAAGATCGATCTCGATTACCTGATCAAAATACTTCTCGGGGTTTGCATATACTTCGGGATCTCCCGTGAGATGTTCGCGCATCGAATCAGCGAGGTCTGCCACTTCTGCGCGTCCGGTGCCCCGAAGGTATTGGGCCATCTTTTCATCGTAACCGAACGTTGATGTGGTGGCACCAATTTCAGCACCCATGTTGCATATCGTAGCCTTACCTGTACACGAAAGCGAAAGTGCGCCAGGACCGAAGTATTCGACGATAGCACCTGTGCCACCTTTCACAGTAAGGATGCCCGCCACTTTTAGAATGACGTCTTTGGCTGATGTCCAGCCGTTGAGTTTGCCCGTGAGTTTTATTCCAATCAGCTTCGGCCACTTCAGTTCCCAGGGCATTCCGGACATCACGTCTACAGCGTCTGCGCCGCCGACACCGACAGCCACCATGGCCAGCCCGCCTGCATTTACCGTGTGCGAGTCAGTACCGATCATCATGCCGCCAGGGAAGGCATAATTCTCAAGCACAACCTGGTGGATGATTCCAGCTCCGGGCTTCCAGAAGCCGATGCCATATTTCGCTGATACAGATTCGAGGAAATTAAATACTTCGCCGCTGGCAGTCAGTGAATCCTTGAGGTCTTGTTCCGCACCTTGTTTTGCGAGAATAAGGTGATCGCAGTGAACGGTGGAAGGGACCCTGACTTTAGGTATCCCGGCTGACATGAATTGCAGCAGGGCCATCTGAGCCGTGGCATCCTGCATAGCCACCCTGTCGGGAGAGAAGTTAACATAGGATTTGCCCCTTTCGAAGTTTTCAATCGGTTGATCTGTATGCAAGTGTGCATACAAAATTTTTTCCGCCAGAGTAAGTGGCCGGTTCACGATTTTCCTGGCCTCTTTGATGCGGGCCGGCATGTTCCGGTACACTTCCCGGATCATGTCTAAGTCAAAAACCATAGCGACGAGTAATTTAGGCGCGCTAAACTAACAAAATATTTCGTAATCGAATCTGTGGAAATCGCCCATGAACTTACGTGGCCAAGGAGGGTCAGCCGATATTCTGGCGGATTCTGTCGAGAAGGCTGTTGAGTTGACGGGCTTCGTCTTCGGTGAGGTTGCGTAGTCCTTTTTCTAGATCGCTAATGTGACTTTCCATTGCGTCCAGAAGCGCGTTGCCTTCGTCTGTAATGGTGATCTTAACGGTGCGTCTGTCTTCCGTGTTGAGTTGGCGTGATGCGAGGCGTTTCGCACGCAAGCGCTCGACAATACGCGACGCGTCCGACATCTTATCGAGCATGCGCTCGCGGATCATTTGAATTGTAGCACCGGCGGGATGCTGTCCGCGAAGAATACGCAGGACGTTGTACTGCTGGCGGGTGATGCCGTAGGATTTAAAGAACCCTGCGCTGCTGTTGATCAGCACATTGTGTGTGTAGATCAGGTTGAGGAGGGCCTTGTGAAATTCGCTTCGGAACGTCGTTTGACGTATCTCCTGTTCCAGCGACATGGCAGAGTTAAGAAGTTACTACACCTAATGTAATGATTTCGTAGCTTTCTTGCTCGCCTTTCGGCCTTTATTTGCTGTTGATATAGTTCAGAAACTCCCTTTTGATGTTCTCATCCCTGAATTTGCCCGAAAAATAGGCCGTTCCGGTGCGGCTATTCGTGTCTCCAACGCCGCGGGAAGCCACACACATGTGGTTAGCATCAAGCACAACACCCACATCTTCCGTGTTGAGCACACGCTGCAGCTCGTGGCCGATCTGCATGGTGAGCCGCTCCTGCACCTGGGGCCTTTTGGCAAAGTATTGAACGAACCGGTTGATCTTTGACAGGCCAATCACCTTTCCCGACGAGAAGTATCCGACGTGCGCTTTTCCATAGATAGGCACGAAGTGATGCTCGCAGTGCGAGTAGAACGTAATGTCCTTCTCTACCAGCATCTGATCGTACGCGTACTTGTTATCAAACAATTTTACGTGCGGTCTGTTTTTGGGATTGAGACCGCTGAAGACTTCTTTGACGTACATCTTGGCCACACGATGTGGTGTACCGCCGAGACTATCGTCTGTAAGATCAAGCCCCAATATCTCCATGATGCTGGCAAAGTGTTTCTCGATGCGTTTGATCTTTTCCTCGTCCGACAGGAGAAACGCATCGGGTCGTAACGGCGTCTCAGTCGACGACATTACATGATCGTCGCCCGCGTCGTCCGGATCCTGCAGATTACGATGCCGGATATTCAACGAAATTTCTTTCGGTCTCATAGAGTGTGATTTTGAGGTCGAACTTACTTTCTATTTGTTCCCGCAGGATTCTCCAGATAACAGTAGCAATGTTCTCAGCAGTGGGGTTGAGGTTCCTGAAGTACTCCGTGTCAAGGTTAAGGTTTTTATGATCAAATTTCTGAATTACGTTCTTCCGGATCAGGTCACTTAGTCGCTTCATATCATATACGTATCCAGTGGCCGGGTCGGGTTCACCAATAAGGCTTACTATCAGTTCATAATTGTGTCCATGAAAATTCGGACTGGCGCATTTCCCGAAAACGCGTTCATTTTCCTGGTCTGACCATTCGGGATTGTATAATCTGTGGGCGGCATTAAAATGCTCTTTGCGGGAGACCTTTACTTTCATGTACTCATTTTAAACAGGAAACCTGTAAAAAGGTTCAATATCGTGGATTTTTGCCGAATTCAAGCCACGAATATGCCAGTGCCTATCCATTGGATAGGAAAGCAGGAAAATGGTTACAACAGGGGGAGTTACTACCGGGAATAGGGCCTGCGGCGGATGTTGTACAGCTTCTTGTAGGGGTCCTTGAACAGGAAATTGTCAGGCAGGTAGTACTCGACCTTAAGCATCAGCAGATGGTAGGCGTCGTCGTTGGAGGGATCACCTCTACGCGCCCCAACAGGGTACGGCTCGAGTTCAGGATTACCTTCCTGGCGACGGTCGGACAGCGCTACCCGAATGGGGTCCGTCCAGCCTGCCTTGTTAGGATGGACTGTACTAACATCGTCGAGATAATCCGTAAATGTTTTTCTCCACACGCTTTCAATGCCGATGTTGAAGAAGGGTCCGGCCTTGAAACGCATACCCAGTCCGTAAGGAATAACAAACTGGAAGCGGCTGTAGGAAACTCCTTCCGTCTGCAACGGCTGAAGTGCGTATTTTTGTCCGTTGTACTCGGCCTTCGGATTCATATACATCGCCGCGACACCCGCGAGACCGTACAGGTTCACACCAGGGCGCTGATAAAAGCGACGACCAAGAGGGAAGAGATCCACAATACCAACAGCACTCAACTCAAAGTTACCTGCAGTAAACGACAGGTTGCGTTGCTTACGGGAAAGATCAGATGAACTTGCATCGTCTCCCTTGATGTTGAAGTATGTCAACTCGCTTCGAACCGAGATCCGAGGTGTGAAATACATTTGCAACCCTGCGCTTAAGCTTGGCTTGAAATCTATGAGATCACCAGGGTCCTTTAAGTCACCGAAATAGGATGCTGTGCCGACACCTCCGACTAAGATCAACGACCGTTCTTTTCTTACCGCGTAAAAGGTCTGGGAGATGGCCACTAACGGGGTAAACACAAAAAGTAGTAAAATTCCTCTTCTCATACGCTGATCAAGGCCGGATTAGACGAATAAATATAGGCAAAAAAATGCGTTTTTTATAAAAATTCTAAGCTAATACCTCTTTTATTCGTTGAGCCGCATCTTTCAGCAGAATAGCGGGGAAAACCTTCAACCCTGACTCCTCAATGATCCTGGCCCCTTCTTCTGCATTGGTACCCTGAAGCCGAACGATAATGGGCACCTGAATATTGCCGATTTTCTTGTATGCTTCGACGACACCATTTGCTACCCGATCGCAGCGAACGATGCCCCCAAAGATGTTAATCAGAATAGCCTTTACGTTCGGGTCACGAAGGATAATGCGGAACCCAGCCTCTACAGTCTCCGCATTCGCACTACCACCCACGTCCAGGAAGTTTGCGGGCTCACCACCCGACAACTTGATAACGTCCATTGTTGCCATGGCCAGGCCGGCGCCGTTTACCATACACCCAACATTGCCATCAAGCTTAATGTAATTGAGTCCCGACTTGCTGGCCTCAACTTCCAGCGGATCTTCTTCCGTGACATCGCGCAACTCTGCGAGATCCTTATGCCGGAAGAGTGAGTTGTCATCGAGATTAACCTTAGCATCGACGGCCAATATGCGACCATCAGACGTTCTCAGCATCGGATTGATTTCGAACAGAGACGCGTCAAGTCCTATATAGGCCTTGTACAAGGCCGTGACAAACTTTACACCTTCCTTGAATGCGTTTCCTTCAAGTCCCAATGCGAAGGCAACTCTGCGTGCCTGATAGGGTTGAAGTCCGATCGCAGGGTCAATCCATTCCTTGATGATCTTTTCGGGTGTAGTGGCAGCTACTTCCTCTATGTTCATCCCTCCTTCGGTCGAGGCCATCAACACGGGACGACTTTTAGCACGATCGAGGAGTATGCTGATGTAATATTCTTTTGGCTCAAGTTCACCGGGATAGTATACATCTTCGGCAACCAGAACTTTGTTTACCCGCTTTCCATCAGGTCCGGTCTGATGTGTCACCAGCGTTCCTCCAAGAATGGCCTTGACCTTATCGGCCACTTCATGGATGCCCTTGGCAACTACCACGCCTTTTGATCCTGTCTCGCGGATGGTTCCCTTTCCGCGGCCGCCGGCATGTATTTGTGATTTGATGACGAACCATTGGGTGCCTGTTTCAGCCTGGAGTTCCTTTGCAGCTGCCACAGCTCCATCCGGTGTGTCGGCAACAACGCCACGTTGCACAGTAACGCCATAACGCTGAAGGAGCTCCTTGCCCTGGTATTCGTGAATGTTCATTAGTTTTTAATTTGAGGCGAAACTAGTTTATTTAAGGCTTTATTTCAAATTCAGCACCTGCGGTAAGCCCGATGTTAAAGGCCATTGATATTCACAAGTCTTACGGACAACTCAACGTGCTGAAAGGTATCAGCATTCACATCAAGCCGGGGGAGATTGTTGCTATTGTCGGATCATCGGGAGCAGGAAAGAGCACGCTGCTTCACATCCTCGGGACTCTCGACACACCCGATAGTGGCAAAGTTCTAATCCTGGGACAGGATGTTTTCCTCCAGGGAACGAAGGCGCTGGCGGCTTTCCGAAATCAGTCTATTGGCTTTGTATTTCAGTTTCATAACCTGCTTCCGGAATTCTCGGCAATTGAAAACGTCATGATTCCGGGACTGATTGGAGGGCGACGTGAAGGCGAAGTCCGCGCCCGTGCGGAAGAGCTCATGGGATTGCTCGGAATCGCGGAACGCCGCGACCACAAACCTTCGGAAATGTCAGGAGGGGAGCAGCAACGTACGGCGGTGGCCCGTGCACTGATCAACTCACCCAAGTTGATCTTCGCGGATGAACCCAGTGGAAATCTGGACTCGAAGAACGCTTACGAACTGCATCGATTGTTCTTTACGCTGCGCGATAAGATGGGACAAACGTTTGTAATTGCTACGCACAACGAAGATCTCGCTCAGATGGCCGACCGGCGTCTTGAAATCAAGGACGGTATGATCCAATAAAAAAAGGGGACGTCACCGTCTCCGGATAACGCCCCTATTGGCAAACCCCATCCTTCCATCTTCACCAAAACCATTCTCCAGGGTGGGCTGCCAATCCCCAACTTCACTGCACCAACTCCTGGATTCTAGAATTTCTTCACAACCTGTGGTGCAAAGATAGGGCGCCCGACGCCGCGCCCGCAATGCTATGCCACTTCGAATGGGTACAACGTAAGAACGTTCTGATAATTACTTTCCAAAAGCAGTGCATTCGAAAAAAATCTTAAATCACACAATGCACGAAAGCTGGATAATAGAATCAATCTCAATTGATTGAGAATTGTTCCGTGAAGTAAAAGTTTGCTGATGATTTTTGGAAGTGAGTAAAAACCTCCCTAGTGACGGTGTGTAAGGATTTCTTCGTCAACTTCACTAACCTCCATAAATCCGTTAGCGGAGATGCCAGTTAGCTTCACTCTACGGAGGTCGTTGATGGCAAGGGGGTCGAAGCGGGCGGTTACCTTTATATAGTTCTCCGTGAAGCCGGTCATTTCGTTATTCTCACCGCGCGTCTCGAACAGGGCGTTGGCTTCCCGTCCAACATTGTCCTCGTAAAACTTTCTGCGCTTTTTGTCCGACAGGATGTGAAGCATCTCAGAACGCCGGGCGCGCTCGGCTTTGGCCACAACCGGCGTCATCTCCGCCGCGGGTGTGTTGGCCCGTTCCGAATAGGGAAACACGTGCAGGTACGAGACGTCCAAGTCGTTAATAAAATGGTAGGTGTCCAGGAAGTCGGCTTCTGACTCTCCCGGAAATCCCACGATCACATCGACTCCAATGCAGCAGTGGGGGATCTGTTCCTTGATGCGCCGTACCCGGTCCGCATACAACTCCCTCAGATAACGGCGGCGCATGAGCCGCAGGATCTTGTTGCTGCCCGACTGGAGGGGAACATGGAAATGGGGGACAAAGCGCTCTGATCCTGCTACAAAGTCCAGTACCTCGTCGGTCAGTAGGTTGGGCTCTATGGATGAAATCCGGAACCTGGAGACGCTGCTAACGCGATCAAGAGCCCGGATGAGGTCGATAAAGCGGTCTTCACGTCGTCCGTCCCGAATCCCAAAATCCCCGGTATTTACACCTGTGAGCACGATTTCCCGTACGCCCGACTCGCCGATGGTCTGCGCGGCGGAAACTACGTTTTCTATTGTTTCGCTTCGCGACTTTCCTCTGGCCAGAGGGATGGTACAGAAAGAACAGGAGTAATCACAGCCGTCCTGAACCTTCAGAAACGTACGGGTGCGGTCGTGGAGTGACCAGGACGCGTTGAACGTGTTGGCGCGTTCAACGGGCGATGCGAGTATCCGCGGTGTGGCAGGACGCTCAAAGCCGTCGAGAAGTTCTACAAGCCGAAACTTCTCTGCCGCACCCAGGACTGCGTCAACCCCGGGAATTTCAGCAATCTCGGCCGGCTTCAGCTGCGCATAGCATCCGATGATGGCGACAAAAGCATTGGGTGAAATCTTACGTGCTTCGCGAACCACCTTCCGGCACTTGCGGTCTGCATTTTCTGTAACGGAGCAGGTGTTGATGATGAAAATGTCGGGCGTGGCGGTAAAGTCAACCTTGCGGTAGCCCTTTTCCTCAAATTTCCGGGAGATCGTAGACGTCTCTGAGAAATTGAGTTTGCATCCCAATGTGTAAAACGCCACTTTTTTCATCTACCACCACTATTAGCCCGCAAATTTAGGCAATTCCGTGGGTTGGACCGGCTTGAAGTCAGACGCATCTGCAACTATCCCAAGAGGGCTGCTTCAATTTCATCCAACTTTTTCTGCAGCTGCAATCGCGTCGTCTCATACTCCTCCGCGGAAGCGAGGGGGGTGTTGACGCTGATGTAGAACTTGATCTTGGGTTCGGTGCCGGAGGGGCGAACGGAAATCTTGCTGCCGTCTTCGAGATAGAATTGAAGTACGTCCGACTTTGGTAGGGTGAGGCTGCTCTGCTTGCCGGTTTCCAGATTCAGTTCGACGCCAGTCTTGTAGTCGAGCGAACGAACGACGCGGTGGCCCGCGATGCGTTCCGGTGCCTTCGACCTGAAATTTTCCATCATCGTGCGAATGGCTTGCTCGCCTTCGCGACCTGTGCGCGTAAGGGTGATCAGCCGTTCCTGATACATGCCGAACTCGAGGTACATGGAGACGAGTGAATCGTATATCGATTTACCTTCGTCTGCAGCGCTGGCGGCAATGGCGGCAAAAAAGGCGCACGCCGACACTGCATCCTTGTCGCGAACGAAGTCGCCCACCATATAACCATAGCTTTCTTCTCCGGCAGCGATGAATTGTTCCTTGCCTTCGAGCTTGCCCATTAACTCAGCGATATACTTGAATCCGGTGAGCGTATTGTAGCAGGCAATACCGTAGCGCGCTGCCATGGTGTCGACAAGCTCGGTTGTGACGATAGTCTTTGCAATGTATCCCGACGCCTTTCCGACGTTTTTCAGCAGGAATTGCATCAGCAGGCTGAAGGCCTGATTGCCGTCCAGCAGAATGAATTCTCCCGACTTGTTCCGAACACCAATGCCGACACGGTCGGTATCCGGATCGGTAGCCATTACCATCGTAGCATTGACGGCGCGCCCCTTGGCAATGGCCATTTCCATAGCAGATTTTTCTTCGGGGTTCGGCGACTTCACGGTAGGGAAGTTGCCGTCCGGTTGTTTCTGCTCTTCGACAACGTGCACGTTCGTAAATCCAACACGACGAAGGCATTCAGGGACCATCGTGATGCCGGCACCGTGAAGGCTTGAGTATACCAGCGGAATGTTGTGTTGTCGTCTGATGGCATCGCGATTGGGGACGAGCTTGATCACTTCTTCATAGTATGCATCCTCAACCTCAGGTCCGATTGGCGTAATGTTCTCCGGCACCGGATCAAACTTCACCTGCGCAAAGTCGGTGATCGCCTTCACTTCACGAATGATGTTGCCATCGTGCGGTGGCACGACCTGCGCACCGTCGGACCAGTAAACTTTATAGCCGTTGTATTCTTTAGGATTATGAGAGGCGGTGATCACAATTCCACCCTGACAGCGAAGATATCGGATGGCGAAGGAGAGCATCGGCGTCGGCCTCAACTCGGAGAACAACTTCACAAGGATGCCATTCGCAGAAAGAACATTCGCTGCTATTTGCGCGAGGCGGCTGCTGTTGTTGCGGCTGTCGTGTGCAATGGCCACCGTTACTTTCTGCCCCGGAAAGCTCTTGTTGAGGTAGTTGGCAAATCCCTGGGTTGCGATGCCTATCGTATATGGGTTGACGCAGTTGGAACCGGGACCCATAATGCCCCGAAGTCCACCCGTGCCGAACTCCAGGTCTTTGTAAAAGCTGTCAATGAGAGCCTTGGTGTCAGCACGGCTCATGAGTTCGCGGATTTCGCGTTTGGTCTCGTCGTCAACTAAGGGGCTGTCAAGCCACTTCTGGGCTTTGCGCTTTACCTCTTCCAGTACAGTAGTCTCCATGGTTACGGAATGAGGCCCAAAATTAGAAAACGCGGCCTATTCGGGGCTACCAGTGTGATATTTTTTGGCGAATCCGGCGGTTAGAGGTTGCCGCGCAAGGCCTGCTCTCTTTCAATGGCTTCAAACAGCGCTTTGAAATTGCCTTTCCCGAACGATGTTGCACCCTTGCGCTGGATGATTTCATAGAAGAGGGTAGGTCGGTCGCTTACAGGGCGGGAAAAGATCTGAAGTAGGTACCCCTCGTCATCGCGATCAATCAGAATATTGAGTTTCTTCAGCGGATCCAATGGTTCGTCAATGTTGCCCACACGATCAGGTACATCTTCATAATACGCTTCGGGAACATGCAGAAATTCAACGCCTCGTCTTTTGAGTTCACTTACCGTGTGGACGATGTCGTCTGTGGCAAGGGCGATGTGCTGCACACCCGGGCCGTTGTAAAATTCGAGATACTCTTCGATCTGTGATTTCCTGCGCCCTTCAGCCGGTTCATTGATGGGAAACTTGATGTAGCCGTTGCCATTCGAGACTACTTTCGACATAAGAGCGCTGTATTCGGTCGATATGTCCTCGTCATCAAACGTGACGAGCAAACGAAATCCCATTACCTTTTCGTAAAACTCCACCCATTTGTTCATTTCACCCAGGTATACGTTGCCAACACAGTGGTCGACATACTTGAATCCAACAGGTGTGACAGAAACCTCCGGAGTTACAGCTTGATATCCGGGAAGGAAAGGACCAGTATACTTCTTTCGTTCGACGAATGTGTGTATCGTATCGCCATAGGTCTTAATCGACGATGTAACGACTTCACCGTTGCCGTCCTTCATTCGCGTTGGTTCTGCAGCCACTTCTGCTCCGCGGGAAGTAGTTTCAATAAATGCAGCGGTTGCATCGTCGACCGTGAGGGCGAGCACCTTTACACCATCGCCGTGCAGATGTACGTGTTCGGCAATCGGCGAGTCAGGCCGAAGGGCGCTCGTGAGGACGAACACAACTTTGCCTTGCTTCAATACATATGAAGCTCTGTCGCGCACGCCCGTTTCGGGGCCCGCGTATGCGATCCATTGAAAGCCGAAAGCATGCTGGTAGTAAGCGGCTGCCTGTTTGGCATTGCCCACATAAAACTCTATGTGGTCGGTACCCTGTATGGGGAGAAAGTCTTCATTCATTTTGCACACGTTTAGGTTACTGTAAATTTAGTAAGGTCGTTACAGAACCCGAACCTTTTGACGAAGAAGTCCTTTCCTAATCGCCTGATTTATTCAATATTTATGCAAAAATTACTACTACCCCTATGGACGCAAAGGAGGTTGACAAGGCGCTCGGCAGGCTTGCTGAAAAGAGGCGTGAACTGAATGCCGTTGACTATAGCAATCCCAAATACGACGAGCTGGAAGAGGAACTCCACGATATGGAGGATGAGTTCCAGGAAAAGTATGGAGCATTCCTGGAAAAGGTACTCCAGGAGGTGCACAACAGTCACTGCCCCGAGAATGACGTCCTGTTGCCTATTGCGTATATGGGAGATGGTGTTCCTGTAGAGCTTGAAAAGGGGCCCAAAAAAGAAGCAAGGCTCATCCTGGAAGCCAATCCACTACGTATACTGCTACGGACGGGGAAGGATCACAACGAAGTTGTCTGGAAGGCCTGAAGCCTTTACAGTCAAGCATATCCTAGCTTCTTGCGTACACGATCAAGAACATCGTGAGCAATGACGCGCGCTTTCTCTTCGCCCTTCTGCAATTTTTCTTCGAGCAGCGCGGCGTTCTCAAAATAGAGATTAAAGGTTTCGCGCTCCTTTGCGTAGCGGCTCATGATGAGGTCGAAGAGTTCTTGTTTGGCGTGGCCATAGCCGTAGTTGCCATCAAGGTATTTGTTGCGCATCCGTTTTACATCGGAAGGATCAGCAAGCAGAGAGTACAACGCGAAAACCGTATCAGTATCCGGATCCTTTGGCGCTTCCATCGGAGTACTGTCTGTCACAATCGACATGATCTGCTTGCGCAGTTGTTTTTCGGGAAGGAAGATGTCGATGATGTTGCCATACGACTTACTCATCTTTTGTCCGTCTGTACCCGGAATCGTCATGACCTGCTCTTCGATCTTCGCCTCGGGGATGACGAAGGTTTCGCCGTACAGATTGTTGAACGCTGTAGCAATGTCACGCGTAATCTCAAGGTGTTGCTTCTGGTCTTTACCTACAGGCACAAAGTTGGCGTCGTAAAGAAGGATGTCGGCAGCCATCAGTACCGGGTAGGTAAATAAGCCGGCATTGACGTCGGATAATCTATCCGACTTGTCTTTGAACGAGTGCGCATTCGCGAGCATGGGAAATGGCGTCACACAGTTCAGGTACCATGTCAACTCACACACCTCGGGAATTCTCGATTGCCGATAGAAGTAGTTGTTTTCTATGTCGAAACCAAACGCCAGCCAGGCAGCCGCAACGGCCCTCACGTTATCGATCCTGGCTTGTGGATCCTTAATTGAAGTCAATGAGTGAAGATCCGCGATAAAGAAGAGGGACTCGTTGCCGGGTTCCTTGCTCAGTTTGATGGCGGGAATGATCGCCCCCAGCAAATTGCCCAGGTGCGGTCGTCCGCTGCTTTGTATGCCAGTAAGTATTCTTGCCATGGCCGCAAATATAGCCCTAAAGGCGAACCTGCGCGCATTTACCAATCTTTTGGGTAAATGATCTTTACCACTGGGATTGCCACGAGAGTACATGCGCGCAGATTCCCTTTAGGGGTGTTTCAGCACGTTTGTCGGCATTTGGAACCCTCGTTCGAAATTTCCACTTACCACAACAGTTCCTTCATTAACTTTGCAGGGATGAAGCACATTTTTTCACTTTCACAGGCTATCGTGCTGTGCCTTCTTTTTGCAGCCGCAGCCTCGGGCCAGCAGGTCCGGCCACTCCAGTTTCAGGAAATGATCCACGATTTTGGTTATGTCGACCAGAACGGGGGCCCTGTAACGTACTCATTCCAGTTTGCCAACGTCGGAGACCGACCCGTCAAGATTTTGTCGGTCCAGGCATCTTGCGGATGCACTACGCCCGACTGGACGCGTGAGCCAATACCTCCTGGCAAGGGTGGCTTCATTCAGGCAAGCTATGATCCCAAAGGGAGGCCCGGGTATTTCAACAAGTCGCTAACCGTCACCACTGATGCCGACCCCAACCCGTTCGTCCTTCAAATCAAGGGACAGGTCAGCGTGGGAAGTGAGCTCGCTGCTGTAACGGAGTTCCGTTCTTCCATGGGAAGCTGGAAGTTGAAGACCACCTCCTTTAACATGGGAAAGGTCTATCGCAAGGATGAGTTCACCGTTCGGGAATTCCCGGTCTACAATAGTGGAGAGCGTCCTGTTACTTTTCTCAAAATGGAAGGGCCCGCTTACATACAGGCTGAAGCAATTCCTGCTACACTTGCACCACGCGCCCAGGGCAAGGTTCGCATACTGTATAACGGCGCAAAGCGCGATGCGTATGGTTTTCAATCAGATCGCATCGACATCCATACCGATGACGAGGACACACCTGTGAAGTCCATCTCCGTGTACGCCACCCTTGAAGACTACTTCCCCGTGATGTCAAGAGAAGAACTTCAACGGGCACCTGTGCTCCGGATACTGGGATCTTCTTTCGACCTGGGCAAGATCAAACAGTTCAAGGATGCACGACACGTTGTTACCCTGCGCAATGATGGTAAGTCGAGATTATCAATCAATGCCGTACAACCCAATTGCACGTGTATCACCACTGCATTGACTGCAAAGGAGATCAAGCCAGGAGAAGAGGCGACTCTTGAAATTGTATTCAACCCTGAAGATCGCCTTGGCACTCAGCAGAAATCAGTCGTTATCTATTCCAATGATCCCCAAAGTCCTGCCCAGAGGATTGTGTTCAACGCATACGTGGAAAAGTAACTATCAATGTGCCCTATGTGGTTCAGAAGAACATAGTATTTTGAACCACATAGATCTCATGGATATACATAGGTCACATAGGGAGTTGTAAATTAGCATCATGAGCAAAACCCAAAAGCAGGATCTCTTTGACCATCCCGATTTTTACGAAGTCGATGCGCTGTTGACGGATGAACATAAGCTTGTCCGCAATACCATGCGTCAATTCGTGAAGCGCGAGATCACACCCTTCATTGAAGACTGGGCGCAGGGTGCATACTTCCCTGCAGCGTTAGCAAAGAAGTTTGGTGAGGTTGGGGCGTTGGGGCCGACAATTCCGACTGAGTATGGCGGAGGGGGAATGGATTACATTTCATACGGGCTTATCATGCAGGAGATCGAGCGTGGTGACTCCGGGCTCCGTTCGATGGCATCCGTTCAGGGAGCGCTCGTCATGTACCCCATCTACAAGTTTGGAACAGAAGAACAAAAGAAGAAGTATCTGCCGAGGCTCGCATCCGGGGACCTACTTGGATGCTTTGGACTCACTGAGCCAGATCATGGCTCGAACCCCGCGGGAATGACGACACGCGTTCAGGATATGGGCGACCACTACCTGCTCAATGGAGCCAAGATGTGGATCTCTAATGCGCCTCATGCCGACATTGCCGTCGTGTGGGCAAAGGACGAGTCGGGTGTAATCAACGGCTTTATTCTGGAGCGTGGAATGGAGGGATTCACTACGCCAGAAATTCATGGCAAGTGGTCGCTGCGCGCGAGCAGCACAGGTGAACTCGTGTTTGACAACGTTAAGGTACCCAAAGAGAATCGTCTCCCCGGCAAAACAGGCTTGGGCGCACCGCTGATGTGTCTGGACTCTGCGCGATACGGAATAAGCTGGGGTGCAGTTGGCGCTGCGATGGACTGCTACGAATCAGCAAAACGATACGCCCTTCAGCGCGAACAGTTCGGCAAACCGATAGCCTCTTTCCAGCTTGTCCAAAAGAAGCTCGCTGAAATGCTCACGGAGATTACAAAGGCCCAACTTCTCGCTTGGCGTCTTGGCACGTTGATGAATGAAGGAAAGGCTACCTCCGCACAGATCTCCATGGCCAAACGCAACAACGTCCGGATGGCCCTCGACATCGCGCGCGAAGCACGTCAGGTCCACGGGGCGATGGGTATCACGGGAGAGTATTCCCTTATGCGCCACATGATGAACCTGGAGTCTGTCATCACGTATGAGGGAACGGATGATATTCACCTTCTGATACTCGGGCAGAGCATTACAGGGATTTCGGCGTTTAAGTAAGCAGAGGCAGAGAGGCAGTGTGAGTGTGAGAGTGAGTGTGAGTGTGGGAGTGAAACCCGATGTATGATTTAGCCGAAAAATTTCACTAGTCGCTTCATCTTTTTCAAAGTCCCAACACAATCGACGCTTACCATCTCTGCAGCACTCTTGCGACTGGGGTTACCGGAACACCAGTCAAACGTGCTGACAAACAATTTTTAACCGATTTCTTCGGTCTGCCAGGAAGGAACTTCAAGGGGCCGGCATTCTTCCGACGTTGTCGCAACACAACCATAGCAAATCCATAAATTTTTGATTAACTTAAATGGTTGTAACTCACTGATAGTGAAGCAGTTTTTACGATTTTTTGCCGCTTTTCTTACAGTTGTACCTTCCATCGTCTTTTCGCAGGGAATCGTACGCAAGACCTACCATGACGCTGAGCGGAAATACCTGAAAGAAGTGTACCACGTGACGGACACAATCCAGAACATTCTCATGGGTCCGTATGAATCGTATTACCTCAATGGCAAGCTTGAATCACGCGGACAATTTGTCGACAACGAGACGGCGGGTGTATGGGAGTTTTTTTATGAGACCGGTGGACTGAAGATGCGCGGTATCCTCCGACAGAATGCCAACTATGGCTTATGGGAGTACTACTACGAGAACGGCCAGAAGAGCATGGAGGGCATGATCAACGGGCGTCACCGCGAGGGTGAGTGGAAGACCTACTATGAGAACGGCCAGCTCAAGGAGATCGGACAGTACAACGCAAACAAGCGTGTTGGCTACTGGAAAACTTTTTATGAGGACGGTGCGAAGCGCGGCGAGATAGTTTATGACGAAGACTACGGACGCTACACCGAATACTATCATTCCGGTAAGGTGATGGGCGAAGGTCCAAAACGTGGTCCAACCAAAGTGGGTCACTGGCGCTACTTTGCTGAATCGGGAAATCTCGAAAGCGAAGGAGAGCTTGAGAATGGTCGACGAATCGGAGAGTGGGTCTATTACCATCCGAATGGCACGGTGTCGGCGCGTGGATCGTTTCGCGGTGATAAGGCGACTGGTGCCTGGACGTACTATAATGAGAATGGCGCAGTTAGCGCTACCGGATCTTTTGAAGATGGTGTTAAGATTGGCCACTGGAAGACTTTATCCGCAGACGGCGCTGTGAGAAGTGAGGTCACCTATGTCAACGGTGCCGGCGAGTATCGGGAGTATTACACTGATGGCCGGCTTAAAGTCAAGGGACGAATCGAGAACGACATACGGCAGGGAAGATGGGAGTTCTACTATCCGGACGGCACCCTTGAGGGCGAATGCGAATACGAAAACGGAAGGGGTAAGTACAAAGGTTACTACTCTACAGGCGCATTGCAAACCACGGGTGAAATGGAGCAGGAACGCAAGGTTGGAACGTGGGAGATTTATGAGAAAGACGGAAGGCTCTCCGGGTATTACAGACCGTTCTACGACGAGAACCGCATCCTGGCAACAGAAATAACGGAGATGGTAGGACAGAGTAACATGACGAAAGTCGTGACCCGAGGCAATCGTTTTATCTACTTTGTCCCTCGTGCCAACGAATTCAAGGGTGTGATCGTAGGAACCAATCCGCTGTTCCTGGCCGCTGGCCGGTTGCCCATCGGACTGGAGTTCTATCTGCAGGAGCGACTTGGACATGAGTTTGAATTCATCGGAATACGCGATCCATTCTTTAAATCCGACCAGAACATCACTCCGGGAACGAACTTTATCCGCGGGTACAGCGTCGCTATCAAACAGAAGTTTTACAACCCGATGAAAATCGGGATGTGGTACTTCGGCCATGAGCTTCGGTTCACCAACCTTGGGCATTTTTCCAACGTAGTGTTGCCCCAGTTTCCCGACTTCTATTTCACCGTCAGCGGCGTTGAACAACGCATTGAGTACGGGCCTTTGGTTGGATATCGCCTTTTGCAGCGCGGCAACTCATCAGGATTGAGTATTGATGCGTTTGTATCGTACAACATCGGCTACAGGGGCTTTGATGTCGACCCGAATTACTCGCCCTACTTTAACGACGTTGAGCGCTCACCTTTCTCCAACACATTTCATTTCGGACTGAATTTCGGAAAGAGCTTTTCGTTTAGGTAACTTTGCCCCCCTGAAGTAGACCTTCGGTCACTTCAGGGCGATACCCTGAGGCGGCCTAACGGCCTGCTTCAGGGGATTGAAGGATAAATACCTTCTTTTATGAAAATTATTGAGCTCGTCCTAAGCCCTCAAGAGGCTTTTGGTGATTCATTCCCTGACATTCTCACAACAAAGCTCTCACTGCCTGCAGATGGGAGTGTCTCCGTGGTTCCTCTGAAGCGCTCTATTGACGCGCGCCGGCGTGAAGTCCTTGTACACGTTCGCTGCGCTGTTCTCGGTCCGGGAGACCAGATGCCCAGGTCACACATAGCTTCTTATCCTGATCGCTCTTCTGCTCCAGGGGTTGTTATTGTGGGGTGTGGTCCTGCAGGATTATTTGCCGCGGTCCGGCTGCTGGAACTGGGATTTAGACCGGTAATCGTCGAGCGTGGCAAAGACGTACGCGAAAGGCGTCGTGATCTCGCCGCCATCAACAAGCATCACGTAGTAGATCCGGATTCGAACTATTGTTTTGGGGAAGGCGGAGCCGGCACGTATTCAGACGGAAAACTCTATACACGTTCGAGCAAGAGAGGTGATGTTCGCAGGATACTCGACATCCTCGTGGCTCATGGCGCTGCACAGAACATCCTGTACGATGCTCATCCGCACATTGGAACCAACCGCTTGCCGCGAATTATCGCATCCATCCGGCGAAGCATTCTGGAGGCCGGAGGCGTCATCCATTTTCGAAAGCGCGTTACCGACCTGGTGTTTGATGACGGTCGGGTTACGGGTGTGAAAACGCACGATGGCGATGAGCTTAAGGGTGAGGCAGTTATTTTGGCTACCGGTCATTCCGCGAGAGACATCTTTTACCTGTTGGCTGAAAAAGGGCTGTCGATCCAGCCTAAGCCGTTTGCAATTGGTGCGCGGGTCGAGCATCCTCAGCAACTCATTGATAGCATACAATACCATTGTGAAGGTGACCGAGGACCGTTTCTGCCTGCTTCGTCGTATGCCCTCGTGCATAACGTCGACACAGGTGGCAAAAAGCGTGGTGTATTTTCTTTTTGCATGTGTCCTGGTGGGTTTATGGTCCCTGCGGCAACGGCGCCCGGTGAGATTGTAATTAATGGAATGAGTCCCTCGCGTCGCGATTCTCGCTTTGCGAACTCAGGCATAGTGGTAAGCGTCTCGGAAGGTGACGTTGATGAAGCGACCAAGCCATTTGCTCTCCTTGAATTTCAGCAAAGATTAGAACGTCTTGCCTGCGCGATGGCAGGAGGGACGCAGGCAGCGCCTGCCCAACGACTGGTCGATTTTGTAAATGGCAATGTATCGTCTACCTTGGCTGAGACCTCGTATCAGCCGGGTGTTGTTCCGGTGGACCTGCGGGAGGTGCTTCCGGACTTTGTGAGCCGGTCATTAAAGGCGGCATTTCGTGTCTTTGGAAAGAAGATGAGAGGATATCTCACAAACGAGGCTCAGGTGGTGGCGGTGGAGAGCAGAACTTCTTCACCGGTTAGGATTCCCCGAGATGCGGAAACCCTGATGCATCCTCAGGCGCCGGGATTATTTCCATGTGGTGAAGGGGCAGGATATGCAGGCGGAATCATGTCGGCAGCTATGGATGGTGAACGTTGCGCAGAGGCTTTTGCGCGGGTGTTTAATTTGAAGAAGTTGTAATGAGTGGTAAGAAGACTGTAGTACTAGGAGCATCGCCCAACAGAGGCAGATATGCATGGATTGCCAGTGAGATGTTGCAAGAGTACGGTCACCCTATCATCCCGCTTGGCATTCGCAGTGGCGAGATTGCTGGAGAGCCCATCGTAGATATCCGGACAAAACCCCAGATTCCGGATGTAGATACTGTTACGTTGTATCTGTCCCCTGTACACCAGGAGGAATGGTATGACTACCTTATTGGCCTTAAGCCGAAACGCATCATTTTTAATCCCGGTACAGAAAACGACGAATTCGAGAAGCGCGCCCGGGAGGAGGGGATTGAGACGTTGGAAGCGTGTACGATGGTGTTGTTGAGATCACGCCAGTTTTAGATGCAGATGCGACCGCTACAAAACTCGTTGTTGTTAACCCTTACTACTGCATCTGCACCTGCGTCTTCAGGTGCAACTGTCTCTAAACGGGACTATTTCACACCCCCCAAAGGAACCCGTTAACTAATAATTTAGTTAGTATAATGGAGCGTCTTTTTTTGGTTGAAGAACGGGTAATAATTGTACTAAATCATTCTTCTTTTAGCCTTAAAAGACCTATTTTTGTGGGTTGTAAACTTTGAACATGACCGACGTAAAAGGCTCAGTTGCCGTTGACTATTCAGCAAGCAATATTCAGGTTTTAGAGGGATTGGAAGCCGTCCGAAAACGGCCGGCGATGTACATAGGGGACGTTGGGATTAAAGGGCTTCATCACCTGGTGTGGGAGGTGGTGGACAACTCGATCGACGAGGCACTCGCAGGCTACTGCGACGAGATCGTAGTCAATATTCACGAAGACAATTCCGTAAGTGTTGAGGATAATGGCCGGGGCATTCCCACGGACATACACCAGAAAGAAAAGCGGTCTGCGCTGGAGGTGGTTATGACCGTCCTCCACGCCGGTGGCAAGTTCGATAAGAACACATACAAGGTGTCTGGCGGCTTGCACGGCGTGGGTGTCTCCTGCGTAAACGCTCTTTCTGAGGAGCTGACAGCCACGGTGTACCGCGAGGGAAAGGTGTTCACGCAGCAATATGAGAGGGGGCGGCCTAAGTTTCCTGTTAGGGTTATCGGCGAATCTGCCAGGCGTGGTACTACGGTTCACTTCAGACCTGATCCTCAAATCTTCCAGGTGACGGAATACAACTACGAAACGGTGGCTTCACGGCTCCGTGAGCTTGCGTTCCTGAACCCGCGAATCCGTATTACGCTTAACGATTACCGCGACCGGGATGAGCAGGGTCAACCGCGTTCTGAGACGTTTTACTCAGAAGGTGGCTTGAGGGAGTTTGTCGAATACATCGACTCCACACGGGAAAAGCTTATTCCCGAACCTATCTACATCGAAAGTACCAAGGGAGATATACCCATCCAGGTAGCGATGAGCTACAATACATCGTTTACCGAGAATCTGATCTCCTATGTCAACAACATTAATACGCACGAGGGGGGTACCCACGTAGCGGGCTTTAGAAGAGCGCTGACCCGTACGCTGAAGTCGTACGCCGATCGCTCCGGGCTTCTCGACAAGGTGAAAATCGATATCAGCGGTGACGACTTCCGTGAAGGCCTTACAGCCGTAATCTCGGTGAAGGTCGCTGAGCCACAGTTTGAAGGTCAGACCAAGACGAAGCTTGGCAACTCAGAAGTCATGGGGGTCGTCGATCAGTCCGTTGGTGAAATCCTTCAATACTACCTTGAAGAGCACCCGCGCGAGGCGAAGCTGATCGTCAACAAAGTCATTCTCGCTGCGCAGGCACGACATGCTGCCCGCAAGGCTCGAGAAATGGTGCAGCGCAAGAATGTGCTCACAGGTACTGGCCTGCCCGGAAAACTTGCCGACTGTTCCAGCACCGATCCTTCGATCTCCGAACTGTACCTGGTTGAGGGCGATTCAGCAGGCGGTTCGGCCAAGCAGGGACGCGACCGTGTGTTCCAGGCCATTCTTCCCCTGAGGGGAAAGATCCTGAACGTGGAGAAGGCGCAGGAACACAAGATTTACGACAACGAGGAAATCAAGAACATTATCACGGCGCTTGGCGTTTCCTTTGGCACAGCCGAAGACGCAAAGGCCTTGAACCTGGATAGGCTACGGTATCACAAGATCATTATCATGACCGATGCCGATGTCGACGGAAGTCACATCCGGACGCTTATCCTCACATTCTTCTTCCGCTACATGCGGGAGCTCATAGAACAGGGTTATGTGTACATCGCGCTTCCGCCGCTTTACCTGGTGAAGAAGGGCAAGGAAGAGCGGTATTGCTGGACTGAGGAAGAACGAGAAGCTGCAACGCGTGAATTGGGTGGAGGCAAGGACGATTCGGTGTCCGTACAGCGTTATAAAGGTCTTGGTGAAATGAACCCCGAGCAGTTGTGGGCAACTACCATGGACCCTGAGAGGAGAACCCTGAAGCAAGTCACCATAGAATCGGCAGCTGAAGCAGATCACCTCTTCTCCATGCTCATGGGCGACGAGGTGGCGCCACGCAGGGAATTCATCGAAAAGAATTCGAAGTACGCCCGCGTGGATATTTGACGATCGTTGTCAAAAAGTTAAGGTAGATTTTCAGGAGGGCGGATTTCCCGTCAAAGTTTTTGGACGGTTGGGACTTTTCTCCCGTTAACGGGAGAGGGGTTTCCGACTTGATGTTTTGAATTTGTCGGTATACCTTCCGGTATACTTTATTCTTTAATCGGTTTTCAGGAATGAGTGAGGTGACGGTTACAACGGCAGATAGAATTTCCCAACAGATCGGCGAGAGTAACTATATCAGCCGCGATCTCAGTTGGTTGCAGTTCAACTACCGCGTCCTGGATCAAGCCAGGAACACGGACAGGACCATCATTGAGCGACTCAAATTCTTTTGCATTACCGCATCCAACCTTGACGAATTCTGTACGATACGGCTGGGAAGCCTTTACAATTATATCGACTACGGTAAGCCGCGGTACGACTACAGTGGCTTGCGCGAAGAACCGTTTCGCAAATTACTACTGACCAAAACGAAGGCGTTCTTTAAAGACCAGAACGACTACTACATCAACAGCCTCAAGCCGCTGTTCGAGGAAAATGGCTTTGTCATCCGTGGCTACGAATCGCTGTCGCAAGAAGATATCGACCGTGTGAACAATTACTTCCTTCGCACCATTTTCCCGATGCTCACACCGATGGTATTCGATAACTACCACACGTTTCCCACGCTGGCAAACAACAGGCTGCTCGTGGGTGTGGTAACCCGAAACCCGGTCGAGAGTCAGGATCAGCACAAGGCATCTTTCGTGCAGGTGCCTAATAACCTGCCGCGCTTCTACGAGATTGAACGCGACGACCTCATACAGTTTATTCCGATAGAGGAGATTATAAAGCACAACATTGGCCACCTCTTTCGCAACGTCCAGATCATCTCGACCAACCTGTTTCGCGTAAACAGAAACGGCGACTTCACACTGGAGGAAAGTGAAGATATCGAGTCCAACTTCCTTGAAGAACTCAAGCGGAAACTAAAATCGCGGCGAACCGGTCGCGTCGTTCGACTCGACATTCAGGGACAACCCGACCCGTGGCTAACGCGACTGCTGCGGATACAGTGGGATATAGATGAGTACAACCTTTTCCCTGTTCCGGAGGAAAGTTTGGTCGACTTTACCGGATTGCTGCAGATTGTCAATCACAAGCAATTCCGGCATCTCCGTCAGCCCATGCCGGAACCGATCAAGCCGATCAATTTTCCTGAGCAAGGATCGAAAGACCTGTTCGAAGTATTAAAAGAGCGCGACATCCTGCTTCATCACCCATACAACTCAATGGAGCCGGTTCTTGAGCTCCTGGAAAAGGCTGCTGACGATCCGTTTGTGTTGTCGATCAAGATTACCATTTACCGTGTCGCGCGCGACTCGCGGGTAACCGCCGCGTTGCTACGGGCAGCTGAAAATGGTAAACACGTATCGGTATTGTTTGAAGTCAAGGCGCGTTTCGACGAGGAGAACAACCTGAGAGAGGCTCAGCGGCTCCAGAAGGCAGGGTGCTTCGTTATTTATGGAATCAGCAGCTTAAAAACCCACACGAAACTCTTGTTGATCGTCCGTCAGGAAGATCAGGATACGGTGTATCGCTACGTGCACCTGTCGAGCGGCAACTACAACGAAGTCACGTCGCGATTGTATGTCGACATAGGACTCCTGACAACACGTGAGGTGTACGCACAGGATGTGTCTGATTTCTTTAACGTCATTACAGGGCATTCGCAGCCGTTCACATACCGAAATCTGATTACGTCGCCACGCGACATGCGCATTCAACTTTGCAACATGGTGCGAAAAGAGGCTGAGAACGCAAAGCGTGGTTTGCCGGCGGGGATTGTTATTAAGATCAACTCGCTTCAGGACAAAGAATTTATAGACGAACTCTACGCTGCCTCCCAGGCCGGTGTTCCCATCAAGCTGATCGTTCGCGGAATGTGCTGTCTGAGACCTGGTCGACCAGGGTTAAGCGAGAACATCGAAGTTCGCTCAATAGTTGGGGAGTACCTCGAGCATTCGCGGATTTACTACTTCCATAATGCCGGTGATCCCCGCGTTTACATTGGCAGTGCCGACGCCATGGTGCGAAGCTTTGATCGACGTATCGAGTCGCTATTCCTCCTCGAGGAAGAAATTCTAAAGAAGCAGGCCATCAACAACCTGCGCTACAACCTCTGGGACAACGCCAATACCTACATCATGAAGGAAGACGGCAGCTACGTCAAACGCGAACCCAACGGCGAACCCCCCTTCAATATCCATAAGGAATTTTACCACGTAACGAGGGAGATTATAAATGAGGCGAAGCTCTTTTGACGTGTTGATATGTTAATGTGTTGATGTGTTGATGTCGGTTTGGTGTAAACTAACCGAGTACGCCACGTCGTGTCACTGCACAGACGCAAGAGCGCAAAGAGTCGTAAATAGTCGCAAAGAAAATGGGCTTCGATCTACACGAAACGATGTTCGTAGGACAACATCAACACGCCAACACATCAACACATTATCGGTACTGATAATACGACGGGCACTCCACATTCCCATGCAACGCTCTGATAGGCACGCGGTAGTTGAGCATGAACTCGTGGGAGCCGTTGGAGAATTGGTTGATTTCGGACTGGGTCCAGTCGTATGAATAACCGAAGTGGATTCTTTCGCTGATTTTTAGGTCGATGAAAGTCATGAGGGCGTCTACGTTACGATAGCTTGCACCGACGCTCAGCACATCATGAATGATGAATCCCAGGTTGAAATCGAATGACAAGGGCTGGTTTTCCTGTGCACGAATGAGGAACGACGGGTTGATCTTTACCTTTTCAGTAGCATCCAGCGGTGTGACGAACCCACCGCGAATGAAGTAATAACGCGCTTCACGAATTTCCGTGAGGAAGCTTTCTATCGACGTGACAACGGCGTTGTTCAGGAGGAAGGGCACTGACGCGCCGATAAAGAAATTCTTCCTATTGTACAGGATGCCCACGCCGAAGTTGGGCTTCAACTCATTGAAGAAGGCAGAAAAGGACAGGTCTTCAGGGTTTTGAAGATCCAACTTACTGAAGTCCGCTCCCAGAATATTGAATCCTGCTGAAATCCCCATCGACAGCGTTGCCTTGGGAAAGCGCAGCATGTACGAGTAGTATCCGTATATGTTGTCGTTCGAGTAGCTTCCGATTTCGTCGTGGTTAACCAGCATGCCCACGCCGATCTTCCCTTTGATGATCGACGTGTGCGCGCTGAACGAAAGCGTTTTGGGCGCGCCCGGGAAGTTAACCCACTGATTGCGGTACATCGCCGTGGCGCTGAGCTGCACGTGATTTCCTGCATAGGCAGGGTTTATCACCAGCTCGTTGAAATAGTACTGTGTGAATACAGGGTACTGCTGTGCCCACGCGCCGAAGCTTGCGGCAAGCAACCCGCAAAAAATTAATGCACACCTAAACACGTTGCCCATCTTTATTAGTTAACAATTTCCAGATAGCCGGCCACTGGTTTCGAACCGTCACGCTTATCAACCACGAAGAAGTAGGTTCCATCCGGCAGGTTATTACCCAGTACGGATATACCGCGGTTTGCCCGACCATCGAAGTATATATCTATGTTATCGTAGCCTTCCGCCTCATACACCAGTGTACCAGCGCGGTTGAAGATCCGCACGATGTTGTTCGGGAAGTCGCCGATACAGTTGATGTGGAACAGCTTGTTCAACTCGTCGCCGTTTCGCGAGATACCCTGGAACGGCCTGATCTCAGGCTTGATCTCGACGTCTTTCGAGGTCGAACATCCCAGTTCGGTAGTCATGGTTACGGTGTAGATACCTGCCGGTATGTTGGCGAGGTTAGGGCCGTTCACCGTCATACCGTTGTATGTCCATTCGACACTTGCGACGTCCACGTTGTTGGTAGGGAACACGCTGAGATAACCGTCTTCAGTGTCGCAACTTGCGGGCACGATGACAATGTCGAACTCAGGATATACGTGCTGCTCGATGATGTCAGCAGAAGCCGGTGCGGAAACGCAGCCCGTTGCTTTGCTTGTAGCGGTAACCGTGTAAGTACCTACGGCCAGGCCCGTGAAGTATTCACCGGTGTGGTCAGGCGTAGCCTTCACAGTCGTTCCGATGTACCAGTTAAAGATGTAGTCTGACGTGTTGCCGTCTACTGATGCGGCAAGAGCGCCGTTGTCTTCCACGCAGCTCGTCACATTGGAGAGCACTTCCACATCTACAGCAGGTACCATGTCGAAGGCCTCATTGATCGTGATCGTAGCCGTACCAGTACATCCTGAAACGATATCCGTGGCGCGTACGGTGTACTGCATTGCGCTGAGGTTGCCGGGTTCGGAACCTTCGTAAACCAGCGTTCCGGTATCGTCAGCACCTTCAAACCATTCGAAGCGATAGCCTACGATCGAGCCATTCACCGTAGCCGTTGCTACACCATTAGGACGAGCCGGGTCGCAATTCGACAGAGGAGAGAGACCCATGGCCGTTACTACCGGCATGATTTGCTGGTTCTCTACAACCACTGTGACAGGTTCCGTAACGCAGCCAGCATCGGAGTTGTCGATTGCAACCACGGTGTATTCACCCGCGGGCAGACCGAGTATTTCCTTTGCAGGTTGTGTCACAGCCGGGAAGTCTGTCGTGGCCTTCACCGTGCTGCCAATAAACCAGTTGTAGGTGTAATTGTTTGCGCCCGGTGACGTCACCGTTGCGAATACAGATCCGTCGTCGACAACACAGTTCGTCAGCGGCGCGGCTGAAGCTGTGATGGTGATCGGGCGTACATCCACGGGTACTACGTACGTGTCGGTCATCGAACACATATTATCCAGGTTGATCACCTCAACCGTGAAGGTCGCATCCGGATCACCTGCCGGTATGGTAAATCCTGTGAAGGATCCATCATTGTCGGCCGTGTGGAGCAATGCGCCGCTCGTATCACCACCCTGATACCAGTTGTAGCGATAGTTCGTGCCATTGCCCGTAGCGATCACGTGCAACTCACCTGTAATGTTATCAGGTTGCAGACAACGGGTAGGGGTGACGAACGATACGAAGTCAATACCGACCGTACCCATCACCTGATCCTCGATCTCAAACTGTACCATTGCTGCGGAACAGTTGTTATTGGGGTTCCGGGCTTCCACATAATAGGTGCCAGGAGCTATCCCTGTGATAGTGTTGCCGGGAACAGGAGCTGGACCGGCGATGACATTCAAGTCAGCGTCGTACCAGGTGAATTCGTAGTTGTTGATGTCACCGGGCATACCGTTCTCCCTTACGTTGGCGACGGTCGCCGAAGTATTAGCGACATCGCATCGCGTGAGGTGATCGACCTGCAAGTCTGCGCTGGCAATGCTCACAATAGGAGGATTGTC
>DATCLO010000011.1:0-16897 GCA_036563875.1 Cyclobacteriaceae bacterium
ACGCCTCCATATTTTTGGTGCACATTTTGCGAGGCAATAATATTATTAAGTACCTTGCCGTTACGGATTACGGAGGCTGACGTTTCATCACAAGAAGACTCAATCGCAAGGATGACGGGACCCATGTGCAGCATTAATGAACCTGCAAGTTATCAAAAATAGGATTCAGAAAGTATTGGCCTATTCTCTGGCCGGATTCCTCTTTTTGCTCATCGCCGTCTTTCTGATCCTCCAAATGCCGCCCGTACAAAACGCCATCGTCGGGAGGATCCTTCGAAACTTTTCTAACGTCAGCGGCTTCACGTCGAGAATCGAAAACTTTCGTTTGTTGTGGTTCGACCGCCTTGAACTCGGAGGCCTTTCCGTCACCGACCCTGAGGGCAACAAGATGCTGAGTGCACAAAGCGTGCTCATCAACTTCAATCTGGCGGAACTGCTGAACCAACGCGACATTAACGTTGATGCCATCGTGCTCGACAGCGCCGAGGTACACCTGTCGCGAATCGCTTTGTCGGACACAACGACAGATCTCAACATCAACATCTTCGTTTCCGAACTCAATAAGCTTTCCCGTGGGGAGGGCCAGGGCCGTAATCCGCGCGTCAACATCGGCGAAGCCATCATTTCCAACAGCATATTCAAGTACACGGATCAGCGCCGCGACAGCATCACTCGGGGATTCGATTATAATCACTTTACGCTCGACATAGAGGAAGGACAGATCCAGAACTTCCTGGCGACCGGAGACACGGTGCAATTCGACGTTCACACGTTGCTGCTGCAGGATCAGAAGACCGGCTTTCCGATTCACCACCTCTCCACTTCATTCCGCGTCTCCCAGTCGTCAATGGAATTCAACGGACTGTACCTCAGAGCAGGCGACAGCTTCATCGCCGATACCGTTGCATTCACGTATAATAGTCAACGCGACTTACAGGATTTCATCAACCGCGTACAGATCCATGCGCGACTCGACAGCACCATTATCCATCCCCGCGACCTTGCGCTGTTCGCGCCGGGAACGGAAGAAATCGGAAGTCCCATCCGATTCAAGGGAACGATTGACGGCAGAGTGCGCAAGTTCATGGTCCGCGATATGGACGCCCGCATCAACAACACACGGCTCGTAGGTACGCTCGATCTGGATGGTCTGCCCGAAATCAGCGAGACGTTCATCATCCTGAATCTGAACAATTCCCAACTCAACTTCGACGATCTGGATTGGCTCTTCAGCGAAGAGGCGATGGAGCGACTCAGGCCTTTTGGTCGCATTGCCATGAATGGACAGTTCCTTGGATATCCCAGCGACTTTGTCGCACATGGGGCCTTCAGCACACCACTCGGCCAGATCAGCTCTGACATTAACTTCAAGATCAACGAGGAAGATATCGATAAGTCGACCTACGTCGGAAAGCTGCGGATGGACAATTTCGACCTTGGTCGCTACCTTGGTGACACGGTTCTGTTCCAAAAGGTAAGCCTCGACGGAAATCTTGACGGATCAGGATTAACACTGGAAACCGCGGCGTTCTCTCTTAACGGCAAGATCAGTTCACTGGGTTTCAAAGGCTATACGTATCACAACATTGTCTCTGACGCGAAGTTTGCTTCGCAGTTCTTCAGCGGAGCGATGACTATCGATGATCCCAACCTGCGTTTTACCGCCCAGGGATCTGTTGACCTGCGCGAGAATCGGAACATCATTAAGGTGCAGGCAACACTGGACACGGCGGCACTGCGCCCCATCAACCTGTCGAAGCGCAATATTTACCTCCGGTCAAAACTTGACGTCGACATTCGCGGTCTTGAACTGGATAGCCTTGTCGGAACGGTCGATCTGAACGACTTCCACATCAACATGGATGGCGAACAGATGGATCTCGAGAACGTTCACCTCTACTCCGAAAAAGAAGGCACGCAGCGTTTCGTGAAGCTGGAAACGACCCTCTTCGACGCACTTATCGAAGGGAACTATCAGTTCTCCGACCTGGCACGAGACCTGGATCGGCTCGTTTATGAGATGGCGCTGAACGTCAGAAACCAGGACGCAGATATACGGCGCTACTATTCGGTGCGGAGACCGGTGCCACGGTCCTATCGCGCCTCGTTCGACATTGACGTTAAGGACGTCGGTCCGCTCAGCGAACTGCTCGCACTTGATCTCGCGATGTCGAAGAACACGAGAATCGAAGGTAGCTTTACATCAGGATACACGACCATCTTCCGCGCCTATTCCCACATTGACACGATCGATTATCGGGGTACCCGTCTGCTGGATTCAGAGGCGGAACTCACGGTATCCAAGATTGCCGACAGCACGAACGTCCTGGCGCTTGCATTTCTGAATTCGAAGCAACAGAAGTTCAGCTCAGGACTTGCAACTGAGAATCTCGTAACGGAAGGGGTTTGGGATCGTCGTCATATCGACTTCCGCGTTGACGCCGAACAGATTTCACGTGGCAATTACATGCAACTTGAAGGCGCGATCGACTTTATGGTTGATAGCACGCGCATCAAGTTTCATCCCTCTCCTATCCACATCCTGAATCGTAACTGGCACATTGAACCGGAAAACGAGATCATCGTTCGCGGCCGGGAAATCGATATTCGGGATCTTGTCGTGCTTAACCGCGACCAATTCGTTCGGCTCGACGGTCGCATCTCCGAAGACTCGACCAAAGTGCTCGACCTGCAAATCGGAAATCTCGATCTTTCTTTCCTCGATCTGGTCACCGACAAGACCTTCAAGGGATCGCTGGACGCCGAAGTGCAGGTGTCCAACTACTACCGCAGTCTCTCCGTTGAGAACGAAATTTCCATAGACAGTCTTACGGTCAACGATTTCCTCGTCGGCAATGTCGAGGGCCACACGCTCTATGACCCCGACAAGCGCCGCTTTAATATGGTGTTGAGCGTCGACCGTGAGGGCGAGCGCATCGTAGCGTTGTATGGAACCTACACGCCGTCGAATAAGCAGCCTCTTGATCTCGAAGCAAACCTCGACCAGGCAAACCTCAGGATACTTCAGCCTTTCCTGCAGGAGATTCTGAGCGACATTAATGGTACGGTTACCGGTCGCTTTGCCATTACAGGAACACTGCGGGACCCCGAGATTCGCGGCGAGGGCGCTGTTGCCGATGGTCAGGTTCGCGTGAACTACACGCAGGCCCTGTACAACTTTACTGGCATCATTGGGTTGCGCCCTGAAGAGATCTATTTCAAGGATATTGAGTTGACCGATACGTACAGGAACAAAGGAAAACTCACAGGCAAGATCACGCACCACAATTTCTATCGCATGGTGATCGACTTAAGAGCAACCTTCTCTGACTTTATGGTTCTCAACACAACGCCGCGCGACAACTCCCTCTTTTACGGTCAAGGCTTCGCGACCGGGGAAGTTCGTTTCAGCGGCCCCGTTTGGAACATGACAATCACTTCGCTGGCAAGAACTGAAAAGAACACGCGCATTTTTATTCCTATTGGTGGAAACGAAGTGGCAGAAAAGCAAGACTTCATCAACTTCGTCAGCCTGGACGACACGCTGGTCGTCAGCGTAGATGGTCGCGCGAAAACGGAACCGGTGACGATCACCGGTGTAAACCTGGAGCTCTTCCTAGACGTAACACCTGATGCTTATTGCGAGATCATTTTCGATATCCGTTCCGGCGATATCATTCGCGGTCGTGGAAATGGCGATCTCAAGCTGCAGATGGACACGAAAGGTGAATTCAACATGTTTGGCACAATTGAATTCACGCAAGGCGCTTACAACTTCACGCTTTACGACATTATTAATAAGGAATTCGAAATTCAACCTGGAAGCAGGATCACGTGGTCGGGTGATCCATACGGCGCAAGTCTCGACATTGACGCGACATACAATCAGCTTGCTTCCTTTGCTCCGCTGGTAAGCGACAACACGAACACGACCAGCCCCGAACTGAGAAGAAAGTATCCTGTCCAGGTACTGCTGAACCTTGAAGGTGCCATGCGCGCGCCTGACATCACGTTTGACATTGTCGCTCCCGAGTTGCCGCAGACTGTTAGCGTCGCAAACATGCCTTTGTCTTTTCTCTTCGACACGTTTAAGAACAAGCTCGATGAACAGGAACTAAAGCGTCAGGTATTCAGCCTGATCGTACTGCGAAAGTTTCAGCCTCTGGAGTCGTTCAACACCAGCGGAACGTTGTACAACAGCGTAAGCGAATTGTTGTCGAATCAGCTTAGCTACTGGATGAGCCAAGTAGATGAAAACCTTGAAATTGATGTGGATCTTGGAACGATGGACCAGGAGGCGTTCAATACATTCCAGCTGCGGTTGTCCTACACGTTCCTCAATGGGCGGTTGCGGATCACGAGGGATGGTACATTTGGGAATACAGATTATAACAATACCTATAACCAGAACAATGTCGCTAGTGTTGCAGGCGACTGGACCGTTGACTATTATCTCACCGCGGATGGGAAATTCAAGGTGAAGATGTACAATCGAACCAATTACAATCAGCTTTCCACGTCTGTAGACAATCAGTATTTTACAACGGGTGTAAGCCTTCAGCATGTACAAAGTTTTAACGATTTTAGAGACCTGATCCGCTTCGCGCGCAGGAACAGGGAGGCAGTTCCTGAACGGCGCGAAGAAGAGGCAGTCGACGAAGAGCTGAATCCAGAGGCCATGCGACATAACTAATGAACCGCCAGGGGAACAAAACCATTTTTTCTGTCGTGTTCGTATTGCTTGCCCTGTGCGTTCGCGCACAGCATCACGACACACTATCTAACGAGGGAGTAAATATCAGAAGGCTTCGTACGATTGTTATTAGCGGTAGCCTAACTTATGGCGCCGGGCTCGCTGGTCTTAGTCAGTTGTGGTATAAGGAATCTTCGCGACAATCGTTCGCTTTCTTCAACGACATCAGGGAATGGAAACAGGTAGACAAGGTGGGTCATTTCTTTTCAGCCTTCTACCTGAGCTATGGAACCGATAAGCTACTTCAATGGAGTGGAGTTCCAGATGAAAAAACAGCGTTGCCCGCAGCGCTCACCGGTTTCCTTCTGCTTCTTCCTGTAGAGATTATGGATGGATATTCATCCGACTATGGCGCATCGGCAGGCGACCTGGCTGCCAATGCCATGGGTGCTTTGATATTCTTCGGACAGAAAAAAGCGTGGGGTGATATCAGGATCTATCCGAAGTTTTCATATCACGCAACGGACTATCCACAGATACGTCCGGATGCCCTGGGCGATACGTTTCTCTCGCGTGTAATCAAGGACTACAATGCGCAGACGTACTGGCTATCCGTGGATGCAGACAAGTTCTTTACGTTTCCGAAGTGGCTCAACCTGGCCGTCGGTTACGGTGTCGATGACATGCCATTCGCGGTTGAAAGATCGAATGAAGTGCGTGGATATGATCCCTATCGCCAGTATTACTTCAGCCTGGATCCTGACCTGACGGCCATACCCACACGATCAAAATTCCTGCGAACTGCACTGACGCTGTTGAATGTGATCAAGATTCCTTCGCCAACCGTCGAATTTTCCCGCAAGGGAACGCGTTTTCATTGGTTTTATTGACATCATAGCATAGTCCTTTTGCGTTCTTTTTGCTACATTCACACAACCAAAGCCTTAGACCTATGGCTAATGTCCTCGACTATGCCCGCCAGTTTGCCGAAGAGGTAGGCGGTCAGTACACGGATTACGACAACTCCAAAGCAGTAATTGTTGTACCCCTTAGCGCCGGACGATTTCAAACCGTGTTGGCTTACACCCGCACCGGGAACACAGGTCGCGATCATGTGCTCTTCATTTCCAAGATCTGCGACTTCGACGAAAGCATTGACCTTCGGGATCTGCTGGAAAAAAACGGCACGTTTGATTATAGCCGCTTTATTGTCGAGGATAGTTTTCTCAAGGTAGTTGCCTCCTGCGCCAACGAAAACGCCACGCCCCAACTCGTCAGAGAAATGATCCAGGAAGTGGCCGACATTGCAGACCGATTTGAATTCCGCTTTACAGGACAAGACGTACACTGATACAGTGTGAGTGTGAGCGTGAGGGAGCGTCGGGAACGTCGGGAACCTATTTCCGGTATTTTGTATTTTTGAGTTGCAAGCTGCCTTATCGCTCCGCGCGCTTAGTGCGGGGAGGAAAGTCCGGACAGCGCAGAGCACCGTACTTCCTAACGGGAAGGCTCCGGGTAACACCGGGGACAGATAGTGCCACAGAAAACATACCGCCTCGGGGCGACTCGGGGTAAGGGTGAAAAGGCGAGGTAAGAGCTCACCGGTCGGGTGGTGACATCCGACGCATGGCAAACCTTACGGGCTGAAAGGTCAAATAAGCACCGGATATGAAGCTGCTCGTTTCTGTCCTGTGGGAGCAATCCCCAGGTGCCGGTGTGGGTAGACCGCATGATCTTCGTCGTGAGGCGAAGACCAGATAAATGATAAGGGCCTGTGCTTCGGCGTGGGTACAGAATCCGGCTTATAGGCTTGCTTCTTTTGAAGAATGAGGGACCTGTCCTTTGGGCGGGTCCCTTTTGATTTGCGATTAGTGATTTGAGATTTGGGTTACTGAGACAAGTTTAGGTAAGGTGCGACGCGTTCCCTTCGCACGACGCTTCATTGAAGGGCACCAAATCACAAATCGCCAATCGCTAATCGAAAATCACTCGCTATTTCCTATTTCCTCCTCAAACCATACCTTTACAGCTTACACAATGCGCAGCAACACGTATATTCATCCATTGGTCTAATTCACTATGGCAAGAATTCTCATCATTGAAGACGATGCTAAAATCCGATCCATTCTGAAAGAAATCCTGGAAGACAAGGATCATGAAGTAGAGGAAGCTGCGGACGGACAGGAAGGATTGAAGAAGCTTGAGCAGGGAAACTACGACCTGTGTCTGTGCGACATCAAGATGCCGAAGATGGATGGACTGGAGGTGCTGGAAAAGGCTAAGGCGAAAGACATCCCCACAAACTTTGTCATCATATCTGCGCATGGCACCATCGATATTGCCGTTGAAGCCGTGAAGAAAGGTGCCTTCGATTTTCTACAAAAGCCTTTTGACCTTGGCCGATTGGAGATCACGCTGCGCAATGCTCTGGACAAATCCAATCTCGTCAAAGAAACCCGAACACTGCGCAAGAAGATATCGCAACGCTGGGATATCGTCGGCGAGTCCCCTGAGCTCAAGAATGTCATGGAGATGATCGACAAAGTTGCGCCTACGGATGCACGCGTGCTGATCACAGGACCCAATGGTAGTGGGAAAGAACTTGTTGCGAGGGCCATTCATGAAAGAAGCCCGAGAGCAAGTATGCCCCTCGTGGAAGTCAACTGCGCGGCCATTCCCAGCGAGCTTATCGAGAGCGAACTGTTTGGTCACGAGAAGGGATCGTTCACATCAGCGGTAAAGCAACGCATCGGAAAGTTTGAACAGGCAGAAGGAGGCACGCTGTTTCTGGATGAAATAGGCGACATGAGCCTTTCAGCGCAGGCAAAGGTGTTGCGTGCCTTGCAGGAGAATAAGATTTCGCGAGTTGGAGGCGAAAAGGAGATTCCTATAAACGTGCGGGTACTGGCGGCCACGAACAAAGATCTGAAGAAAGAAATCGCTGAGAAAAACTTCCGCGAAGACCTGTATCACAGGCTTAGTGTGATCGTCATTAAAGTGCCATCACTGGCCGAGCGAATCAGCGATATACCGTTGCTGGTGGATCGTTTCCTTGAAGATATCGCGGAGGATTACGGAACCCGGAAGAAGACCATCCATCCGGCCGGAATAGAAAAGCTCTCCAAACACAGCTGGCCCGGAAACATCCGTGAACTTCGCAATGTCGTGGAGAGACTGGTGATTATGAGCGGGGATCAGATCACCCCCGAAGATGTGGACCGATACCTCTAAGGGTTGGTCAAATCCGGCGTTCGCTGGAAGACTTGCCGGAATCCTGTTTCGTGTACGTGGGACACGTGTACTGGCTACAAGCAGAAATGAAGGCAGCGACCAGCAAGAAGATGATAACCTTTTTCATGACAACGTGAATTTAATCAAAATTATACACTCCATCACCCTAAATCAAATATAGGACCAATTGGTCCGACCGGTCCTCCAAACTACTGGTCAACCAGCAAATTACAGCCACGGACGTCAGAATTGTCCATTCTACCAACGACAGAAAAGGTTCGGTCCGTGTTAATCTTGCCCAAATCTTCCGTTTCCAGGAAGGAGATCGTCTGAAAATTGGCCAAATCGATAAAATTTAGGCCTCCGGTGCCGGAAATGCCCCGTGAGAGGGGATCTGTGACATCCCGAACTACGACTTTCATTCCTGGAGGGCAGTGAAAATCGCCATTTTTGAGGGAATAGGCCTGTGAGAGCAGTTCCGTCATCCCATATTCAGAAACGACATTTCCCACATTAAGACGGCGGCGAAGGAACGCGTGCAGTTCAGGCCGGGTAATTTCGGCACGCCGACCCTTCATCCCCCCTGTTTCAACAACAATGCAGTGACCCAGATCCGGACCGTATTGATCGGCGAGGTCCAGCAAGGCAAAAGCAACCCCCCAGACCATGATTTTGCGGCCATCATCGCGCAGCGCTTCCGCGTCTTTGATAAGCTGTTCCGGATTATGGAGGTAAAACCCGGATTTTGGCGACCTGCTGCGTGCGATGAAATGTCCCATCATCGCTACCAGGGAGGAATCGTTACGTTCCAGATAAGACGGCAGAAGAGCCAGGAAATGGTATTGCTGAAGGCTCCCAAAAAAATGCACAAAGCAACGCTCTGCGTTTTCAAGATAAAATTTCAGATCTCTTATAAGGTGGCGACTCCGAACCATGCCGGTAGTGCCACTGCTGCGAAACTCGGTTTCAGGGTTCCAGTTTCCCGTGCGAATTGCGTGACTTTTGAAAAATGAGATGGGCAGAAAAGGAATGTCTTCAACTTTTGAAATCGTTAAGGGGTCTATACCAAGCAGGGCAATGTAGCGCTTGTACAGATCGTTATGCTGGGCTTGATGGCGGAAGACGGAAAGAGCAATATTATCGAATGATTCCTCGTTAAGGGAGTACAATTGTGTCGCAAAGTCCTCAGAAGTATCCACTCGTTTTAGTAGATTAAGCCTTATTTTGGGCGTATGAATATAGTTAGGAGGCTGTCAATTTACGCGTTGGTCGTGGTCATTCTGAATTCCTGTTTTGACCCTCCGGAATATTCCGCTATCCCGCAGATTGAATTCAACGACATTGCCTTTTATAGCCCGGGTGATTTTTCAGATCAGGATTCCCTGGTTCTTTGGATTGATTTTAAAGATGGCGACGGCGACCTGGGATTGCACCCGGATGATCCTGTCCACATCAGCGAGCCTTATCATGACGCCAATTACTTCGTTGAAGACGGCAACGGCGGACTCGTTGCAATCCCAAAGGCGGTACGATATACCGACATACCTCCAATGCTGAAGCTGACCGGGCAACAGGGGAAATTAGCCACAGTGCGAACCCGAAAGAAACCCCTATACAGCTACTTGCCCGGCTTCATTGGGGACAATTGTCCAGCCACATTTGTTCGCAACGGTGTTACCGACACTATTCGATACACCTACGAGAAAATTTATATCAGCGAAGAAGACGGTCACATAATCGATGACACGTACCACATCGATGATACACTCACCGCCCCGGACTTTCCCGACATCTACGTTGTATGGGATACTGTGCTGATCAAGCCCAACCCATATCACGAGAACATTCGGGTAGATTGGCTTGTCCAGCAAAATGACGGTTCTTTTAAAACGTTCGACTGGACGGAAGTCAATTGCGGACCCATCTTCGAGGCCCGATTCCCTGTATTGGAAGATCGTACGCGGGCCGTCGAGGGGACCCTGCAGTACGCCATGAAGTCCTTCGGCTTGCTGACGCTATTCAGTATCAAAACCCTCAAACTCAGAGTAACCATCTGGGACCGCGCCCTTCATCAGAGCAACGTCATCGAGACACCGCCTTTTACGCTGAATGATATAAGACGCTCAGGATAGTAAGCAGTGCACCGCAGTTAATCACCATCCACACTTCTTACTTTCTTACCAATTGCTGATCGCCGATTACCGTTTACCATACAACGCCGGATACCTCCTCGGATCGGCTTCCGTCATCATGGCGTAGATTTTTTCGAAAACTTCGTCAGGATTGGGCTTGGAGAAATAGTCGCCATCGGAGGCGTAGGCAGGGCGATGTTCCTTGGCTGTTATGGTGATTGGTGCGGAGTCGAGGTAGTTCCACGCGCCTTGTTCTTCTAGAACCTTATGCATCATGAAGGCACTTGCGCCACCGGGAACATCTTCATCCGCGAATACAACACGGTTTGTCTTCTTTACTGATTCGAGAATTCTATGATGAATGTCGAATGGTAGCAGCGACTGCACGTCGATCACTTCGCAAGACACGCCAGCCACGGCAAGTTCATCCGCTGCTTCCATAACAATCCGGCACATAGCCCCGTAAGTGACTACCGTAACATCTTCGCCTTCCCGGAGAACTTCCGGAACGCCAAGGGGAACGGTAAACTCACCAATATTTGCCGGGAGCGTTTCTTTCAGTCGATATCCGTTGAGTACCTCAACAATGAGTGCCGTGTCATCGGAGCGGAACATGGTGTTGTAAAAGCCAGCCGCCTGCGTCATGTTTCTCGGGACGAGAACATAGATGCCTCTCAGACTATGCAGAATCATTCCCATGGGAGACCCGGCATGCCATATGCCTTCCAGCCGGTGGCCGCGCGTCCGGATGATCACCGGCGCCTTTTGCCCGCCCTTGGTGCGATAATGGAGGCATGCCAAATCATCGGTAAGCGTCTGCAGCGCGTACACGAGGTAGTCGAGGTATTGGATTTCCGCGATGGGTCTCAGGCCGCGCAATGCTGCGCCGATTCCCTGTCCAACGATGGTTGGTTCGCGAATGCCGGTATCAGTGACTCGTAATTCACCGTACTTTTTCTGGAGTCCTGCAAACCCCTGGTTCACATCGCCAATCTTTCCAACGTCCTCTCCTATTGCAAAGATGGTGGGATCGCGTTCCAGTGCAGCGTCAAAGCACGCTCTTAACACCTCTCTGCCATCTACCAAAGGCGACGATTCAGTAAATACCGGATCAACACGAGGTACCCGCAGCGCTGAATGTGCCGACTCGCTGTACAAGTGAGAGCTATACCGATCGTGGTTTTCAGCGTTCGCCTTCTCGAGCCATTGAATAAGTTCATCGCGAATAGCACACGGCTCGTCGATGAGGTTTCGCAGGGCTTTCTTCGCCGCCTTAAATGTATCGAGGCGAGTCGGATTTATTGTCTTGGCCAGATCCTGGCGGATCTGAAGCATGATGGGACGCTTGATGTTCTCAGCTGCAGCCCTTTCGAGAAGGCCGGAAACAATCTTCTGATCCTTCCGGATGTCTTCCATGAAAGCCCGCCAGGCGCGCTCCTTGGCGTTGCGCGCAGATTGTTTGGCTTCGCGTTCAACTGCTTCCACTTCTTCAGGGAGTACCATGACCTCGTCGATGATCCATTGCCGCATCTTGCGGATGCAATCGTACTCCGCCTCCCATGCAAGCCGCTCAGGAGACTTATAGCGTTCATGAGAGCCAGAAGTGGAGTGCCCCTGAGGTTGCGTCATGTCTTCAACGTGCACCATAACCGGGACGTGCTCCTCGCGGCATATGCGCTCTGCCTTTTGATATGTTTCAATGAGCGCGGGATAATCCCAGCCCTTGACCACCATGATTTCAAATCCTTTTTCCGTAGCCGTACGCTTGAAGCCTTCGAGCGCCTTGGAAATGCTTGACTTTATCGTGTGGTATTCCTGCGGGACAGAGATACCATATGCGTCGTCCCAGATGGATATCAGCATGGGCACCTGCAATACGCCGGCAGCGTTCATCGCTTCCAGGAACAATCCTTCTGAAGTAGAAGCGTTGCCAATCGTCCCAAATGCGATTTCGTTTCCTTTGTTCGACAGGTGTGTGTAGCTGTGAAGCTGAGGATTGTGTCGAAAGAGTTTAGAAGCGTAGGCCAGGCCCAACAGTCTCGGCATTTGTCCGGCTGTCGGAGATATGTCGGCCGTCACGTTGTAGAGCTCCATGACATTCTTGAGCTCCCCCTTTTCATCGAGCAGCCGCGTCGCGAAGTGACCATTCATCTGCCTTCCGGCTGATGCGGGATCGGCGTTGACGTCCGTATGTGCGTAAAGTTGAGCAAAGTACTGCTGCACGGTCATGTCGCCGATGGCAAACGCAAAGGTCTGGTCGCGGTAGTACCCTGCGCGCCAGTCTCCCTTTCTAAAAACCTTTGCCATGGCAATCTGGGCTACCTCTTTGCCGTCTCCGAAGATGCCAAACTTGGCCTTCCCCATAAAGACTTCTTTTCTGCCCAGCAGGCTGGCTTCCCGGCTTTCAACGGCGAGTCGAAAGTCGGCCAGGATTTCCTTCACCCTGGCCTGGGAATATTTGGTTTTGGCTTCCTTTAACTCGCTCAATCTTTTGAAATTGAATGGGTTGAACAACCGTTAGGGTCAAAAATAGGCATTCCCGCCGGGCTTTCAAAAGCCAATTTCGGCCACATGCCGGGCCCAATCGCCCGATCGAATTTCCGGGTCTCCGGGTCCCGGACGTTCGAACAGATAGATACCGAACGTGAGTCCGTCGATAAAAATTTCATCGTAGTAGTATCCCGCTTCGATTTCCATTTCGTGGATGTCGCGGGCGCAGGTGGGCTCAAGTTGATACATGTCGGCTACGATACTTCCGAAAGGTGATGGTACTGCGTACGGATACTCTCCAAGCGAATAGAGGCGATAGCCCTGTAGAGTGGTCTGCCCCAGGTGAGTCATGCCTGGGCAGTATACCTGGTGCAACTCCATACCCGGCCGCAAAGTGCCGTAAAATACATACCGCCCATGCTCATTCATAATTTGTCTGCTCTCCCCAAGGGCATCTAAATCCGCTTACTATATTTGCTGCCTATTAAACGTTAGTTATGGTCATTGGCGTCCCCAAGGAAATCAAAAATAATGAAAACCGCGTGGCGCTCACGCCTGCCGGCACGAAAGAGCTTACCAAACGCGGACATACGGTGTATGTTCAGGCGGGAGCGGGTTCCGGTAGTGGCTTCTCTGACGAAGAGTACCGCGGCGCGGGGGCGGACTTGCTGGAGCCTGCAAGCGAGATCTTTTCACGTGCTGAAATGATCATGAAGGTGAAGGAGCCTGTTGGCGAGGAGTATGGCCTTGTGCGGAAAGATCAGTTGGTGTTCACCTACTTTCACTTTGCCTCCAACGAACCGCTCACTCGGGCGATGATTGACAGCGGGGGGATATGCCTGAGTTATGAGACTGTAGAGAAGCCTGATGGAAGTCTTCCACTGCTCATACCCATGTCCGAGGTAGCGGGACGCATGGCCATACAGGAAGGTGCCAAGTACCTGGAAAAACCCCTGCAGGGACGCGGAATACTGTTGGGCGGGGTACCCGGGGTTCGACCCGCGAAGGTTCTTATCCTTGGTGCCGGCGTTGTCGGCACGAATGCAGCAAAGATAGCCGCCGGCATGGGTGCCGATGTAATTGTTGTGGATGTAAACCTCGCCCGTCTCCGGTATCTCGACGATGTGATGCCGGGCAACGTCCGAACGCTTGTGTCAAATGAATACGCCATCCGCCAGTTGTTGCCCGAGGTTGACCTCATCGTCGGCGCCGTGCTGATACCGGGCGCGAAAGCCCCGCGGTTGATAACGCGAGATATGCTGAAGAGCATGCGGCCGGGCACTGTGCTTGTCGACGTCGCGGTAGATCAGGGAGGATGTATTGAGACCTGTACGCCCACGACGCACGAGAATCCTACTTTCATTATTGACGGTGTAGTCCACTACTGCGTTGCCAACATGCCGGGCGCTGTTCCTCATACTTCCACACTAGCGCTTACAAACGCCACGCTACCCTATGCCGTTAAGCTTGCCAACTACGGTTGGGTTAACGCCTGCAGAGATAATGAAGATTTGAAGCGTGGATTGAACATCATTCGCGGCGATGTTGTTTATCCTGCAGTGGCCGAGGCATTCAATCTTCCGTACACGCCAATCGACAAATACATTCCCGCACATTAGTCGTAAGGAGGAAAGTTTGATAACACCTTTGCCGCATTCGGGTTGGAGCTGACGCTGGCGCACACGGTGGTGATACCGTTAGTGACGGCGATATAGTGTGCCCGCAGGGTAGCATTATAGACAGATACCTGTCGAAGCGTGTCGGGACCTACCGTGTGTTCCGGTGCCTTACATTCTACTACCATCCACGGTGCACCGGAACGGGTGTACACTACGATGTCGGTACGCTTTCTCAGGGTGTTGTAGCGTGTGCCACCTTCGATGCGAATGAGTGCACGCGGGTATTGAAGATGGGCGATCATGTAGTTGACGACGTGTTGTCGAACCCATTCTTCCGGCGTCAGGAAGACGTACTTTTTACGGATTTCATCGAATATGAAAATTTTCCCTTCTGTTTTCTTTATTCTATATTCAAATGAAGGGAGGTTGAGTTCGACCATGGCGAAAGTAACTAAAGAGGAATCATGAAAACAAAACTGGAGATAGCACAAAACTGGCTTCCCCGGTATACTGGTCAAAAGTTGAAAGACTTCGGCGAGTACATTCTCTTGACGAACTTTAATAACTACGTCAGGATGTTCGCCGAACATCACGACGTTCCCGTGGTAGGTTTGGATCGTGCCATGCCAAGCGCAACTGCAGGTGGCATTACGATCATCAACTTTGGCATGGGTAGCCCCAATGCAGCTACAATTATGGACTGCCTCAGCGCTGTGAAACCTAAGGCTTGCCTCCTCCTCGGCAAGTGTGGTGGTTTAAAAAAGAAGAACGACATCGGTGATTTTATTCTGCCTATCGCGGCCATTCGGGGAGAAGGTACGTCCAACGATTACTTCCCGCCGGAAGTGCCTGCACTTCCCGCCTTTGCTTTGCAGAAAGCCATTTCTACAACCATTCGCGACAATAACCAGGATTACTGGACAGGAACAGTGTACACCACCAACCGCAGAGTTTGGGAGTGGGACGACGATTTTAAAGAGTATCTCCGCAAAATCCGCGTTATGGCCATCGACATGGAAACAGCGACCATTTTTTCCACAGCATTCGCTAATGAAATTCCTGCCGGAGCTTTGCTGCTCGTTTCAGATCAGCCCATGATACCGGAAGGCGTAAAGACGGAAGAAAGCGATACGATGGTGACAGCAAACTTCGCGCGACTGCATCTGAAGATTGGCATTGAATCTTTGCAGCAGTTGATTAATAACGGGATCACAGTGAAGCACCTGCGTTACTGATGTGTTGGTGTGTTGGTGTGTTGATGTGTTGGTGTACGAGGTTCGATGTAGTCATTTTTTTTCGGAGACGCGCAGGTTGCGCGTCTCTACTAAACCGATACGGATTACCTACTGCCTACTGCCTATTGCCTATTACCCGCTCCTTCCTCCTTTCGAAATCGCCTTGTCTTTTACCGTTGCCAGGACGACAAGGCCAATGACGAAGTATAGCGCTAAGGCAAGCACGCTGTTCCGCATGCTGCCGGTAAGCTGATGGATAAGACCGTAGGAAAATGTTCCAAGGACGATGGAAATGTTGAACGTTACATCAAAGAAGCTAAAGTATGATGCGAGGTCTACGGTGTCGCGGGGAATGAGTTTCGCGTAGGTAGCTCTTCCCAATGCCTGAATGCCTCCCATGATCATTCCGACCATGACGGCGAGGAGATAAAACTCCAATTCTGTTTCGATAACATATGCCGCCATGCAGATGACGATCCACAGCAAGATCATGATGCCGAGTGTCGACTTATTGCCCAGCCGCTGTGACACCCGTGCGAAAAGCCAGGAACCTCCGGCGCCGACAATTTGAATGAGGAGGATTGAAAGGATGAGGCGATCACCGGGAAGGTGTAACACATCTGTGCCGAATAACGCGGCGAGGTACATGACCGTCTGCACGCCCATGCTGAAGAAAAAAAATGACACGAGGTAGCGTTTGAGTGCAGGAGACTTCCTGAGTTCTCGCCAAACTTTGAGTAATTCCTCGTAACCTTTCGTAAGAAGGTTCTCCGACGGCTTTGCGGCGGTGTTTGGGAGCATCACAAAAGCAAGGGTGGAGAACCCTAACCACCACGCGCCTGTCAGCACGAAGGTGAACCTCATGGCGTGCGACTCGTCGCTAAATACGCCAAGCCGCGCATAGTTCATGATGATGGCCAGGCAAATAACTAGCAGTATGACGCTGCCGTAGTAACCCATCGAATATCCCCGCGCACTGGTTGCGTCGAATCTTTCCTCTGTCACGATTTCAGGAAGGAATGCATCGTAGAACACAAGGCTTCCGGAGTAACCTACTGTGGCGAGTATGGTGCATAGTATCCCCCAACCCAGCGAGTCGACACCAGTAAAAAAATAAAGACCTGCACAGCCGAGGCTTCCCATAAACACAAACAGCTTCATGAAAGATTTCTTCCTTCCGGCATAGTCGGCGATCCCGGACAGCAACGGCAGCAGGAAGGCGACGATGAGGAAGGCGAATGAGAGCGAGTACGTCAGAAGCACGGCGTTGGGCAATTCGAAGCCCAGGAACGTTACGCGGTCGCTGCCAGGCGCAGAGACCGCAACCGTTTTGAAATAAACCGGAAAGATTGTCGAAACTATAACCAGAGAATAAACCGAATTCGCCCAGTCATACATGCACCAGGCTCTTAAAGTGCGGGGATTGTTCAGGGTTGCAGTGGCTTCCATACTTAAAAGAAAATGCCCTCCCGGGACTATCCGGAAGGGCGTTTTGCT
>DATCLO010000012.1:0-8674 GCA_036563875.1 Cyclobacteriaceae bacterium
GTAGCGGAAGAACAACAGGCCACGGGAATCCGGTTGTTGGATGTGCTCGATATTCATTTCTATCCAAGTTCTTCCGTTGCTTCCGAGGTTGTCCAGTATCACAGGGTATACTTCGATAAGAATTACATTTTCCCGGAGGCAAATGGTGTGAAGAATGTGACAGGAACGTGGGACAACAGTCAGAACAAGGAGTACATTTTCGAACGCTGTAAGGAATGGCTCGATCAATATATGGGTGAAGGCCACGGAGTCACATTTGGCGTAAGCGAAACAGGTATTAATTTCATAAACGCCAGTACAACAGCGGTATGGTATGCCAGCACGTTGGGAGAGTTCATGAAGCATAAGGAAATGGAGCTTTTTTCTCCCTGGTCATGGCAGCCTGGCATGTGGGAGGTATTGCATCTTTTCTCCGCATATAATAAGAACGCGTTTGTGTCAGCCTCGTCCTCGGAAGAAGAATTCGTTTCCGCATACCCTACCATAAATGAAGCCGGGGATTCCGTGACGTTAGTTTTGGTCAATAGATCAGTGAGCGCAACCAAATCTGTTAGGGTTTCTTTCAACGGATTTATCCTGGCAGGCGAGCCCTTTCAATTGATGGAACTCAGCAACCTTCCTCCATCGGAGACTTTTGTGTCACATACTAGCAATGCACTAAAAAAGTCGTCTGTGTCTGCAACAGGTAACGTTCTCGCGATCTCCTTACCACCCATGTCAGTAACTTCAGTGCTCCTTAAGGGCGGTAAAGGGGAGGTGATAACGGGAACCGAGGAAGCGATCGGGCATTCTTTATTTCAGGTTTATCCCAATCCAGTTTCAGGAAATTCTGAGCTAACGGTAGAAATTCGTTCCTACGGGAAAGCCATAGTAAGTCTGCTGGATGTCAACGGGAAGGAAGCCAAGTCAATTCTCGACCGATCGATTGATAACGAAGGGTATAAAAATACCTTTACTATTGCCGACTTGCCGAATGGAATATATTTTCTTCGGCTGACGCTGAATGGTAAAGTATACCATAGAAAGATATCGAAATTGTGATCTTGGATTCCGCCCAAATGGCGGAAATTTTTTCAGCGGCCGCGCGGAATTGTTGGTATTTTAGCAGAAATGAAGTCACCTATATTTATCCGGCGGGCCTTTCATGCCTCAGTATTATTGACAATCATATCCTACTGTGCATCTGCCCAGGCCAGCTTCCCACTTCGCGTCAGCGACGACAAACGCTATCTCGTGGATCAGCAAGGCAAGCCGTTTCCGATACTTGGCCGGACCGCCTGGTTCATCATATCGCAGCCTGAAGAGGGATACCGGAAGTTTATTGAGAACACGTTGTCGCACGGGCACAACGCCATCGAATTTGCGGCCATCACACATTGGCCCATGGGCAACAACGCACCCTTCAACGGAGAGGGTGAAGTGCCGTTCCTGAGACGACTCGACGGATCAACGTGGGACGGTAAGCTCAAGTACAGTTCGCTTCCATTAGAGGCACCGGACTTTACAACGCCTAACGAAAAGTACTGGCGGTATCTCGACCGCTTTCTCGCATACTGTGAAGAAAAGGAACTCCTGGTCTTCATGTTCCCCGCGTATTTGGGATATGCGGGAGAGGAGCAGGGTTGGATGAAGGAGCTTGTCGCAAACGGCAAAGAGAAAACAATGGCATATGGTGCGTGGGTAGCGGAACGCTATAAGCATCGGAAGAATATCGTGTGGATGCTGCTCGGAGATATGGGGGAATTCAATGAAGAGCAGCGGATTGCGGAACAGGCGCTTATCGATGGACTCAAGAGCGTGAAAGACCAACAGTCCGTACTATACACTGCTGAGTCGCACAGCGGACAAAACGCGGCCGACAATCCTTACTTCGGCCATGAGATGACATTGAATGGAGTATATACGTGGGAGTTGAAAGTTCCGGTGCCGTATCTTGGCCGCAAGGCTTATGCCCACGAGCCGACTATGCCGGCCTTTTTGCTCGAAGAACCTTACGACGAGGAAGGCCCCGACGGGAATAATTACAATCCCAACGCGACGCAACCCGTACGGCGCTTTCAATGGTGGGGATGGCTGACTACGATAGGAGGGTACATCTCGGGCAACGGATATGTATGGCAGTTTGTCGATCCAATATGGCAGCAGCACCTGGAGACGCAGGGCGCGCAAGACATGATGCGCCTTAATGAATTCATTAAGTCGCTCGAGTGGTGGAAGCTGGTACCCGGAGGATTGGACGGGATGAAAGACATCATCGTGGATCCTGCCAATGCCGACACGACTGCCTCTTTTGTTTCCGCTGCCGCTGCCAGAGACGGATCTTTTTTAGTCGCCTACATCCCGCCTGCACACGATGGCAGGATAAGAGTCGATCTTACCGTGTTGAGCAAACCCGGTATCGCCTACTGGTTCGACCCTACCGACGGTCGATACCTGCCTGTTAAGGGATCGCCCATTAGGAACAACAGTGTTAAGGAGTTTATCACGCCGGAAAAGAATAGTGTGGGCGAAAGTGACTGGGTGTTGCTGGTGAAAACGACCCGGTAATTTCTATTGTACATTAGGATCTTTTCAGAGACGCGCGATCGTGTGCGGGCTAATCGCCGACGATGGGTTCCTTCTCACTCCCAATTCTTGTCCTGTTGTCCTCTTCGCTCTCACACTCACGCTTACACTGTCCTCTCCCGATCCTCTATCACCTCGTCGCGCGCCGATACAAGGTGTGCCTCGAAGGTAAATTTCCTGTGGCGCGCTACCATGCCGACATTCTGATCCCAGGGCTGCGCCCCGGGCTACCGATATGCCGCCTTGCTGGGGCTCGTGAGAAGGAGTTGAATAGTTAGATCATTAATCACAGCGCGCACGCGGCCACCGATGACCGTTTTCGAGTATCTATGGAGTTGAGCCCTGAAAAATTCTGAACTTTTTCCTTGAAGCGCGAAACATTCATCGTAATTTTACGATATAGTAGGCATGGGTCTCTCCAAGACAGAAGAATTCACCAAAACCCAAAACGAACTTGCGGCCCTGGCGAAAGCGCTGGGTCATCCTGCCCGTATTGCCATTGTTCAATACCTGATCAAGACAAGAGTGTGCGTATGCGGCGACATCGTGGATGAATTGCCCTTGTCGCAGTCGACTGTCTCACAGCACTTGAAGGAATTGAAGAAGGTCGGTTTAATCAAAGGCAACATCGAAGGCCCGAGTGTTTGCTATTGTATCGACGAAAAGGTATGGAATAGGGCCAAGAAGATGATTGGTGAGCTTTTCGAAGCCTATCAAACTCAAAATTGCTGTTAAGCGTGTTTTTTTGTTCAATTTAATCGCAATATTACGATGAATAAGCAGTCAGAAACCCCCGAACAACTAAAAGAGCTGGTCAAAGAGAAGTACGCTCAGATTGCTGACCAAGCCAAAACGGACGCAGCCGGTTGCTGCGGACCCGCGTGTTGTGACACGATCGACCAGGCATTGATGGTCGAGGATTATTCGAAACTGAGCGGATATGTGGCCGATGCCGATCTCGGACTCGGCTGTGGATTGCCCACGCAATTTGCCAAAATATCAGAGGGAGATACCGTCGTCGATCTCGGATCGGGGGCAGGTAACGATTGCTTTGTCGCGCGTTCGCTTACGGGTGAACGAGGCAAGGTAATTGGCGTCGACTTTACTGAGAAGATGGTTGAGAAAGCCAGGCTGAACGCTACCAAACTCGGACTCAATAATGTAGAGTTCCGACTTGGAGACATTGAAAATCTTCCTCTGGCCGCTGAGACGGCTGATGTGGTTGTGAGCAATTGTGTACTGAACCTTGTTCCTAACAAACGGAAAGCCTTTGAGGAAACGTACCGGGTTTTGAAAAAAGGAGGACATTTTAGTATTTCGGACATCGTATTGGAAGGGGAGTTGCCGGATGAGCTTAGGAAGGCGGCCGAGATGTATGCAGGATGTGTTTCCGGGGCGATTCAAAAGGAAGAGTACCTGGACATCGTGGGAAAGGCTGGCTTTGCCAACGTGACTGTCCAGAAAGAAAAGGAGATCATACTCCCTGACGATATCTTGTTAACCTATTTGGCAAAGGACGAAATCCCCGCGTTCCGGTCGAAAGCCAGGATTTTGAGTATTACGGTTTACGGCGAGAAGACTGAAGAAAAGTCAGGATGTTGTTCGCCGGAGTGTTGTAGTTAGTATGACGAACATATTGGTTCTATGTACAGGTAACAGCTGTCGGAGCCAGATGGCCGAGGGATATCTGCGCCACTTTTCCGGAGACAAGGCAATCGTTAGGAGTGCGGGGGTTGAGGCGCACGGTGTGAACCCAACCGCGATTGCTGTCATGATGGAAGACGGCGTAGATATTTCCGGACATACGTCTAACGTAGTTGACGAGTATCTTTCCCAGGATTTTGATTTTGTTATTACGGTTTGCGACAACGCGAAGGAGCGATGTCCAGTATTTCCCGGTAAAGCAGTAATGGTCCATCGCGATTTTCCCGATCCAGCTGCGGCAACGGGTACCGTAGAGGCGGTGCTGGAGCAGTTCAGGGCGACGAGGGATTTGATTAAGGCGTTCTGCAGGAATTTTGTTTCGCAGCATGTTGATAGAAGGTGATGACCGCATATTGAGGGTGGTGATGTAGAGACGTAGCATGCTACGCCTCTACTATTACTCACTCGCCAATGCCTCCAACTCCTCATACCTGGCTATTTCCATTTCACCCTTTACGGTCTCCATGACCCGTTCAAAATACTGCTTTGGGACGTTTGCTTTCAGGCCGGACAGCATGCCGAGGCTTTCTTCAACGCGCTGCGCGGGGATAATGTATTTTAACCAAAGCAGTAGGATGTCGGGTGAGAGGCGCTTCATGATGGTTTGACGATGTTGTATGAGCTCGTCGTCGGAGAAATGTTTTTGTAGCAAGACCTCTGTAACCCTTTCTTCTTCATGCGTATGCTCGAGGTATTGGCTCTGGAACAGCGTAAAGCGTAGATAGAAGTCGTGCATTTGTTCATGGGTCTCCTGGCCCGTCAGGGTTTGAAGCTGATGTTTCAGGTCATCCTGGATTTGGTCCAGTTTTTCATGGTCTTCTCTGTCGTGGACCGATGCACCGGGTGCCCTTTCTTCCAAGTGCCTCAGCGTGTGTTCATTTTCAGTATGTACGTGGTCGTTGAGTAGCGCAAACATTTCGTTACCCAGTTGTTTCAGCTGTTGCAGGGCGGAGGGGTCGCTGATATCGGTTTGGCCTAATCTAAAGGCAAATTGTGAAATTACATTTCGGAGTCCCTTATGTGGGGCTGCAAAGGAGCGGATCGTAGCCATATTTGAACAGGTTTTGTGCTTTGTTCAAAGATGGCGCTACAGCCTTTCGCGCGATTGTAAAAAATCGTTTATCTCGATTTGAAGTAAGCTTCGGGTGTGTCACCCGTAAAGCGTTTGAACTCTTTGATGAAGTGCGACTGATCGAAAAAGCCGCCATCATATCCCAGTGCGGTGAGCGAGGGTGATGCGTCGACATTCTGAATAATATTCCGGAACCTGACAATAGCGGCAAATTTTTTCGGTGATGTACCTACGATTTTCCGAAAGCGTTTTTCCAGGGGCGACTGACTTATATTTAACTGTTTGGAAAGCGCGTTGATTTTTACGAGTCCTTTGCTTTGATAGATAAGCTCAAGCGCGTTGATTACCATCATATCGGGTTTGACACCCTTCATCCGGGTGAGCAAAAAGTGCTCGACGACCCTGATTTTTTCGGCGTGAGTAGGGGCTTCGCATAGTTGCTCTTCGAACAGCAGCAATTCTGAACGAAGGATAAAGTTATCCAGCGACACGCTGCGTTGAAACAGCTCGTGAATGGGTTCGTGAAAGAACATCGCCGCGCCGCCGGGATTGAAACAGACAAGGACTGTTCCAGTGTTGGAAACGTTTTTGAATAGCCTGTATGTGTCGTTGATGCCGGTTATGCCCGAGCGGGATAAGCCGACCTGCTTTTCGTCGAGCACTTGAAAGAGGTTCCCGCTAAACTGGAAGCCCATCACCAGCCCGGTACCGGGGAGGACCTTGTAGACGCTTTCATCGGGTATTTCGGAGATGATGAAGCATTCCACATAAGGTTTGAGCGCGTCTTGGGGTGTGTACAGAGTAGATCCCATACTGGGCTGTAAGATCGGCATTTTACGAAGCCTCAGCAATTCTTCACACTCACGCTCACACTCACACTGCACCTCCCGGTCTCAATATCACCTTGTTGCGCGCCAAAAGAAGGTGTGTCCCGAAGACAGATTTCCTGTGGCGCGCGATCATCCGAACATCCGATTCCCGGGGCTGCGCCCCGGGCTACCGACATGGCTTTACACCTCAAACTGGTGGTATCGTCCAACTACCGATTACCGTTCTAACTCAACCGTCCCTGGGCGCGCCCCTTATCCCCTAGAGGGGCCCGCCGCGCGGGCACGTGCCATCGACCATTGAAACATCAGGTAATAATACAAGTTACACTCTTGGCGGTCCTTTGCATCTTTGTGGTGAAGATTCAACGCCCCTCGCGTTGAAGTGTTGCGCGATCTACATTTGCTTGCCTTAATTTAAATAAACCACCCATGGATAATTTATTCGAGACTCCTGAAACCGTAAGCATTCGGTACATCGTGGACGATGTAAAGGCTTGCGTAAAATTTTACACTGAATTGTTGGGATTTGAAGTCAAAATGAATCCCCCAAGCGGTTTTGCCATGCTCACGAAAGGCAACATCCGCCTCTTGCTCAACGAACCCGGTGCCGGCGGCGCCGGCCAATCCATGCCCGACGGTACGGCTCCGCCCCCGGCGGCTGGAATAGGATGGTGTTTAATACTCCCAATATCCAGGCTGCGATAGATTTTTTAAAGAGCAAGAACGCGAGGTTTCGAAACGACGTGGTTGAAGGTTTTGGTGGGAAGCAGATTCTGGTGCTTGATCCGTCGGGGAATCTCGTGGAGTTGGTTGAGCCGAAGAGGGAGTGACTCGTTTAACTGAGCCAATGTGCCGGTTGTCTGGCCTGCACGCATCAAGAAGGGTGGCAATCCAAAAATCTCACAACGGCAAGCGATCGAGCAAAAGTTTGTAACGCTCCTTGAAGGTATCAATATTCCATTCCTCGATCTCTTTCAGGTACTGGATTCAGCCACAACCGACTAAACTGATACCCCCGCTGCCTACCATCTCGATTCATTGCCTTACGGGGTTAACCGCGGAGGTTCGGACCCTGGAAGCGTGCGTTCCGGCCTTTGAGGTACCCACGGGGCGCCATCTGTGGGTGACGACAACAACCACGTCCATGTACCTTCTATGTGCCCCTATGTCCCATGCGGTTCAACCCGCCACCCGTATAACTACGATCCCTGACAATCCTCCAAATCCCTTCAATCCTACGAATCCTAGTTCAGACAATGAGCTGCTCGCACACCACCGCCGATATCAGATAGCCTTTAATGTACAGACTGTCGCCGTCAGGTGACCCGGCTCTGCGGACTTCAATTGTCCGGGGTACACACACGGATGCCTGTGCTTCACCTGTTCCTATCTTGATAAACCCCGATAGCTATCGGAGCTTCCCGTCTCGGCGGCTCCGCGGTTTAAAATCCCGAGCGCGCCAGCGCGCCACCGCTGACGTAAATAATAACCCACACATGGAGTTGGTCGAAATTAGTGTATTCAATACATTTATTTTTTGATCACGCTTCACCACAAACACCACAATGAACAGAAAACCCAGACCACTAATGCCAGCTGTCGCCTTCACTGTTGTGATCGCACTCTTGGCAAATGCTGACATCGCTTTCGGCCAACCGCCGGGTGGTCGACCGCGACCCAACCTTCCGCCTATTCCTCCAAAAGGCGACACCACCCATACGCTGACGAGAGACTTCGTTCCAGCTTCGAATACGAAGTCCGAAACAGCACCACACAACAACGGATTCATCCAGCGCTGGCTGGCGCTGGAGCCTATTAGGAAGGAGATTCAGAGAAACAATATTCTCACAGAGACATATATCAGGACGGCATTTGCCGAAAACAATTTCTCAACCGACTTCAATGTCGTTCCAAAAAATGGGCGGAAGGTGAAAGTCGGGGACCAGCGTCTGCAATGGCACGCACTCGACAGCAAGACGTTCATCTTCAACCTGTACAATTTCACCTACGCAATAAATAAACCACCGTACGGCAACATCTTCTGGCTTGTCACGGTGATCAACTGTCCCGAGGAAATTCCAAATGTGCGAATGGCTGCGGGCGTCAACTCCGGCGGCATGTTTTGGTTGAACGGGGAAGAGGCGCTCGTGCTTTCGGGCGACCGCGACATGGTCGTGGACAATGTCGTGTCGCAACCCCTGACCCTCAAGAAAGGTAAGAACATCGTCCGAGCCGCGATCATCAACGGCCCCGGCATGTGCACCTTTGCCGTCCGTTTCCTGGATGAAAACGGATCGCCGGTAAAGAATTTCACGATCAGCTACGAGTGATTGACTGCAAGATTTCAACCATGAAACCAACGATACTCACAAGCCTTAGCATTCTTGTAATGCTGGCGACACAAACATCAGCCCAGATAGGGCAACCCTTTATCCATGATCCGTCAACCATTGTTGAATGCGATGGGAAGTATTACACCTTTGGTACAGGCGGCGGCGGATTA
>DATCLO010000013.1:0-69815 GCA_036563875.1 Cyclobacteriaceae bacterium
CGAAAAGGGGCTCGTCGAGCGCAACACGCATCCTGAAGATCGGCGTTGTTTCATGGTGTCGCTCACCAGCAAGGGCAAGAGCAAGGTAAAAGAAATGCTCCCGAAAATTCAGGAAGTGCGCCTCAAAGCCTGGGAGGGACTTTCCGAACGAGATTTCAACCACTTCCGCCGGATTCTTAACACTATTTACGAAAACCTGGGAGGAGATAATGGTCAACCTTAAATTGATTTTTTCGTATTCAAATAGTTGTTGTACGAATAATTAATATACTAAATTTGCTGTCATGAGTTACGAGCCGATTCAGACCGACATATGCATCATTGGCGCGGGCCCGGTGGGCTTGTTCGCCGTATTTGAAGCTGGCCTCCTGAAGATGAGGTGCCATCTGATCGATGCCCTACCGCAACCGGGCGGCCAGCTTACCGAGATTTACCCGAAGAAGCCCATCTATGACATTCCCGGCTTTCCCATCGTCCAGGCCCAGGATCTGGTTGAAGGCTTGCTCAAACAGATTGAGCCTTTTAAGCCGACGTTCACGCTGGGCGAAAGGGTGGAGGGCATTGAACGCACAAAGACGGGGTTCACCGTATCCACCGCGAGAGGAACGGCGGTACTCAGCAAGGTCGTCGTGATCGCAGCAGGTCTCGGCAGCTTTGAGCCTCGCAAACCCGAACTCGCCGGCATCGAGCGATTCGAAGGCAAGGGCATCGAGTATATGGTGCGCGACCCTGAAGCCTTCAGAGGAAAGAAACTTGTCATTGCCGGTGGAGGTGACTCTGCACTGGATTGGACCATACACCTTGCCGACATCGCCGAGCGGGTCACGCTCGTTCATCGAAATGAAACGTTTAGAGGTGCGCCCGACTCCGCGGAGAGGGTGTATGACCTTGCGGCTTCCGGACGCATCGACTTACTCCTCAATTGCAATCTCGCAGAACTTCATGGCAACGGTGTGCTTGACGCTGTCACGGTTGCCGACAAACAGAAGCAGTGCATCACGATTCCGACGGATCATCTTGTTCCGCTGTTCGGATTGAGCCCAAAACTCGGGCCCATTGCTGACTGGGGTCTGAACCTCGATCGAAACCAGATCGTGGTGAACACTGTAGATTTTTCAACAAGTGAACCTGGAATCTTTGCTATCGGAGATATCAACACGTATCCCGGAAAACTAAAGCTTATTCTCTGTGGATTTCACGAAGCAGCACTCATGGCACAGGGGGCCTTTCCTTTCGTATATCCTGATCAAAAGATCAGTTTCAAATACACGACCGTTAATGGAGTACATGGATTCTAATCCTTGGGCGCAATGATTCACATCACCATCGAAGAACCTTCAGGAAAAAGCAATACGCTCGAGATACCCGAAGGCGTCAGTCTTAGCTTAATGGAGGTACTCAAGGCATCCGACTACAACATCCCCGCCACCTGTGGTGGCATGGCCTTGTGCGCTACATGCAGAGTGGAAGTTATTGAATGCGCTCAACCTCTCACCGAACCCACTGATGCCGAACTCGACATGCTCGATACTCTTCCGGATGCGACAGAGGGCAGCAGACTGTCTTGTCAAATACGTATTGAGCAACGACTAAATGGTGCTGTTTTTAAACTCAATACGATAACTGAGTAAGCCAACTCAAATCCTTTGTTCCAAGAATCTTGAACCACATAGGTCACAGTAGTGACACATAGGTCACATAGATTTGCCCACTGCCTACTGCTCAGGGTACCAATTCCGCAGTCGCACTTCAATCGTCTTCTCGCCCTTTTCAACGAGCTGCTTAAAACCTTCAACATCCGCCAATCCACCCTGACCTCTGTAATGATACGGGTACACAATTGCCGGTTGAAACTCTAACACCGCGCTGGCTGCTTGGTTGATATCCATCGTGTAGGGAAGATTCATACATACAAACGCGACATCGATATTTTTAAGTTGGCGCATCTCAGGGATGTCTTCTGTGTCACCTGAAATGTAGATGCGCTTACCTCCGAGTTCCAATACATAGCCATTGCCGCGTCCTTTTTTGTGTCGCGAAGTTTCGTCATCGGGAAGGTTGTACATCGGGATTGCTTTAATGGAAATCTCTCCGATGCGTGTTTCTTCGCCGTTGGCAAGAATCACAAGCCGATCTTTGTATGATTCAGGTAGCTGATCGGCTACGGCGCGCGGCACGACCAACTTTGCAGATTTGGTGTTCAGGCCGTCCAGTGTCTCAACGTTCATGTGATCGCCATGGATGTCGGTTATCAACACGACGTTGGGATCTCCCAGGCCGGCAAATGGATCCGCGCCCCCGAACGGATCGACGTAAATGGTTTGTCCGTTCCACTGGAGCACAAGCGACGCGTGAAGCACAGGCTGTATTGTAATCTTGCCCTTCTTGGTATCTATTTCATCGGGCGCCGGACGTTGCGCAAAGGCCACGATACCTGCAAAACTAAGCGCGAAAACAGCGAGGGTTATTTTCATATTGAGTGGGGATTATGCTAATTGTATCTGAAAGGCGACATTTTGAAAGGGTCAGAATCTGACCAATGCCGAACCAAAGTAGAACCTACTTTTCTCTTTATCAAGGATTCTTTTTGTACTGTCACCATGAAGTTCGAATACGGAAGCGATCACCTTACTGCCGGACGGGCGGTTGCATTGTGTGAAGGCCGAATGCGTGGCGCTATTACCCCGGCGGTCCGCGAAAGGGTAAAACGAAGCGAGCAGGCCATTGCTGATATTGTAGCTGAAGGTCGCGTAGTCTACGGGGTCAATACAGGCTTCGGTTCGCTGTGTACTACCATCATATCCGCGGAGGATACCCGAAAACTCCAGTATAACATACTTCGAAGTCACAGTGTCGGCGTAGGAGATGCCGTTCCCGCTCAAATCGCAAAGCTCATGCTAATTATCAAGGTGCATGCCCTGTGCCTTGGCTACTCCGGCATTCGGCTGGAGACCCTGGAACGGATTTTATGGCATATCGAAAATGACATCATACCGGTGGTACCGACACAGGGCTCCGTTGGTGCGTCCGGAGATCTGGCGCCCCTGGCGCATCTGTTTCTCCCGCTGATTGGTCAGGGTAAATTAATGGTAAAAGGAAACGTTGTTGACGCCAGCAGCTTCCTGCAGGAAGCGGGTTTGAACGCGCTTCAACTTGGACCCAAAGAAGGTCTTGCCCTCATTAACGGAACCCAGTTCATTGCAGCTTATGCTGTTAAAGTGATCGAACGCCTGCACGGCTGTCTCGCGCACGCCGATATTATTGGCGCTATGATGATCGAGGGGTTGCTGGGCTCTGTAAAACCGTTTGAAGAACGCCTTCATCAGCTCAGGCCTTTCAAAGGCAACATACACGTCGCGCACCGTATTCGCTGCCTTCTCAACAACTCCGAGATACTTAGGTCGCACTCCAACTGTGGCCGCGTACAGGATCCGTATTCCTTGCGCTGTATACCGCAAGTGCATGGCGCTTCCCGCAACGCCTGGCTGCACATGAAAGAGTTGCTTGAAACAGAATTGAATTCAGTTACCGATAACCCCGTTGTCTTCGACAAAGACAACACGGTAAGTGGAGGAAATTTTCATGGACAACCGCTCGCGCTGGCGCTCGACTATACAGCACTGGCGGCTGCCGAACTTGGCAACATCTCCGACCGTCGCATTTATCTGGCTTTGGAGGGAAATACAGAAGGACTCCCTCAACTGCTCATGAAAGACACAGGCATCAACTCCGGCTTTATGCTTCCACAGTACACAACGGCCGCCCTCGTGAGCGAGAACAAAACTCTTGTTTATCCGGCAAGTGCAGACAGTATCCCTACGTCGCTTGGACAGGAGGATCACGTGAGCATGGGTTCGATAAGTGCGCGCAAAGCACTACAGGTAATCGCCAACCTTGAAAAGATCCTTGCAATCGAGTTGCTGTGCGCAGCGCAGTGCTTCGACTTCCGCAGACCTCTTAAGTCGGGCGCGATACTGGAAGCTTGTCACACCGTCGTCCGGTCGCATATCGATCACGCCGAAGAAGATCGCATATTCGCGCATGATATTGAAAAGGCGTTGTCGCTGATCGAGCGGCGGGAGTTACTTGATGTCATCAATACTTACGCTGAGGAAGGACACGATATAAAAAGTCCCTATGACGAGCTTTTCGAAGTTTATTGAACAATATGCTTCGCATCCGAACTACCGTGCACCGCGAGGTACACAGTTGCACGCGAAATCATGGCAGACGGAGGCACCACTACGCATGTTTCTGAACAACCTCGATCGTGAAGTTGCCGAAGATCCTGCAAACCTCGTCGTGTACGGCGGCACAGGGCAGGCAGCGCGAAATACTGACGCTGCCCTGAAAATCATTGAATGCCTGCTCTCCTTGAATGATGACGAAAGCCTTTTGATACAGTCGGGCAAACCCGTCGGTATCATTCCAACCCACAGCAAAGCTCCACGAGTGCTCATTGCGAACAGCAACCTCGTTCCGCGTTGGGCGACCTGGGAGCACTTCAATGAGTTGAAGGCGAAAGGCCTCATAATGTTCGGACAAATGACGGCGGGTAGCTGGATCTACATCGGCAGCCAGGGTATTCTGCAGGGTACTTACGAGACGTTTATGTCGTGTGCCGCGCGACATTTTAACAGCGACCTGAAAGGGAAACTTCTTGTCAGCGCAGGACTTGGAGGAATGGGAGGCGCACAGCCGCTGGCCGCTACGATGGCGGGTGCAACATTTCTCGGTGCTGATGTCGACCCCGACCGGATACGCAAACGCCTCGAGACACGTTACCTCGACCGTATGACCGATTCCTACCAGGAAGCAAAATCCTGGGTGGTTGAAGCGTGTCAAAAGGGAGAAGCGCTGTCAGTCGGGCTCGTTTCGGATGCTGGCGATATGCTTGAAAAACTGTTAGGCGATGGCCTCGTTCCGGATATCCTTACCGATCAGACGTCGGCGCATGATCCGGTGAACGGCTATGTTCCGAATGGTCTGACCCTCATCCAGGCGGCGGAGCTAAGGCGCAGTGATCCTGCTCAGTATAAGCGACTGGCACTGAAAAGTATGGCTCGCCATGTTCACTTCATGCTTGAACTACAGCAGAGGGGAAGCATCGTATTTGACTATGGTAACAACCTGCGAGAATTCGCCATGGAGGGTGGCGAGAAGAATGCGTTTTCATTCCCCGGTTTTGTTCCTGCTTACATACGCCCGCTCTTTTGCGAAGGGAAGGGCCCGTTTCGTTGGGTAGCGCTGTCGGGCGATCCGCATGATATCTATGCCACAGACGACGCGCTGATGGAAGCCTTTCCGGAAAACACGCACCTTCTTCGCTGGTTGACGGAGGCAAGGAAGCGTGTATCCTTCCAGGGACTGCCGGCTAGAATCTGCTGGCTGGGGCTCGGTGAGAGACAGAAGGCAGGTCTTCTGTTCAATTCATTAGTTCGATCGGGAAGGGTAAAGGCGCCTATTGTCATTGGGCGGGATCATCTCGACTGTGGATCGGTAGCGTCGCCTAACCGAGAAACGGAAGCCATGGCAGATGGCAGTGACGCTGTGTCGGACTGGCCACTGCTCAATCTCATGGGAAACACAAGCGGTGGGGCGACATGGGTTTCATTCCATCACGGAGGAGGTGTCGGCATGGGCTATTCTCAGCATGCAGGTATGGTGATCCTGGCCGATGGAACAGATCGCGCGGAGGAATGCCTTAAGCGGGTTCTTTACATCGATCCCGCCCTTGGTGTCATACGACATGCTGATGCCGGCTATCCCGAAGCAACGGCAACGATGGAAAAATTCGGAATGCGAAAGCTGTGATCACCTCACGATCGTAACCGTGCCTTTAAAAGAGGCATTGACGTAGGGATCGTTCAGGTTGATCGTGTAGTAGTAAGTGTCTGTCGGCAGTTCCTGCCCATTGTGCTTTCCGTCCCATTCGTTGTGAAGACCCTTTGCTTCATACACAACTGTCCCACGCATGGTAAACACGCGAATAAGTGCTTCAGGAAATTCGTCGCTGGAGTTCAGCGAAGTAATTTTCCAGGTCTTGTTGTTCCAGCTGCTGTTGGGTGTAAAATATTTCGGGATGTCAAGCACAATCCCCTGAATGAGTTCAATTTCGCGCACCGCTGGTTCACTGTAGAGCAGTCCGTCATTAACCTTGATTGTGATGAGCTTGACGCTATCGGTCGTGACCTCATTCTCACCAACCACAAATTTGTACGTGACGTTGCGAATTGCTTTCGTGTATTCCGAAGCAGGTGCGTTACCGATAAGGTAGAGAACCCCTTCACCCTGATCAAATATACCGTTGATACCCGGGGTTTCGGTTTTGTCGTATTGCAATATATCAGAGCCCGCACGATACGTCATGGCGTCGAACGCGATTTCGGCGACAGTAATCGCATCTTTGTCGGGGTCCGTCACCTCTGCGGTTTTTGTAATTTGGGTCGGTTGTCTGCCAACAAAGAATGAAACAGGGGTTGTTTCAAGCGTAACGACTGGCGCGTCGTTCACCGGTGTGACGGTGATGGAAAGTTCATAGGGTGCGCTGGTAAGTTCACCGTCATTTACCGTTACGGAAACCTTAAGCGTTCCATGGAAGTCGCGCGGCGCGCTCACGGTGTTCCCTTTTACTGTGTAACCGGAACCTGGGAGAATCTGCAGCGTGAAATCTTCCGGGTACTTGTTGTCTGGATCGGTAACTATGAGATGCGTGAGCTTTATTTCAATTGAGCCGTCCTCCTGAAAGGCCAGCGGTTGTTGTCCCGTGATTGTGGGTGGACGGTTCGAGGGCACAACAGTTATCTGCAGCTTGTATCGATTGCTATTTGCCTTTCCGTCATTGACGCTGACCTCGGGCTGAAGCGTTCCTGTAAAATCTTTGGCTGGTGTGATCCGCGTGCCCGTTACCTGATAGTTTTGACCCGGATAAACGGTGAGGGAAAAGTCGTCGGGATATTTGCTATCCGGATCTGTGACTTTGAGGTGCGACAGAGACAACGTGAGGGAAGTGTTTTCAACCATGGATAATGCAACCTGCCCTGTGATCACAGGTGCGATGTTTTTAGGATACACCGTGATCTTCAAAGGGAAGACATTGCTGTCGTCAATTCCGTCGTTTACTCTCACGTTGACCGTCAGTTCGCCTTTGTAGTCCTTGGCCGGGACGATTGTAGTGCCACTCGCAATCGTATAGTTGGCACCGGGGCTTACCTTAAGTGTGAAGCCTTGCGGATAAGTATCGTCGGGATCAGTCACCGTGAGATGATTCAATGTGAGAGTGACCGACGTGTTCTCTTCGATACTTATCGGAGATTGTGCTGTGATTACGGGAGGAACATTTTCCGGAATCACCTGGATTTGTACAAAGAACCGTTCGCTGTCGTCTTTACCGTCATTCACGCGTACTTCCACATTGAGCGTACCGGTAAAATCACGGTCGGGTGTAACACGATTTCCGTCACGTCGGTAATTATCCCCGGCAAAAACCCGAAGCGTGAAATCTTCGGGATAGTCGTTGTCCGGATCGGTCACCTGAAGGTGCGTGAGCGTGAGTGTTATCGACGTGTTTGCTTCAATGGTAAGCGGAACCTGACCCGTGATGATGGGTGGCACGTTTTCCGGCTCGGTGACCGTGATGCGGAGATTGAAGGGCCTGCTGTCCGCTTCGCCGTCGTTTACCGATACAGGCACTGTCAGGTTCCCGTGAAAATCCCTGTTGGGTGTGACGGTCATGCCGTCGACAGTGTAGTTCTTGCCCTGGTACACCGTCATCGTAAAACCAGTGGGATAGGGATCGTCCACGTCGATGACGATGAGATCAGAAAACTGTATCGTGAGCGGGCGCCCGCTTTCCGTTGTGAGGGGTCTTTGTGACAGGATTATGGGCGCGGCGTTTCGTATCAACTGCCCGTAGGTATGGCTGGCCAGGATGAGGCCAAGGAAAATGAGGCCGTGCCTGCAGAATGCGGGGGACATGACGGGTTTTAATTAAAGCCTTGATTTAAGTTAGACAAAAATACCGTCAGCAGGACAAAATTTTGACACTTTGGTTTAAGAGGATCGTGATTTTTTTCTCCCGGTGGTGGTATGCGTTTTGCTTTTCTCCCTCTAATCGTTTGCCCACGAGCACCTTAGTGTTTTCCGGGTGTAGCGCGGGTGTGGCTTATCGTCCACGGTGATCGCGTCGTAGGACGGACAGAAAATCGTCTCCGCCGGGCATTGGTCGGCTGTATATCCCGGTAGCGGACAACGCCGGGCATAGTTCCGTCGTGGATGTTTACTTTATGATGTCAGAACGAAAGGAGAGCAGACATGGCGGCACAAAAAGCGGATATCATTGTAATGGATGGCGAGACGATGGATCTCTATACCAACCCCCTCGAGGACTACTGGGCAAAGAGTCGAAAAAAACGACCGCTGTTTTACTCTCTGGATGTGTGCCGACGCGGCTATATCGCCAGTTGGGAGATCCGGGATGGACAATTGTTTCTGACGAACATTGAAGGCGATATTGAGAACCGATCTCTATTTGGTCCGAAATCCAAAAAGTGTACACTGAAAACGGTGTTCAAGAAGGCCGGACCGGAAGGCGTAAAGGCCGAGTGGTTCTCCGGGAAACTCCGCATCCCCCGCGGCAACATGACGCAATACGAACACAGCGGATATGATTCGCGGTTTGAACGCGAAATGATCATCACGGTCAATAAGGGTGATGTAATCAAAGTTGCGACGCTTGATTACACGCAGAAGACCTTGGTTGTAAGCTAATCACCCCACCCTATGTGCTCTATGTGATTTATCTATGTGTTCTACGTGGTGCAAACAGACTGTCTAACCACCAGGCACAAAGGGAAACACATAGGAGCCCCTGAAAGAGGCTATTGCCCCGTTGCATACGTTTGAGGGCTTGATAAATCCCGCCGGAAACCGTATATTAAACCTCCTACCACACCTAAACCCCTTCCAGTATGAATTTCAAGCCCCATTTTCAGACCCGGGAAGAAAGAGACGCGGCGAAGCCAAGGTACGAGTCCGTCGTCAACTACATGGTACAAGCGCACAATCTCGTGACGTTCCATCCCGATCAAAGCATCTATGAGGTTATTGAAACGATTATTGATCGCAAAATTTCCGGAGCTCCCGTTCTGGATGAGCATAAGAGGCTGGTCGGGATGATATCTGAAAAAGATTGCCTTCACATCATTGTCGATCAGGCGTATCACAACATGCCACTGCCGTTCCGTACCGTTAAAGATTACATGACGCGTGACATCAAAACGTTGTCGCCGGATAGCGACATCGTTACCGCTGCAAATGAATTTCTGAGCACACCGATCCGGCGAATGCCTGTGGTTGAGAATGGGGTGCTACTGGGGCAGGTAAGTCGCCGCGATATCCTTCGCGCCGCCAGGAACATACACGCTGCTGACTGGAAGCACTAATCCATTTTATCGAGTAGCGCCCAGGAATAGACGACGTGAAGCATCAGCAATGCCACACCGGCGCCGCCGGTGGCATCAGTTTCTCTGACAAAATCAAAGACGTAATAATCGCCCGACACAGCGACTACGAGTCGGTAGTATTTGTATAAGTATTCCGGCCGCAGGTAAATCACTTCTTCTACTGTTTCATACGGGAGAACTATCGTCTTCACGGCTACTTGATGAGTACCTGTCTGGATGGGATACTCACCCTCACCAAATTGAATGGTCATAGGCAGCTTTGAGTTTTTTGAGGTGCGTCCTTGACTGATACGAATGCATTAGCAGAGGCATAGTAATGAACAAACTGCGGTGGTTGAGTGCGAAGAATGCATTGAAATCGAAGCGGAAACAGGAATTATTCTCGCGGGCAACCGGTTCATACAATAAATCTATCGCGCTTATCGACCATAGGGGAGACATGAATCGAACAGGATACCTTTTTTCAATAGCAACCATTGGTCTGTTCCTGTTTGTGGTGGATTGGTACACCGTTCAGGGCGTTCGAACATTGGTTTACGGGCCGGCATCGGCTGGAGGCATTCTCGCGGCCGGATTGGGTGTCTTCCTGCTACTGGTGACACTTGCCGTGTTTGCTGGTATTTCCTTCATCAGGCGAAGCGGATCTACACCTGCTCTTGTTCGTGTCGTGTTACACGCCTTTCTGATTCTGTTCGTTGCGCAGCTGGTGTTAATGGGAGTGTTGTTAACCGAAGATGTGTTCCGCGTAATTGCTGCTGCAGTAACCGACAGCGACCTGCCGAGTCGAAGCCGATTGATTAGCCAGGTTGGAGCTGCACTCGCCTCGTTGCCGATGCTTGCATTGGTATATGGTGTTGCAAAAGGCCGTCATGATTATCGCGTGCATCGCCACACTATTTGGTTTGACGATCTTCCGGAAGCATTTGACGGTTTTCGCATAACGCAGATTTCTGACATTCACGCGGGTGGCCTGCGAAACCGAAAGGCCGTAGAAAGGGCCGTCGGCCTAATCAATGCACAGCAATCCGACTTGTTTGTATTCACAGGAGACCTCGTCAACAACCGCGCTGATGAGATCGAACCCTGGATCGATACGTTTTCGCGGATAGAGGCGCCATACGGAAAGTATGCGGTGCTTGGCAATCACGACTATGGTGACTATATCGCGTGGCCAACCATGAGGGCCAAGGAAGCCAACCTGGAACGCCTCGCGCGGCATCATGCAACGATGGGACACCGGCTGCTCATGAATGAAAGTGTGCGGATTGAAAAAGACGGCGCTTTCATCACACTGATCGGAATTGAAAACTGGGGACAGGGCTTTAGCCAGTACGGTAACCTAAGGAAGGCACTTGAGAGAGTCGATCCGAACAGCTTCAAAGTGTTGCTGTCGCACGATCCGTCACATTGGTCTGCCGAAGTAAAGCATCATCAATATCACATCCATCTAACCCTTGCGGGGCATACGCATGGCATGCAATTCGGGATTGAGGTAGGACGCATGCGTTGGAGTCCTGTTAAATACCGCTATTCCCATTGGGCCGGCCTTGCAGGTGAGGATAGCCGATACCTGCACATCAACAGGGGATTTGGAGTCCTGGCCTATGAAGGACGCTTTGGAATCTGGCCAGAGATTACAGTGATCGAATTACGCCGCAGGAGCTGACACGTGCTGACGGCTGTCGTCGGGTCGCTTGTGTTTCCATCGTTTGTGCGACCAAAGCCACGTAGCAGGACTGCCGACAATATCCTTCTCAAGACGACGAGCAAACATTTCAGAGATTGCACCTTCTTCCGTTTCGGCAGGGTTTTCACAAAGGAGCTCGACAGCCAGCTCATAATACCCTCTCCGAATCTTGTGCATGTTTACAAACACTACTGGGAAGTTGAACTTTTTTGCCAGCTTTTCGGGGCCCATATAAATCGATGTGTCCTGGTTGAGGAAGGTCGTCCAGTAAGCATCGCGGGGAGCCGACTGGTCGGCAACAAAGGCAGTGGCCGTAACCGATTTTCGTGCGGCGGCCATTTCGCGAAGTGTGCGTCCTTCAGCGATGATCTTGATGCCGAAACGGCTGCGCATCCGTTGCACGAGTTTATCGAAATGCTCGTTGGAAAGGGGGCGGTAGATGACCGAAAGATCATATGGCGTATACAGCTGAAAGCACGAGCTTGCCCATTCCCAGTTTCCGAAATGCCCCGTCACAATAATGATGCTCCTATTCTCATTGTATAGCTGGTTTAGCCATTCATGGTGTTTCATCACCGTGTGCTCCCGCGTTTCGGCCTCGTCCATTTTCATGGCCTTCAGCGATTCCACGATGACATCGCACATGTGCCGGTAATATTGGTTGGCGATGGAGCGTATTTCGGTTTCAGATTTTTCGGGAAACGAGGTCCTAAGATTGGTGAGGATCACTTTCCGTCGATACCCTATGGCCCTGAACACAAGGCTCATCATGTCGGAAACCACGTACAAGGCACGAAAAGGAAGAGACGCCACCAGCATTACAAAGGGGCGTACCATGTAAAAAATGACTGCGTTCATCTGGGATTCACTATCCTGAGACTACATTACGGCGTGAAGTTACGAAGTTTTCGAGTTGGGGAGGCCTGTTGCCGTTAACGCACCCGCCTGAAGTAGAAGTTCGAGCCGGCCGGTTTGCCCTTGGAGAGGCCTTCTATGCGCGCAACCACCGAGTCAGCCGTGATTACCGTGTAAATGATCCGTTGCGGAAAGTCGTGTTCGGGGTTTTCGAAGAGGAATCGGTTATCTCCATGCTCGGTGAGTTGGAAGCGTACAGCCTTGTTGCCGTTCGGCCCGGTAACCGTGTAACCGATCCCATCGGCATCCTGCGCGAGATGGATTCTTTCCCAAACGACGGTGTCCGAGCCGTTGACATTAAAGCTCCGCCCGGAAAGGGTGTTGTCGTCGGTCTTTGACCACTCCTCAAAGATCGGTCCCTTACCTGCGTCCATTCGCCATAAGCCTTCCAGAATCCAAAGCTTCTTGAAAACGGGATCGGAGGGCGTTAATGCCAGGATGGATGCGGTCAAGATAGCAAGAGCGGCAAGGAGGACGTAACGCGGGAATCGGAGGGTCCACATAAGCGTGAAAGTAATGCTTTTGTTGTCAATCTCCAATAGCTGCTTACGGGATGCGACGGTCGAAATCGATTGAACGAATACCACAAAGCGCAAGTAGTTCATCGGTTATCGTTGCCAGTTGCGTGAATGTTGCGTTAGTCCATCACCGTTAATAACGCTTAAGCTATGCAGTTGATAAGGGGATTGTGTTTTTTTTTTATCTTTAGTTTCATTCACCAGATCCTATGCCTAACCCCGTTAAACTCGAACACTTCCGAAATCTTGTTGCTCTTTCGGCTGCCGATGGAAAAATAGCCGACGTAGAGCGGTCAACGTTGCTTCGAATTGCCAACAATCAAAACATTCCCATCGAACGCGTGAACGTCATGCTTTCGAAGGCGAATGAGTATGCTTACCTGATACCCCAGAATGCGAAGGATCGGGAGGCCCAATTGGATGAAATGATTTCCCTCGCGCTGGTTGACGGCGTACTCGAAGAGGGCGAACTCGCTTTGATTACCCTGGTGGCGGAAAAGCTGAAGTTCACCCGCGAGGAACTGCAGGTCATCCTGGATCAGCGGCGTGGCCAGTGATAACTTATCCCTGGTCGATCGTTACTCTTGCATTTTTTGCCACTGAGCGATACACAGCTTCAACCACGCGGATATCGCGTAGCCCTTCCTCGCCGGGAGCAATGAGAGGTTTGTTCTGGAGGATCGCCAGTGCATCGTCATCCATTTGATGTGCCTGCTGATGGGGTACGGTTGCATTTAGCTGTATGCCATCGCTCGTTTCTCCTCTGATGCCGCTGTAGGCCTGAAAGGGAGACAACTTGTACCAGCCGTTGCTGCATGTGACCATCAGGTCGTTCATGTTCTTACCAAAGCTTGTTTCACAGGAAGCAGTTACGCCGCCGGGGAATTCCAGTTCGAACTGCATGGTCTCATCAACCTCCTTGTAAATTTCCGGACGCGTTGTGGATTGCTTCGCGGTGACAGCAATGGGTTCCAGTTGCGTGCTGTATCGCGCAGCGTTGAGCGGGTAAACCCCCATGTCATACATCGCGCCGCCGCCCATTTCTTTCTTTTGCTTCCAGTGATCGGTTCGGCCCTCGCGATATCCGGCGGCAGCCGTAACACGCACGACCTTGCCGTACTTCTTGTCCTTCGTAAAGCTGATAATCCTTTGTGTATTCGGTTCGTGCTGCATCCGATAACCTATGGCCAACTTGACCTTATTTTGAGCGCAGGCATCGATCATGCTTTGACATTCCTTTTCCGTCATGGCCATTGGTTTCTCACACCACACGTGCTTGCCGGCTTTAGCCGCGCGGATGGTATACTCGGCATGCATCGAAGGTGGGAGGACGACGTATATCACATCGATGTCGGGGTTGTCAGCGATGCGATCAAAAGTATCGTAGCTGTAAATATTTTTGTCGGGTATATTGTACTTCTTCTTCCATGCTTCTGCCTTTGATGGTGTACCAGTCACAATTCCTGCTAAGTAACAGTATTTCGTCATTTGCAGTCCGGGCGCCAACAGATCGGTGCTGTAATATCCAAGTCCGACAAGCGCTACACCGAGTCGCTCTTTTCGTTGTGGAACGATGATGTTGGCGAAAGCGGGTTCTGCAAATGAAAGGGCAGCTGCCCCGGCCAGGGCGCGCTGAAGAAAGTCTCGTCTGCTGGTCATAGAATCTTTTTATATGGGTTGTTGGACTGAAGATAAAGGCTTCACGTTCCAAAACCAACCTTTTTTGTAAGCGCGGAGGTAAGTAGGGATGACGGTGTCTGGTTGACAATCACGTGTTTGATACGTGATGGTGAAACTGTATGTTTAATCGAAGTGTGTTTAAACGAGGATTTTGAACGATAGAATTATGGGTTGCGATTTGTGAAGTGTTCCCGTGATGTGGATAAAACTGTTGAAAAGTTGTGGAGTACTTTTCATGGTTTTCTTTGGTGCGTAAAGAAGGTGCTATTACCTTCATATCACCAAGTCGTCATTTACAGATTCATCGGACAGAATCGGTAAACAAAACCCTGATTTCCTACGGGAGGCAGGGGACAAAAAAGCCGATTGTGAAAGAATGAGTTCACGTTAGGAATCTTTCGGGATGCCTGGTGTGCGTTCAAGCCCTGCGGGCGACTATCGCAAGGTACCGCGTTCAGGGTTGATTCTGCTAAAGGCACTTGGGGTTGCAGCCGACTACGGTCGCGTTGTAACAAGACGGGAAACAAGTCAAGCAATTGATTCTGTTTCCCGTTTTTTGTTTTACTTCGACTACAATCGGAGACCCTTCCACCAACGCAGGAGTGAAAGCGTATGAAGACCCTCGGATTGATAACACTCCTTTTGATTCAATGCGCTGTCGCCATCGCGCAATCCGTCACCTATTACCTTCCGGAAAAAAAATTAAGGATTACCGTCACATACAAACTAACCGGCTATGTGCTGACTTCAAGTGCGGATAATAAGATCATCGACAGAAAATACGAACTGGTGATTACAGATCCGGTGAAGGTGGAGGAGATGGTACTTCCCGATGGAAACCGACGGTTTGAAGTTCGTCTTCCTGAAAAGCTTGCTTCCGCAGGTGCCCGGTTTGAATGGAAAGTACAACTCGACAGGAATGGAATTCTTACCGGATGGAATGCATCGCGTGAACCCATCACCACTCAGGTGCTGACCGGTGCGGTCGGGTTTGTGGCCAATGTGCTTACAGGCCTTACACCCGTTGCCGGTGTGCGCCCCGCGTTGGAAGAGAAACCTTACAAAATCGACACGGAACAGAAGTTCACCGTATCTGAGTTGATTGACATACCCGCAAGCGGACTCAGCAATGTGACAGTCGCCGCTCCAACCATAGGGGTAACCCTGTCTTCTGCTCCGTCAGTCACCGTGACGCTGACACCCGTCAATAACGCTGCACCAGGTGGCGATGCGTCTGGTCGTACCGATGCGCTGTACTACATCGAACCACGCGCTTATCGTCTGTACGTGGACGTCAATAACAACGGACTCATTTCATCAACCCGGGTTATCGACGAAATCATTCGCATCCCGCAGCACGGCGGGCTAAAGTCAATTGCATTGACCGAACTGTTTAAAGGCAGAAAAGCCGCAGCGTTAAGCCTTGACCCTGCTACCGGCCAACTCTTGTCGTGGGAATACAAGCGCAGTGGGAATACGCGTACGGAAACAGCAGATCTGAGTAAACAGCTAACGTCCCTGGCAGAAGCTGTGTCAGCAGCGCAAGCCGCAAGCCAGCGTCGCCTGGAGCAGCGTGTATCAGAGTTGAGCTTGGAAGTGCAGCGGTTGGAGTTGGAGAGGAAACTGCGATCGATCACCGATTACTAGTTGCTACTACCTACTTATCTACCGTCTCCCGCTCCGCGTATGCTCCAAAAACCACCGATACAAATCCTCTCCGCCATACACGCGCTTCCATGTATCGTGTCCCATGTCTTCTTCTATGGTGTAGCGTACTTCAGGGTGTCCCAACTCTTCAAGCTTGTTGAGGCCTGCGAGGAAGTATTTTTTCGGAACGACTTGGTCACGTCCACCACTAAAGCACCATACGGGAAGTTTTGATTGTGCGATGGATGGCATCAGATCGGGGTGGCCCCACCCTACGATGGGACTGATCGCGGCAAAGACTTCGGGATGTTTGCTCGCGATGTACCACGTGCCAAATCCGCCGTAACTCAGTCCCGTCAGGTAAACGCGATCCGCATCGGCCTGGTAGTTGGTGAGGACATGATCAATCATGTTCATTAAGTCGGTTTCAATCTGATCCCAACCTCTTGGCAGCGTCACGTAAGGCAGTGAGTCGATCGGCTCGGCTCCCGCCATGGGCGAAGACATTTTACCAGGAGCTTCTCGCTCCGGTGTTCCTGATGGCAACCGTTTAGGAATTCTGTTGGGATCGCGGTTCGTGAGGTAGTCGATGCCGAGCGTGTCCATTCCGAACATCGGAAGTTGCGGCGAGATGATGATGAACGGTAAGTCGCGACGCTGTATCCAGGCCTCGTAGAGCGGACCGTGAATGAGTACAAAGTCCAGCTCGTCTTTTCCGTTACCGCGTTCACCGTTGCCATGAAGGAACATCATTACCGGCCACTTCCTCGCGGGATCATCGCGATAGCCTCTTGGCAGGTAAAGAAAATATTCATGTTCCTGCTGATCAAGCGTGCTGGTAAACGGTACACGCAACAGCTCTTCTTCGGACGGAGCTTTCTCGGTTGGAGCGCAAGACATAACGGCTAGTGCAAGACCCAGGACGATAAGGGTACCTGTTGAAGTTTTCATGAAAGTAAAATAGGAAATTCCTTTTATGTCACCTATGTGTCTATGTGCGTTCCAGGTGGGTCAGGTGATGGGTGGTTTTTGAGCCACATAGGGCACATTGGGACACAAAGAGCACATGGGTTCACCTAAAACTGCTGTTGATTCCTTCCAGCGCGGCGCTTCCCGGACACAGTTCCTCCTGCGTCAGCGAATTCAGCGGCTGATCGACCGTCGCAAGCACATCGTGAAGGTCGTGGCTCGAAGTTTCTGCGTACAGCAAGCCGGTGAGAATTTTGCCTTCCCTTTTTGCCTTGTCCATTTGATTCATAGCGGCGTTGCGATCGGTGGGATCCCAACCCGGACTCAGCTTTCGCAAGGCAAGGAGGGAGCCGTCGTGGAGTTCGACCGTAGTGGATGAACCTTCTTCGTACTCAACGGTGATTTCTTCTGCGTCGGGAACAAAATCAAGGGCCGACGTGGCTTCGATGTGTTGACGGACGTAGTCGTACGACTTCGTCGATCCTTTGTTATTGTTGAAGGTAACGCACGGCGATATCACATCCAGGAAAGCAAAACCCCGATGAGAAAAGGCGGCCTTCAGCAACGGTATCAGCTGCGTCTTGTCGCCTGAGAAACTTCGGGCCACAAAGGTTGCGCCAAGGGTGATTGCAAGTTCTGCAAGATCGATAGCGGGGAACGGGTTTTCGGCTCCTGCTTTATTGATAGAGCCATAGTCGGCTGTCGCTGAATCCTGCCCCTTGGTGAGGCCGTAGCACCCATTGTTCATGACAATGTACGTCATGTTCAGATTTCGGCGCATTACGTGGCAAAACTGACCCAACCCAATGGAGGCTGTATCGCCATCGCCGGAAACACCAATGTATATGAGGTCCCGGTTAGCAAGGTTCGCGCCTGTTGTAATGGAGGGCATGCGACCGTGAACCGAGTTGAATCCATGAGAATTTCCCAGGAAGTAAGTCGGCGTCTTTGAACTGCAACCAATACCCGAGAGTTTGGCCACGCGATGTGGCTCAATGGAGAGTTCGTAACATGCCTGCACAATGGCAGCGCTGATGCTGTCATGACCGCAGCCGGCGCACAGCGTCGACAACGCCCCTTCGTAGTCCGACTTAACAAACCCAACAGCGTTCTTCTTCTGTTCCGGGTGACGGAACCGCGATTTTACGTAACTCATCCTACAGAAAGTTTTTGACTCGGAGTATCGGGAAGACCAATGCGTGCCAGGTGATCTTTGACCTGTGCAACAATGGTGTCAGCGGGTATTGGCATGCCATCGTAGTGCAGCACCGACAACACTTGTTGTGGTGCAAGATTCAGTTCGTTGATCAGCAGCGAACGGAACTGTCCGTCGCGATTTTGCTCCACCACGAATACCTCCTGGTGTGTAGCGAAGAATCTGGCGACAGTATCGTTGAACGGAAATGCCCGTATCTGCATGACGTCGAGGTATACGCCTTCACTTTCGAGAAGATCGATCGCCTCAAGTGCAGCGTAGCCAGTAGTTCCAAACCAAACCAGACCACACCGGCTGCGGTTCGCCGGCTGAAACAACTTCGGCTCCGGCACCATTTGCTTCGCCGTCTCCCATTTCTTTTGGAGGCGGTTAACGTTGCGCACGTAAGCAGGACCATCTTCTGTATAACGCGCGTACTCGTCGCGCGACGTTCCGCGTGTGAAGAATGCGCCTTTCGTGGGGTGCGTGCCAGGCAGCGTTCGATAGCAAATTCCGTCGCCGTCTACATCGAGATAGCGGCCGAACTCTTTCATCTCTTCCAGGTCTTCGCGCGAAAGCACTTTGCCGCGATCGTAAACGCGCGCGTCATCCCATGCCAGCGGTGGCGACAGGTGTTGGTTCATGCCCAGATCGAGGTCAGACATCACGATCACCGGCGTTTGCAACCGCTCAGCGAGATCGAATGCCGTGGCCGTCAGTTCAAATGCTTCGGCGGGCGAGGAGGGGAACAGCAATACGTGTTTCGTGTCGCCATGAGACGCATATGCACACAGTAGGATGTCCGACTGCTGCGTGCGCGTGGGCATACCCGTAGAGGGTCCGCCGCGCTGTACGTTGACAAGCACAAGGGGAATTTCCGCAAAGTATGCGAGGCCGAGGAATTCTGTCATCAGTGAAACGCCTGCACCGCTTGTCGACGTAAACGCGCGGGCTCCGTTCCAGTTGGCACCGATGACCATACCAATCGCGGCGAGCTCATCTTCAGCCTGAACGATGGCGTACCGCTTCTTCCCGGTAACGGGATCGGTGCGCAGCTTCTTGCAATACTTTTCGAACGCGTTCACGACGGACGTCGACGGTGTAATGGGGTACCATGCGGCAACCGTTGCGCCAGCGTATATCGCTCCGAGGGCTGTCGCGGTATTGCCATCGATCATAATCTGATCGCCGGTAACGTCGCGAGGCTCTACGTGGATGTCGAGGGGATATTCGAAATTATTGCGGGCGTAGGTTGCGCCCAATTCCAGCGCCTTGAAGTTCGGTGGAACGAGCTTTTCGTTTTTGCTGAACATTTCACGGATGAGTTGCCGCACGACTTCGAGGTCGACATTCAGCAAGACGGAAAGGGCGCCTACGTAGACGATATTCTTAAAGAGCTGCTGGTGACGCGGGACCTCGTAGTTGTCCATGCACAACTTCATCATCGGGATGCCGATGTAGCGAATGTCCTCCCTGATGAGATCGGGATGAAGCCTTTTCGTGTTGTCGTAAACAAAGTAACCTCCCGGTCGAATGGACGCGATATCCCTGGCATAGGTTTGCGGGTTAACGCCCACGATGAGATCGATTGCTTCGCGGCGGCCGACGTATCCTCTATCGTTGACCCTGATCTCAAACCATGTCGGAAGCCCTTGTATGTTCGAGGGAAAAATATTCTTCGAGGATATGGGGATACCCATTCGAAAGATCGCCCTTGCAAACAATTCGTTCGCACTGGCAGATCCAGTACCGTTCACATTGGCAAAGCGGATGACCATGTCGTTCACCCTGCGCGCATGTATCATATAATCTTGGTTGTCTTGGTCACACTGTATAAAAACTTCTTCATGTCCCACGCCGACGTCGGACAGCGTTCGGCGCATAGTCCGCAGTGAAGGCATACGTCTTCATCTTTTACCATGACGCGCGAGGTCGGCAGTTCTGTTGAGACATACAGGTCTTGCGATCGGTTGTTGGCGGGCGCCATCAACCTTGACCTGAGATCGTCTTCATCACCGTTTGTGGTGAAGGTTATGGATGAGGTAGGACAGATATCCATGCAGGCATCGCATTCGATGCAGAGGTTCGGTGTGAAGACTGTTTGCACGTCGCAGTTCAGGCAACGCTGCGCTTCACGGAAGGCCGTCTCGCGATCAAAGCCGAGTTCCACCTCCGCGCGAAGGTCCTTAAGCGTTACGTCCAGACTTGCGTGCGGCACTTTATAACGATCGTCTTCTGCTACAACGCTGTCGTATATCCACTCATGAATGCCCATCTTCTGCTGATAAAGGTTTACCGTAGGAGCGGGGCGATCGAGAACATTCTGACCTGAACAATAAAGGTGTATCGAGATAGCAGCCTGATGACCGTGGGCGACCGCCGTGATGATGTTCTTCGGGCCAAGCGCCGCGTCACCACCAAAAAAGACATCAGGACGCGTGGACTGGAAGCTGATGGGATTGACCACGGGAAGATCCCACTTCCCGAATTCTATTCCGAGGTCTCGTTCTATCCAGGGGAAGGCGTTGTCCTGGCCGACTGCGATGATGACATCGTCAGCTTCAACGAACACATCGGGTTCTCCGGTGGGCACGAGTGATCTCCTTCCAGCTTCGTCGTATCGTGCTTCCACCTTGCTGAAGATCATGCCTTTCAGTTTGCCATCTTCGATGACAAACTCTTTGGGCGGCATGTTGTTGAGAATGGGAATGCCTTCAGCCTTGGCGTCTTCAATTTCCCATGGGGAAGCCTTCATGTCCTGGAACGGGCTTCTCACGATCACCTTAACATCCTGGCCACCGAGCCGGCGTGCGGTCCTGCAACAGTCCATTGCTGTGTTACCACCACCCAGGACGATGACGCGCTTCCCGATAGACTTCTTGTGTCCGAACGCGACATTGGCAAGAAATTCTACGCCAATGTGAACACGATCACCGGCTTCTTTGCGGCCTGGAAGATCGAGATCGCGACCCTTAGGCGCTCCGGTGCCGATGAAGACGGCGTCATAGTCTTTTTCAAGAACCTCCTTAAGGCTGGAGACGTAGTGATTAAAGTGTGTATGAATTCCGAGGGCGAGGATGTAGTTTACTTCTTCGTCGAGGACACTTTCAGGGAGTCGGAATCCCGGTATCTGGGTGCGCATCATTCCACCACCTTTGTGCCATTCATCGTAGAGGTGGATTTCATATCCCAGCGGTGCCAGGTCCCGTGCCACGGTGAGTGATGCTGGTCCACCTCCGATAAGACAGACCTTGCGGCCATTTTTCCTCACGGGGGGCAGGGGCATGCGCGCCTTAACGTTGCCCTTATTGTCTGCGGCTACGCGCTTGAGTCTGCAGATGGCGACCGGTTCCTCATCGACGCGCCCGCGTCGGCATGCCGGTTCGCAGGGCCGGTCACAGGTTCTGCCGAGGACCCCGGGAAACACGTTCGATTCCCAGTTGATCATGTAGGCATCGTCATACCGTCCGGCGGCGATAAGGCGGATATACTCAGGCACGGGTGTGTGCGCAGGACATGCGTACTGGCAGTCGATCACCTTGTGGAAATATTCCGGGTTGGTGATATCAGTGGGGTTCACAGTTGGTCGGTTTTAGGTATCGACAAAAATTCCACTAATATAGGAGCAAAAGTGCACACATGCACAATGGTGACCCTAAATCAGTTACCGGAATGAGCAGGACACCCGGCAAGTAAGACCTCAAGGTGCCTGGTGCTAATGGTCAAGGCAGGCATAGCCACGCGGTTGTTTAGATGTTTTGTGGGAGGGGCGGGTGTGACTAAATTGCGAAACACTTAGAGTCACTTTTTGTCAACTAAGGAACCGGATATAATATGTATCGCAAATCGCTATCACTTCTTTTAATCATCCTGTCTGCAACTGTGTACGCGCAGGATAATATTATTCCCGCGCCGGTCAGTGTGCAAAAGACCAGCGTGAGGTTTGTGTTGGATGGAAGCACAGGTATTCATGTGCAGGCATCCGACGCGCGTGCACAGCAAATAGCGCAACAGTTTGCTTCCATTTTGAAAGAGCGCGGATACGACGTGAATGTGGTAACGGGACAGCCTTCTGGTAAGGCGATCACCCTTTCATTGAATGCGACGCCCGATGCTGAGTTGGGTGATGAAGGCTATACACTTAGCGTGGATCAAGATCACGTGGTGCTTGCTGCTAATCGTCCGGCGGGACTATTCAATGCGATACAGACGTTACGTCAACTACTTCCTGCAGGAAAGGGTAATGGTATTGCGGAGATACCCGGTGTTGTGATACGCGACTACCCACGATTCAAATGGCGCGGTCTTATGCTGGACGTGAGTCGACACTTTTTTACTAAGGAAGAAGTGAAGAAGTTTATCGACGTGATGGCGCAGTATAAGTTCAACATGTTCCATTGGCACCTCACCGATGATAACGGATGGAGAATTGAAATCAAATCGCTGCCCAAGCTTACCGAGGTAGGTGCGTGGCGCGTGGAACGTCACGGCCCATTTGGAGATCGTCCTGATCCGAAGCCGGGAGAACCCACACCTTACGGAGGCTTCTATACCCAGGATGACATTCGCGAAGTCATTAAGTACGCTGCCGAGCGCAACATCACCATTGTGCCCGAGATCGATGTGCCGGGACATAGCATGGCCGCCCTGGCCGCTTATCCGGAATTGTCTACCCGCAAGGAACCTAAGTTCGTCAACCCAGGAACCCACTTCGCGGAATGGTACGGTGCCGGGAAGTTCCGGATGCTGGTTGAGAACACGTTGAATCCTGCCGACGAAAAGGTGTACGACTTCCTGGAAAAAGTATTTTCCGAGGTCGCCTCACTGTTCCCCGGACCATTTATTCATGTCGGTGGCGATGAAGCGTATCACGGTTTTTGGGAAGAAGATCCGGGCTGCCAGGCTTTGATGAAAAAGCACAAACTGAAAGACGGTCATGAACTCCAGTCGTACTTCATGAAGCGCGTTGCGAAGATTATACAGAAGCAGGGCAAGAAGATGATCGGCTGGGACGAGATTCTGGAAGGAGGATTGCCTAAGGGTACTGCTGTCATGAGCTGGCGCGGCATGGAAGGCGGCATAGCTGCAGCAAAGCTCGGACACGAAGTTGTGATGTCGCCTACAACCTACGCGTACATCGACTACACACAGGGCGATCACTCACTCGAAATACCCATCTATGCTGACCTTAGTTTGAAAAAGGCATACGAGTTCGAACCACTTCCCGAAGGCATCGATCCGAAATTTATTCTTGGTGGCCAGGCAAACCTGTGGACGGAACATATTCCTACTTTACGCCATGCATTTTACATGGCCTACCCCAGGGCGTTTGCCACCGCTGAATCGGTCTGGAGTCCGGCATCAAAAAAGAACTGGGACAACTTTGTGACACGCGTCCTGCATCACTTTGACCGCTTTGAGGCTGAGTCGCTCAACATCTCCAGGGCGGTATATGATCCAATTGTGCGGACGAAGATGGAGAATGGGAAGCTTGAGGTGACGCTTTCCTGCGACCTACCGGGTACCGACACTCATTACACACTGGATCGTACATTCCCTGACGCGTTCACGCCAAAATACACTGGCCCCATCACGATACCGGATGCACCTGTTACACTGAAGGTAGTGTCGGTACGCGATGGGAAGGTGGTAGGAAGAATGATATCCCTGACGCGCGAGGAGCTGGCAAAGCGCGCGGGAAGGTAGGCGTTATCTGGCTTCGCGAATTGTTACGGGACCTGCGTTAGGAATGGCGTGATACTGCACGTAGGTACCCCTGGCATCTTTGTCAGGAACCAGTTGCAGAACCTGTGTTCCCTGTACCAACGTTACTCTGCGCCAGTCATCATCGATGTAGGTTCTCAGCGTTAAGGGCAGACTGTACATTTCGGGATCCAGCGTGTGCGTCAGTTCAATCATGATAGCGTCGTCACTCATACGTGTTTGGACTTTGCCGTTCATGCGTTCACGCATGTAGCGCGTCACGTTGCCGAAGGTGTCAACCCACAATCTGTCTTCGTGATCCTTGATGTACGAGAAGTATTCGTCCAATTCTTCGTGCGGTTTTGCTTCCCATCCAACACCATCTACGCCGTGGAAGACGAGCACGAGCCAAACGTTGTTGTTCTGCACAACGGTGTCGATCCAGGACTTCATCAGGGTCATGGGCGTGTCGGCCAGCGCACCGCGCTGCCATTGGACGTACGGCTTATCAGATGTCCCAGGATCCATGTCGTTCCATCGGTTCAGCTCTTCGAGGAATGGTTCCGGCATTCTGTTTCGCAGTGCGGGATGAATCTTCAGCGCATACTCCATCACCCGTTCGTTTTCCGTGCCATAGGGACACTCCGCCGAGAAGGCGTGATAGGAGCCCAGGTGGCGAAGCAGTTCTTCCTTCCCTTTTTCGATCTCGTAAAGCAGGTTGGCTTCGTCAAGCACCGCCAGGCGGGGATGAGTCACGGTATGGTTGCCAAACTCGTGGCCTTGTCTGGCGAACTCGAAAATTTCGGCCCAGGTAATGCCTCCTTCCGGTGAGGGGCGCGGCGCCGCGCTCACCGCCTTGACCCTGGCTGCGGCGAAGCCCTTGTCAACAAGCGCGTAGGCATCCTGCTTTTTGCCCTGCTCAAAGAGGGTACCTACCTCGGTGTGCAAATCAACAGCGTCAGGTATTCCGAGATAGGCCAGGGCAGAGGCGCGCTCAAAGAAGTTCGCGTCGTTGGTGGGCATCACTGCGGATTCAGCGACCAATTCCTGCAGCGGCCGACCTACAAACTGACCGCGGTATTCGGAGCCGGGGATGTTCCCGGTAATGATGAAAAAGGTCCCCTTGAAGCCAAGTCGGTTGAGGATCGGGATGGCCTGGCGGAACTGGTTGATCGACCCGTCATCGAAGGTGATTGACACCGCGCCCTTTTTCGCTCCTTGCCACGTGGTGATCTCCGTCGTCCCAATGATTCCCGGCTTTTGGGAGCAGCCGGCAAGCCAAAACAGGACAACAAGGGCCAGTAATGCCTTCATGGGTGAGATTTGGGTGGTGAGAGGCCCTTTTGTAGAAGAGAAAGTTACAATAAAGTTTGAGTTAGATGTAAACAGACTCGAAGTAAGCAGTAAGAAGGTTACGAGCAAGGTGTATCAGTGGCGAATTCCGATGTGGTAGTGGACGATGAGTTGTGCCCCGAAGTAGTTTGATACAAACACGCCGAGTGTGGCAATGCCCATCGTGATGAGAAAGCCAGTGGCGGATGTCGTCTCGGGACGCTTGAGCGCCAATGCAAACAGGATGAGGAATGTGAAGAACCAAAGCGCGTTGAGGGCAGCGTGCGTGATGCCCGTCTTCCATGCCCCCGACTTCGAATCAATCTCGAGGAGGTCGATGAGTCCGTAGGCAATGGCCAGGACACTCACGGCGAGGGCCGCGCCGTGAGCGTAAAGACCTGCATCAGACAAGGCAGGATTCCCGAGGCGATTCGCAAGCCAGTACATGGCCAGTCCGAAAGGGTAAAGCGCTACCGGAAAGTGCACCAGCATCGGATGGAACCGGTGGTGTCCGAGCCTTCCACGAAGGAGGTCAACCTTCATGTCAGAGCACCGTGAAGAGGAGGATGAGGAAGGCCACTAGGGCAGCCCCGGCGTGTACTACGGCGAGTGCCTTGGGTACGGGTTTCTTCTGGAGGTCCTGGGTTACCAGGACAAACCCGCCCAGGGCTGCGATGACGAAGAGGGCCAAGCTGGAGACCGGGACGGCGCCCGCCTCATTCATGTAGCGGACGATCAGGAGAACCAGGGCAACGGCGGCAACTCCACCGTGAATGAATACGAACGCGCGTGAGGGTGTCTTGCCCTGAAGAATGGGGAGGATGAGGGTCAGACCGAACACTGCGGCTACGGCAAAGAGTACGATGATGGTGATCATAGGCTGTAAGGTTTTGCCCATTAGATGATTCTGAAAAGAAAGGGATACATGAACAGGAGGTAGGTCGAAATGTTTACTCAAGTTAATATTTATGTAAATCACTATAAAACTTTGTCCTACAGTACTTAATTGATTTTTACTTAAATCACAATATCAACTGATGTGCGATGTATGGAAAGAGGTACAACACGTCAACTTTCTGGCTAGTTGCGCCCGCCGTCGATGGAAGCAAAATCGTTTGCATGGTGGCGGGCATTTGGTCGAAATCGATATCTTTAAAGCTTTGCCCGGCGTTTGAGCCGGGAAATGGAACCCTTACCAACCCTTAACCTGTGTCATGTATACACTACTGATCGTCATTGTTTCGCTGGCCCTCATCCTGGTGGCCATCATGAAATTTGACATCCACCCGTTCCTCGCCCTGTTCGTGGGCGCGCTGATCTACGGGCTGTTGGCGGGGATGGACGGGCCTGAGATCATAAGATCGGTCAACGAGGGGTTTGGAAACGTGCTGGGAAGGATTGGTATCCTCATTCTTCTGGGGGTTATGATCGGAACGTTCCTGGAGAAAACCGGGGGGGCGATGGTCATTGCCCAGCGTGTCTTACGACTCATCGGGGAGAAGGCGGTGATGCTGGCCATGATGATCACCGGCTTTATCCTGTCAATACCGGTGTTTGGGGACAGCGCCTTCATCATTATGAACCCTATCAACAGGTCGCTTTCCTTCAAAGCCAAGGTTCCCTTTGCGGCGACAACCGTGGCTTTGACGCTCGGCTTGTCGTCCAGCCACTCCCTGGTTCCCCCGACGCCGGGTCCGATAGCAGCCGCGGGAATCCTGGGAGCCGATCTGGGCCAAGTGATTTTCTGGGGGGTCATCATAGGATCCATTGCGCTAGTCCCTTGCTTCTTCTTTGTCCGCTATTATGTGTCACGCATTCCCTTGGTGCCAGTCTTCACCGAGTCGGAAAATATCGAGCGGATGACGCGATACCCTTCACTCGGAAAATCTGCGTTGCCCATTATCATTCCGATACTCCTCATCGTTCTGGGATCCGTTGCTGCTTACCCCTCGAAGCCTTTTGGGGAGGGCGCTGCCACATCGCTGTTTCTGTTCATTGGCAATCCCATGATCGCTTTGCTAATAGGGCTTTTTCTTTCGTTCCTGCTCCCGGAAAAGTTTGATCGTAAATTTCTGTCGTCAACGGGCTGGATTGGACAGTCAGTGGTTACGGCAGCCCCCATAATCCTCATTACAGGGGCAGGTGGCGTCTTCGGCGCGATGCTACAGAATTCGGGACTGGGAGACCTCGTAAGCCGTAACCTTACGGGCGCAGAGTGGGGGATATTCCTTCCTTTCATTATGGCTTTTGCCCTGAAGACCGCCCAGGGGTCGTCGACCGTTGCGATAATTACCACAGCGTCGGTGATGCTACCCCTTCTCGGATCGCTGGGCCTCGATACCGAGATGATGAAGGTATTTGCCGTCCTTGCCATCGGCGCTGGCGCCATCGCGATATCGCATGCGAATGACAGCTTCTTCTGGGTGATGACCCAAATGACGGGGATGACGATCAAGCAAGGGAACAAGGCACATAGCGCTGGTACGTTCATTCTCTCTATGTCGGCGATCCTTGTGATCTACATCCTGACGCTCATCTTTGCGTAGCTGCTCATCCGGGTCGCATGGACAACTATTCGATATCGGCAGCGACCATCCGCGAAGCGCCCGTCACGGCTTCCCAGCGTCTGCGATTCCTCGGCCCGGGATTTATCCTTTCTGCATCCATTGTCGGCTCCGGAGAGCTCATTGCCACGACCACGCTGGGAGCACAAGCGGGTTTCGTTGCATTCTGGGTGATAATCGTCAGTTGCCTCGTTAAGGTCGCCGTGCAGCTGGAGTTCGGTCGACATACCATCCTTACCGGCGCAACAGCGATGCAGATGTTTGACGGCGTACCGGGACCAAGGATAGGCAAGGGGCGCTGGAGTGTATGGCTTGTGTTCCTGATGATGCTCCTGAAGGTCGTGCAACTCGGTGGCATGCTTGGAAGTGCGGCCATCGTAGTGCATATGCTGTTTGGTATTCTGCCGGTGTGGTTCTGGGTGGCGTTTCTGGCGGTGACAATTTCACTCCTCATTTATCGCGGATATTACCGCATTGTTGAAAAGACGTCGTTGTGGATGATTGGGATGTTTACGGCCATGACACTCATCTCAGTCATTGCGCTCACCTTCACTCCGTATGGGTACACATTGGAGGAGGTCATGTCGGGCCTCACATTCAGACTCCCTCCCGACGTTGTGGCCATCGCCATTGGCGCGTTTGGCATCACGGGTGTGGGGAGCGACGAAATTCTCGCATACAATTATTGGTGTATCGAAAAAGGATATGCCGCATATGCTGGTCCCCGGGAAGACACAGAAGCATGGCGCCGGCGTGCAGCTGGATGGATCCGCGTAATGCACCTCGATGCGTTCCTCGCGATGATCATATACACCGTAGTAACCGCGGCCTTTTACCTGCTCGGCGCGTCGGTATTGCACGATCACGGCGCGATCCCGTCCGGTAATCAACTCATAGCAACGGTGTCGCTCATCTACACGGAAACGTTGGGTTCAGGTGTTCGCAATGCTTATCTGATCGGAGCATTTTTCGTACTCTTTTCAAGTGTCTTTGCCTCGCTTGCGGCATGGACGCGTCTGTATGGCGACATCTTTGGTCAACTAGGCTGGATCGACTTTCGCGACCGACGACAGCGCGCGAAAGTGGTTCGAATCCTGGCCTGGGTATTGCCGCTTGTGTGGGCCTCTGTCTATCTCTTTATTGAATTGCCCGTTTTTATGATCCTGTTTGGCGGCGCCGTTGGCTCCGTCCTTCTGTTGCTTCTTTTGTATGCAGTCATTAACACCCGCTACTCCACGCTGCGTACGGAAAAGACCACCGTCCCATACAACATCGTCTTCTGGATCAGTGCAGTCGCCATATTGGGTGTGGCGGTGTATGGGATCAGTGCGCTGGTTTAAGTAACGATTGTAACCCGCTATGTCCAGCCCGCGCCCGTTAGTCCCCTGAAGGGGTCCTGCGCGTTATCCCATCTGAATGACGGATTTGACAATTGTGTGCCGTTTACTTGCCCACTGCCCACTACTTGGCCGTCCAACCGCCGTCGACAGTAACCATCGACCCAATCATATAACTCGCCGCGGGACTCGCCAAAAAGATTGCTGCTCCCTGTATTTCGCGGAGTTCGCCCCAACGGCCAAGCGCCGTCGCCCCAACGACGAAGTTTTTTGCCTCCTCCGTGTCGGCGATGGGGATGTTCATTTCTGTGAGGAAGGGTCCGGGACAAATGGCGTTAACGTTAATGTTATAAGGAGCCAATTCCAGGCCAAGGGCTCGCGTCATTTGCACGACTGCACCTTTGCTGGATGTATATGGCGTTCTGTTTGACAGACCGACAAGACCCAGCGTGCTGGCCATGTTGATGATCTTACCCTGGCGATTCTTTTTCATGTGCGGAACCACTGCGCGACAGCACAGCCACGTACCGTTGACATTCACGTTCATTACTTTGTTGAAGTCGTCTGGACTCACTTCATCAATCGGACCCCTGATGTTGATACCGGCGCTGTTGATGAGGATATCGACCTTGCCGAAGGTTTCAATAGCAGCTTTTACCATGGCCTCAGCATCACGCTCGATAGTAATATCTGCCGCGAAAGAGTCGGCGCGAATTCCGTATTCGGATCGCAACCGCTGAGCGGCGACCTTGCCGTCTTCCGCTGTACGATTTACAAGCATAACATCAGCGCCAGCCGATGCCAAGCCCTCGGCCATCGCCAGTCCAAGTCCCTTCGATCCGCCAGTGATAATCGCGGATTTGCCGGTGAGGTCGAATTGTTTAATTCCAGGAAGCACAGAGATTAGTGATTATTGATTAGAGATTTGTGATTTGGGAGTAAAATTGAAGTGTACGTTTGGATTACAGTGAGTTCACGTAACGGAACGATTCCAGTATATTCTCTTCCTCGACAGCGAGGCGCTCCTCGGGGGAGAGCTGGGAGACTGTAGGAAGAGCCGTTTTGAATTTTTTCGTTTTCACCATTCTCAATGTGCTGGCCAGTTCCCTTCCGCTCACGCCTTCGAAGACATTCCAGTAAACATCCGTAAGGCACGGAATCTTCAATGGATCGCGGGTGATCATTTCGAGATTGAAGGTAATGGACGGATTGTGTTTTCGGCAGGTTTCGAACATTGCTGGAAGATCAAGTAAACCTTGTCCAAGCGGAACTTCTGACAATAAGAACCCGTCGTCATATTCTGCCACTCCCATATCCTTCACGTGAGTTGAAAACGCGCGGGGCGCCAGCGTGTTCAATACATCCATTGGATCTTCGATCAGGGAAATGCTGTTACCGAAGTCGAGCGTAACGCCAAGCCATTCGCTCCCGATCATATCGAGGATCTCGATCAACTCTGTCGCACGCCAGTCCTTATGATTCTCCACCGCGAGCTTCACCTTGTGTTTTCGTACAACCGGTTCTGCCCGCCTGAGCGCTGCGATTGCGTTCTTTTTGAATTCGCTGAACTCTGCAGCGGTACGGAAATTCTCGTAGCGTCGTCCGCTCAGACATACCGTGCGAATAACCGTAGCACCCGCCGCTTTGGCGCTGGCTATGTCGTGATCGAAGGCTTCCACATCTGCATCAGTTGCCGGCAGCCATATCGATCCTTCCAGGTACATGCCCAGTTTTTCATTGACGCTGTTGAATCGCTTCACAAAGTCTTTGTCCCAACCCCTGATCATCACCTGGATGCCTTTAGCACCGTAGCTGTGACAATGCTGCAGCATGTCGACGGCATCTTTGAAGCCGGGATACTTTGTGCTCGGAACCTTTGAGTTCCAGCGACTCGCGTAGGAGTGAACAACAACACCCATGTCGTAGGTGCGTTGGCTTTTTCCAATATCTTTCATAGACAAGTGAATTGCTCCGGCTGCCGCGAGCTGAATAAATGCGCGCCTGCCGATTGGGTGATTGGGTATATCCTTTTCTTTCATGTGGCTGTGAGTCGTGGCTTTACTTCGCCTGCTCAAGTTGTTCCATGTGGCGGTTCAAGTCCTCTGCGGTCCATGGCACAACACGTCCCTGGGTGGTGTGACGTATCGTTCCAACAACCCGCGGCGTCACGGGACCCGCGTTGTTTCCCCACTCATTCCGAATATACGTCATTATCGCCGTGATCTCCCGATCGCCCAACACAGAATGTGCAGGCATCACGGGCAGAATGTCGGGAACATCCAACACCTTGCCGTTCACTTCGATCGGTCCTTCCATCCCGTGAAGCAGGATCAGCGCCAGCCGCCGTTCATCACCCAGTACCCACTCCGATCCAACCAGGGAAGGACCAAACCGCGGTAGTCCTGCGCCATCAGTGCCGTGACATCCGGAGCATGTCGTAAGGTAGCGCTGCCTGCCCTCGGCAAATAACTCCATATCGCGAGGTTCCAGTTTCGATTCCTCAGCTACTGCCGATTCACCAGTACCGGCATGCACTTTTACTGCTGTCGCAAGCGCCTGACGCTGCCAACCAGGAAGTGTACTGCGATCGCCCGCCAGGCCCGACAGCATTTTCATTTCATTGGGACTGGAATTTTTTAGTACTGCTGCGGCCATCATTTCCAGAAATATTTCGCGCGACGGACTGGAAGTATCCCATCGCTGCATGACGTTCCGCATGAAAGCAAACTCCTGTTTGTGCAGACTGCTTAATACTGCATCGCGGATCAGCGCTGATGTGTCATATCGCATGATGACTTCACCAAGAATGCGATGACTAGCCGGTTGTGGTAACGAAGCGCAGGCGAACGCAATCTGCGGTACGAGTTCCGGCTTGCCTTCCCCGACCATTCCTTCCAGTATCAGCGCCAACTGTCGCCCGACATTGGGATCACGTACCGCGAAAGGTTCGATCAGTCGCAACGCTGTTATCCGCACCTGTGAATCCTCATCTTTCAAAGCGTCAATCAACACTTCAGCCTTTAACGCTCCAAGACCCTCCAGTGTCCACAGGGCGTGAAAACGGCCAAGAGGATTGGATCCATTTCGAACAACGTCTTCCAGTTCGTCAACCATGGCTGTGTCGCCGCGCGTGACCAGCAGCATTTGGGCCATGTCCCTTCGCCACCCGTTGCGATCGGACAACCATTCCAGAAGTTGCTGACCTGGGGCCAACGACATGCGCGGGGTGGAACGGGGTCTCCAATCCTCAGAGGATATGCGCCATATCCTTCCGCGGTTGATGGGAAGGACGAGCTTGCGTGCTAGTGTTTGTTCGCGGAGGTAAGGCGTAACGTGTGGTCCGTGCTGGATAAGTCCGCGGTACATGTCAGCGAGATACAACGCTCCATCCGGTCCCAATGCAAGGAATACTGGGCGGAAACGCTCATCGGTCGATGCAAGGAATTCTTGTCCCGGATGTGGATCATAGGCTCCGAGGTCCCATCCTTCATTAACGACAACATTTCTTTTAACCAGGTTGCCCGACGGTTCGCAAACAAACACATTCCCGTAATACGATTCAGGTAACGCGTCGCCGCGGTAATAAAGTGGCGAACATGCGGCTGTGAATTCGAGGAGGCGTCCTTGTTCATCCAACGTTCCAGGAATGTAGCCGCGGTTTACAGCAGGATTATCGCGAATTGGATAGACGCGACGATCAAGTGTAAGTCCGTGATCAATACCTGACGTTGGCTTATGGTTTGGATTGCGCGACAGGTAATTGGGGGGAACGAGATCGGCGTGGAGTTGCGACCAGTTGTAATTGTAATACAAGCGTCCTGCATCATCGTGAGAGATTCCCCACTGTCCGCGGAATTCAGTACTGTCGCGTTGCCACGTGCCGTCGACAAGACGATAACGAAATCGCGACTTCGCATTGTAATACCAATTGTCCACACCACGCCAAAGGCCGTTGCCGGCGTGTTCAACAAATGGTCCTCCGGCATATGTGGAATCGATGAGTATCTTCTCGTCCGCCTTCAGGTCGCCGTCAGCATCACGTGTGAGCCACAGCTTCTGATTCTCTGCAAGCAGCGCGCCTCCGGGTACGATGGCAAGTGCTCGAGGAAGGACAAGGCTGTCGATGTACACGGTTCCCGCATCCATGACGCCGTCATTATCGCGGTCTTCCAACACGGACACCCGACCCACAGGCTTACCTTCACCCGCGCCTTCAATATCCGGCATAAAGCCTCGCATCTCTACGACCCATAATCTTCCGTCGGCGTCAAAGGTTAGCACAACCGGATCCTGCACCAGTGGCTCAGAAGCAACGAGTTCAACTTTTAATCCAGGTTCAATTCTGAATGTGCCCAGTTCTTCCTTTGGAGACTTAGGGGGAGAGGGGCCTTCGTCGCGACATGAGCAAAAGAGGACCATCGTGACCATTGTGAGCGAGGTCACGGCGATGTGAAGGCGCGTAGTAAGACTCCAACCCCTCGTTGTGTTCACGATTTCTTACACCGTTTCCGGCAGCGGATGTTTCCAGGGTTCACGATAGGGGCGTTGCAGCAGGCGGGTGGCCTCGGGATCGCCCTTGACCTCGCGCTTTACAGGATCATACATCATGGGCCTGCCGGTTTCCATCGCCATGTTTGCCAGAATGCATGACGCGGTAGATATGTGACCCTCTTCGATGTCTGCAACCGGACGTCCGCCGTTGTTGATTGCATCCAGGAAGTTAAGCATTTGAAGTCGCGTAGCGGGGGCAGCATTAATGTCGATGCGCTCTTCGGTGACATCTTCGGGATACTTCTCTTTCTCGAGCACTACGTCGAGATGTATTTTCTTTCCGTTCCCCAACGGCACAAAATCACATTGCGCTGTGCTGGCATACAGCGTTCCCTTTTCTCCATAAAGCGTAAAAGCCCAGGGGTAGTCGGGATTCGCAGGTGTACCCCAGGTGCGATGCTGCCACACGCAGTTGAGTTCTTTGTATTCGAAATTAGCGACCTGCGTGTCTTCGATGTTAGCCTTTGCTGCTTTTTGAACATAAATCCCGCCCGTCGATGTGATTCGCTCGGGCCATCCAAGCTTCAGCATCCAGCGTACCGTGTCGAGCATGTGAACGCACATGTCGCCCATGATACCATTTCCATACTCCTTGAAGGCACGCCACCACCGCAGGTGAGGCAGACCGTCGTAAGGCCTGAGCGGTGCGGGTCCTGTCCACATTTCGTAGTCGAGGAAGTCGGGAACGGGTTGTTCCGGTGGATTGGCATCGCTGCGCATGTGGATGTAGCAGCACATTTCCACGTGTGAGATTTTTCCGAGCAGTCCCGCTTCCACAATGTTCATCTTTGCATCGATGAGGTGTGGTGTGCTTCTGCGTTGTACCCCAACCTGCACAACACGGTTATACTTCCGCGCTGCTGCTACCATTGCCTCACCCTCGATTACATCAACACTGATAGGCTTTTGAACATACACGTGCGCCCCTGCTTTCACCGCGTCGATCGTCTGAAGCGCGTGCCAGTGATCGGGCGTTCCCACGATGACAATGTCGAGTTTGTGATCGGCGAGCAGGCTGCGATAGTCGTTGTAGAGTTTTGGGGTTTTGCGCGACTTCTGTCTTTCGCTTACCAGTTTTCCCGCTTGCTCCAGTTGATTCCGGTCGGGATCGCAAAGGGCCACCACATCGACAGGGGCTACCTGCATCAGACGGAACAGGTCGTTCTTTCCATACCATCCTGTGCCGATGAGTGCGACGCGGTAGGGTTTGGGCGGATTGATGATGTCCATTCCGCGTGCGCCGAGGGCGCTTAACGCCAGCGACGCTGTCGCTCCCTGCAGGAAACGGCGGCGGTTAATGTTGAACTCATACATGGGTTGTAAGCGGGGTTGAGGTTGAACATGGTATGACCTAAAGTAGGACATCCCGTTCAATGGGGCAAACGCTTTTTTGTGATGAATACCCCGCAGCACGCCCCTGACCCCCTGGAGGGGTACCCGCGCGATTCTATGTGTCCTATGTGTTCATTACTATTTGTTCTATGTGATTCAAAGTTTCGTGGTCAATGATTTTGAACCACATAGGACACATGGAGTTCACATAGGATACATAGAGATTAGCCACCCCATTTCTTAGTCCAGTTCGCATCAGCCTGCGCCTTGTACTTCCGCTCATACTTGTTCCACTTGAGCAGATGGTTGTTTGCGCTGAAGTTGAAGAAGAGGTATAACTTTCCGTCGACGATCTTGTACGTCATCGGACTTATCTTCTCACGGCGCCCGTCTTCGGCCATGGCATATGCGCACCATCCGCCGTAGGCAGGCTCATACTTAGAAGGCGACTTCTTGAATTCCTCACGATTCTCGGCATTCGCGAAATAGTAAGTGATACCTTGGTGTGTGTGTTTGAATTCCGCCTTTCCTTTTACCGGCTTTGGACCTTTGAAGTAGCTGACCGGATCGAATTCCTGTAACGCGATGCCGTTGTCGTGATTGTAATTTCTTCTTCGGAGCGCGGTCTCACCCTGTGCGAACACGCTGCCGGCAAAAAGCACAGCAACGATAATCAGTGTCAATCTCATTTTCATACTGCTCTATTTCGTGACCAACGGATTTTCGGACTGTCCGATATCCAAAGTTACCCAGGAAACGGCCTGGGAATTCAGCATTCAACGAATCTGTCAGCCCCTCGTCGGAGCAAAAAACAAAACCTAAAATTAACGTTCCACCATGGCCTTGATTGCGGGTCGTCATTACCTTTGGGTAAACCAACCTCGCCACCATGAAGGTAGTGCCAACACTCTGCATCCTGATCCTGATGGCTTGCTGTAAATCCAGAGACAATTCTGCATCAATCCGGATCGAACCCATGGAAGGTCCGGTTCCTTACAGCAACCTCGAGTTCAACAACAAAGAAGATAACTTTCAGTTTGCTATTGTAACGGACCGCACTGGTGGACACCGACCCGGTGTGTTCATGGACGGTATTCGAAAACTGAATCTGCTGCGACCTGAATTTGTGATGAGTGTTGGAGATCTCATCGAGGGATATACTGAGGACACCGTTGAACTCAACCGTCAATGGAAGGAGTTTACGGGATTTATCGATTCATTGAAATCGCCGTTCTTTTATGTCCCGGGAAACCATGACATCACGAACAAGGTGCAGGAAGAAAAATGGTATGCGTTGTTCGGAAGGCCTTACTATCATTTTGTCTACCGCGATGTTCTTTTCCTCTGTCTGAATTCAGAAGACGGGTATCCCGGCGCAGGCCGCGGCAGAATCAGAGACGAGCAGTTTGAATGGATAAAGAAGACGCTGGAAGAAAACCGAAATGTAAGGTGGACACTTGTCTTCATGCACCAACCACTGTGGGCGCAGGAAAGTGATCCGGAACGATGGCCGGATGTAGAAGCCCTTCTTCAGGGAAGACCCCACACGGTGTTTGCTGGTCACCTGCACAGTTACACGCGTTATGCCAGGAACAACACCAAATACTATGTGCTTGCCACCACGGGAGGGGGTAGTAGACTCCGTGGAACGCAAGTAGGGGAGTTTGACCATATCGTGTGGGTCACCATGACCGACGAGGGTCCGCTTGTCGCGAATCTTTTGCTCGAAGGCATCTGGAGTGATGATGTGGTGACGCGGGAAATGCGTGAGTTCTTTGGACCGATTGTCAACAGGCGGGTTGTCGAAGTGTCGCCCATAATGACCGATGGCGACAGGTTCAGTCAGGGGTCAACGAGGATAAGAATCAGGAACGACAGCGATGTTCCCATGGAAGTGAGCCTGCGGCTTCTTCCCAATGAGTGGTTCATGCCGAACGTTTTTGAAAGACTCATAAAAGTTGCTCCAAACTCGGTTGAGGACTTTAACCTGACCCTTCGCGGGACATCATCATCTCTCGCTAATGCAAAGCCGCTTGCGTTCAGTGGTACGATAACATACAGACACGAAACGCTGCCTTCTGTAACGCTGGATTATTCACAGGGCATATTTCCCGAGAAGCGGCAGTACATCAGGAAGGCGGCAAAAGCGATTGAAGTGGACGGAAGTCTTTCGGATTGGAACAATCTTCCTTTTGAAGACAATCCAGATTACCTCGAGTCTGATCCTTTCTCCCACACGGGAAAGAAAGAGGACGGATCTTTCCGGTTCGGTGTTGCGTATGACGACCAATACCTGTACTTCGCCGCCAGTGTCACCGACGATGAAATTCTCGTGAGCCGCAATAACAGGCCGACCAATCAGGATGCGTTTCACCTTTTTGTCGATGGCAGACCTGAAGCGGTGAGCGCAGTGAATATAGTTACGGGACAGGCGCTGTACTTCGGGCTCAGTCCCTCGCCGGATGGAAGTACCAACAATTCGCTGTATCAGGCGGATCGGCTACCTGAAGGAACAAAGGCGGTCACGGTTAAGACAGAATCTGGGTACAGTACGGAAATCGCCATACCGTTATCACATTTCAATGAACTCCAGGACGGAACGTGGAAAACGGTAAGAGTCAACGCGAGCATTACGGATTTTGATCGTGATTACCGTCACAAGTCGATACTTGCCTGGAAGCCCGACTGGCGTGGGAACAATAACTACGCCGGCTCCGGAATGCTTTACAGGAGATAATATTCAATTCATTGATTGGTAAGTTTCGACAGGTACGCAACTACATGAGCAACTTCCTCAGCGCTCATACCGAGCTCTGAGGGTGAGGGCATCAGGCTCCCTTCCTGTTTCGTTCGCGAGACTACGTCGGTTGTGTTGAGGGTCTGCAACTTCCCTGACAGATCCCGGACGATCAACGTGTTTTTGTTGTCCGCGACAACGAAGCCAATGAGGGTACTTTTATCATTCATCGCAAGCGCCCAGGCTTCATAACCAAACGCAACGCCAGCGTCGGGATCAACAATAGCATCAATCAGGGCCGATCGATCGTATTTCGTGGCAATGTTCGACAAATCGGGACCCGCGGTTCCGCCCTTGCCATTTACGGCGTGGCAGGATATGCAGTTCTTTTCAAACACCATGTTTCCGATTGACGCATCGCCCTGAATCTCGACTACATTGCTGACAGTAACCGCCTGGCCAGAGGGCTTGTTTATCATCCGCATAACCTGATAGCGCACACCCGGGTCCGGGTTGGAACTAACGGCCTTTGCCACGGTGGGGATCAGCCATCCTGGAAATGTGTTGTCGGTAAGTTTCGTCAGCAACAGCCTGCCGCCAATGGGGTTTGACGCAAGTTGAGCTGCGTTTCTGGATCGCTCATGTTCGGATAGTTCGGCATTCAGTGCCATGTTCATCTTGACCTTCATCGCAGCGAGTGTGTTTTGATACTCGGCATCAAGCGGTGTCTTGCTCCAATCCAGCAGAGCGTACCAGTCGTTACTTCTGCGGAATGAAGCCCAATACAGTGCCTGCTCCCGCACAACGTCTGTAGAATCCTGTGCGAGACGCAACATTGCTCTTGCTGCAGATGTCTGTGGTATGAACGCCAATGCCGTAATGGCCTCAAGTCGGTCTTGTACGTTGGGCGCGCGTCTTGCACGTAATTCAAAGTCGGATGCTGCGCTGAACGGATGCAACGTCCATAGAATTTGCGCTACGTTCGGTGACCAGTTCAATGGCTCAGTATCTTTCGTCAAAGCCGTGTACAAGTCGTCCTCATAGCCGGAGGCAGCACTTGCGATTGCACTTGCATACCACCGATCGTGGACAGGGTAGGAGAGCGCGAGTTCCACTAACAGCTCCCGCTTTCCGGTGGGGTTCCCGTCAGCTAATGCGGTGGCTACTTCACGTCGCACGATAGGTGAGGGGTCGTTGGTCATCGGCATTAGCATTCCCGCCTGGCGCAGTGCACGAAGTGCAACCACGCGCGTCTCGTCATCTTCATTTGAGAGCAGTTGCACCACCTCATTTCTGCCCTTGCTTCCCGATCGGGAAAGAATCCAGATCGCGCGGTAGCGGATGAAAGGATTTTCGTCTTCAAGTAACCTGCTGACGTTGTTCACTATGGTGTCACCTTTCTCCGCAAGAAGTCTGGCGGCTTCGAACCGAACGTTGACGGCGGGATTCTTGATTGCTTCGATCAGACCTGGTGTTGTCGTGAAATCAAGGTCAGGAGCGCGAAGGCGCTTACCTTTCGGGACGATGCGATAGATTCGACCATACGCCGCTGTGTCGCGCATCTGGTGACCACCCACTACAGGATCGTACCAATCGGCAATGAACAGGGAACCATCTGTGCCAACGACAACGTCACTTGGGCGAAACCACTTTCTGGGATCAACATGGTTCGCACTGTCGTTCCATACATAGCGAGGGTTGTCAGCGGTGAGTGAGGTAATGAGGTTGACGCGATTGTTAAGCGCGAACCCTGACCTCTCACGCGTTGGATGATACGCGAAAACGGTATTGCGACCTGCATCCGCACTCAACAACATTCCGCGATAATTCTGACCCAGCGCGTCGTGTTCAATGAGAACAATGCCCGTGGGGGCGCCGGCACCGGTTCTGTCGCCCGCAGGCATTACCCCTGGATCGTCCTGATGCCAATGAGCGGTAAATACGTCCTGCCAGGGCCGATGATCTGCGCGCCAGTAGCGTGTGCCATCTGCGCTGAAGTATCCAGCGTTGCCACCTTCCATAATCCAGGAAGTTCTGCAGGCAAGGACTTCATCGTCATTGTCGTTCTGCCACATGTCTCCGCGCGAGTCCACAAAAACTTCATAGGAGTTACGAAAATTGTGGGCCATGACTTTCATCTGTCCCCCGGAAGGGTTAATCCTCAGTGTCAGACCGCCGACCCACACTTTTCCGTCATCGCTCTTCTGATTACCCTGGTTGCTTGTATTATATGGAGATCCTCCCGTGTAGATGCTTCCGGATCGCAGTGTCCATCCGCTTTTGTCTGTCACAGTATGCGGACCGGCATTGCCTGTTGTAAAGTAGAGATTGCCATCAGGGCCACCGACAAGAGAATGAAGCGAATGATCGTGGTCAAAGCCTCCGAATCCTGTAAGCAAGATTTCCTTTTGGTCGGGGACATCATCGCCGTTGTCGTCAGTATACACGATCAGGTTGGGTGAACAGGAGACGTATACCTTGTTGCCGATGACGGCAATGCCCAGAGGTGAAATCAGATCTTCGTCCTGTACGAATACGGTCGACTTATCTGCGACACCATCACGGTCCGTATCTTCCAGTATCAGGATGCGGTCACCTTTTGGATGGTGAGGAAAAGCGGTCGAGTCGTTATTGAAATTCCGATAGTTGACAGCCTCGGTGACCCAGAGTCGTCCCTTTGCGTCAACGTCGAGGTTTGTGGGATTGTACAGCATGGGCGACTCTGCCCACACGGTCGCTTCCAGATCATCGGGCAATCCGGGGAACAACTCAGACTTGTCGGGCTTGCCGCATGACAGGAATGCCAGCAGCGGCAGCAACAATCTACCTTTCATCTTAATTGATTTCCAGCTTTTCCGCTTGCGCCTGCGCCCGGAGCGCAATCTCCGTTGCCAGGAAGCAGTGCGCCTGGGTCATAGCAGTTTCTGTTCGGTTCGCAATGTCGTTAGCGAGTTGTGTGCCGTAGGGAAGCTCTTGTTGTGAGCAGTCGATGTAACGCGTTTCTTTTTGGTCGACCAGGAAGAGGTGATTACCACCAGACCTTCCCCCGATGTCAGTGTTCTTTCTTATTTCGATGAAACCGTCGGTGCCTAAGATGGTAAGCCGGCCATCACCCCAGGTGTTGAGTCCGTCAGGAGTGAACCAGTCGACGCGGACGTAACCTGTACCTTTGTCGCCACGTAACATCACATCCCCGAAGTCCTCGAACGCCGGATACTGCTTATAGTGCACGTTTCCTGTTTGCGCGGCTACAACGCTAGCCGACGTTGAGCCTGTGAAGAACAGGAACTGGTCGCACTGATGCGAGCCGATGTCGCAAATGATGCCGCCGTAATATTTCTTATCGAAGAACCATTCGGGTCGCGATTTGATATTCATCCGGTGTGGTCCGAGTCCTATCGTTTGGATTACTTTCCCGATCGCACCCGCCTGAACCAGTTCGCCGGCTTTGACGGTGGCTCGATTCTCAAATCGTTCGCTGTACATGATGGAGTAGATGCGCCCCGTTTCCTTTTGTACCCGGCGCACCTGCTCCAGTTGTTCAAGAGAAGTGATGCCCGGCTTGTCGGCCATGTAATCTTTGCCGTGTTGCATCACGCGGATACCGAGTGGAGCACGCTCATGGGGTATTGACGCGCTTACGACAAGCTGAATGCTCGTGTCCTCTAGAATCTCCTGCTCGCTACGCGCCAACTTCGCGTCGGGGAAGTTTTTTTGATATTCCTTTATGAGATCTGGTTCCCTGGCGTAGAAGGAAACGAGCTTAGCCCCGGCGCGCAGCATGGCACGGGTCTGGCCGTAGATGTGGCCGTGGTTGAGTCCGATAACGGAAAATCGGATAGGAGGGGCCGTAGAAGTTTTTTTTGGGGGTCTGACTTTATCTTCAACGGGACGTGCGTGTGTGGAAAACGTGGTGCCAACGGTCATTGCTGCTGCTGCGGAGAGCGATTGACGGATAAACCTGCGTCGATTGGATTGCATAGTGAGTACTTTGGTGTAAGCCAATGTACTCAATTATTGCATTCGACTCTACTGTTCTATCAGTAACCTTTGTTGTCGATACTGGAGCGGTGGTTTGCCGTAGGTTTCCTTGAACAGCCTGACGAAATGAGAAGTATTTTTGAACCCACTGCGAAGGGTCACATCGTTAATCGGTTCATCGGTTGTTTCGAGGAGATGGCGTGCGTACTCGAGTCGTCGCATGGTGAGCCATTTGCCGGGTGGCATTCCGTACACCTCCTGAAATTCTGCTTTAAATGTCGTCAGACTTCGTGCACACAACTTCGCGTATTCCGAAAGGCTCATGTTGCTCATGAAGAATTGCTCCATCACCGAGCGGATCGGAATCTTTCCGCAGGAATACACGGCAGCAAAATGTTCAGCGAGTTCCTGATTCTGCGGAGAGGAGAGGATGTTCAGTATGAGCTCCTCGAATTTTACTGTGAGAAGTTCGCGGGAAGGTGTGCCTGATTTTTTGAAGTAGGTTAACACCGAATGGAAGTAGGCCGACAACGTGTCGTCTACGTGTACGGTGATAATGGGATCTCCGGAGAACGGCGCCTTCGGTGAGGTGATTTTACCCGCCGGGTACTTGCTCAGGACGGTCTTTATAAAATGATCTGGAACAAAGATGAGCAGCGCACAGTAGTCGTGGTCGTGGTAACGTTCTGCGATGTAGGCGCCTTGTCTTACGAAGCGCGCCTCGCCCGGGTCGGCTGCGAATTCCTTATCACCGGCAAGCCACTTCTTTTGTCCGCCAAGCACGAATTCAAAATAATTGCTGTGGGTCCAGAATCCTACCCTGGAATCGGGGATAAGGCACTTGTACTCCACAAAAAGAAGATCGTCTACCTCGAATTTCTTAAACAGGTTTCCCTGTTGAACGTAGTCGTAAAAGTTGATCACGCTGCCTGATGGGTGGTTATTTTTCTTCAGAACGCAATTGTACGGCCTTTTCGCGCATACCCTGTACTCTACGTATGCGTTTTTGTTTGGTTACGCAAATTTGACCGATCAGCAAATTTTTTCGGCCTCAGAGTAAATGGCGCGTTCATCCGCGCCCGAAACGGCTCCGTTAAATACCGCAGCAATTAGCAGGCAGTATCCCTGAGAAATGGGATAGCCTGTGATGTCGAACCAAACAACCAATCAACCATGAACGACAATCCGAGAAGAAGATTTCTTGGCCAGGTGCTTGCCGGTACAGCTGCAGGCATTACCACACTTTCAATGCCTTTCAGCACAAAGGCTATCGCCGGCAGTGAAGATGCTGACGAATGGTTCAGCCGCGCTAAAGGAAAACACCGCATTGTGTATGATGCTCCGGAGCCGCATGAAGGAATGCCCATCATCTGGTCATGGGTCTACTATCTTACGAATAACAGCACCGGTACACCCGACAACGACATGACGGCGATGGTGGTGCTGCGTCACAACGCCATACCCTTTGCTATGGAGGACCGTCTCTGGGAGAAGTACAAGCTCGGAGAGATGTTCAACATCAAAGATAACACTACCGGCAAGCCGGCAGTACGCAACCCTTATTACACTCCGCGCGAGGGTGATTTCCCCTTCCCTGAAATTCAGGGCATCAAGGAGCTTCAGTCACGTGGTGCAATGTTCTGTGTTTGCAACATGGCACTGAAGGTATACAGCATGATGGCCGCCAAGTCTGCTGGACTCGATCCTGAAGTTGTGCGTCAGGACTGGATTAGCGGTATTCACAAGGACATCCAGATCGTGCCGTCCGGTGTGTGGGCTATTGGCCGCGCACAAGAGCATGGCTTTGGATATTGTTACGCAGGAGGCTGAACCAACTGAGCCGAATCCGTAACAGGGAAGTGGTCATAATCCAGGATGGCCCTTCCCTTCTTTTTCTTCACTCTCACACTCACACTCACACTGATCTATACTTATTGTATTTGACAAAACATGGAAACAGCCGGATACGTCGCCCTCATTGCTGCAGGAATTCTCCTGGGAATTACCGGAAGCGGCGGGTCTGTCCTTTCCCTGCCTGTTTTGGTTTATCTCTTTTCTTTGGATGTGGTGATCGCATCTGCATATTCTCTCTTCATAGTTGGAGCAACCAGCATAGTCGGCACGGTACTTAAGCAACGAGAGCGACTGGTGGACCTACGCGCCGGACTGATATTCGCAGTGCCGTCAATCCTGACCGCATTCTCCACGCGCAAGTGGTTGGTTCCGTCTATTCCAGACATTATCCTTCAGACGGAATATTTTGTCCTTACCAAAAGAGCCATGCTGCTCGGCATCTTTGCCTGTGTGATTATCCTGGTATCGGTGAAGATGATTTTGAACGGTAAATCGAAGCGGGTCGCTGGCGAAGCGCCCAATCCTTATGCGTTGATTCCTGTTGGAATGGCGACAGGTGCGTTAGCAGGATTGCTCGGTGTCGGAGGAGGGTTTCTCATCCTTCCCGCATTGGTTGCATTCGCTCGGATTCCGTTTGAGAACGTGGTTGGCACGACGCTGTTCGTCATCGCGCTCAATTCATTACTGGCATTTCTTGGGGACCTTCTCAATTATTCTATTAATTGGTCCTTTCTTTTATCCATCACCGCGCTGTCAATCCTTGGCGTGTGTGTGGGAATTCTTACAAACCGAATTGTCCCCGCTCGCCCGCTGCAGCGATCGATGGGATGGATAACCCTAAGCATGGGGATCTGGATTCTTGTTAGTGAGCTGCTTTAGGCTGGCTTTATTTCTATGTGCCCTATGTGACCCTATGTGTACTATGTGGTTCAAGATAGTCTGGGGATAGTTCTTAACCACATAGGGCACATAGACTTTCACATAGGCCACATAGGGTAGGGTCATTTCATAGGTAACCACTTATCGTCAAGTTCGCAGTCACTTGGCAGGTACCCCAACTTCAACACATCAACACATTTATATAAATTGTCCAGCGATTCATTTGGCTTCGCGTTCACACTAAACATACTACCTATGAGCAAACTACTCACCGTCTGTTTGATACTCTGTGCTGTTGCTGGTTTTGGGCAGAAACCGTCATTCAATGGCCTGGACATGGGCCTCAGCAACCTTTCACGATTGTCAGATGCAAAGACCCGATCGATTAGTCCTGAAAACTTCACCGGTGAAAAAGGTAAAGGTGGAATGGCCGATCCCATCAAGCAAAAGGGCCAACGCAACGTGGCCAATGCCGCGAACGAAGCTGACGAACTGGGAGTTGGCTGGAAGGTAAACCCCTTCATCATAATCAATCCGGGCGAGACGTTCACGATCGCCGAAATGGAAGGTCCCGGTGCCATCCAGCACATCTGGATGACGCCCACCGGCAACTGGCAGTGGTCCATCATTCGCTTTTATTGGGATGACGAAACTACTCCCTCCATAGAGGTCCCTGTGGGAGCTTTCTTTGGTATGGCCTGGAACGAATTTGCACACCTGAACTCTCTGGCCGTCACAGTAAATCCAGGTAGTGCATTCAATTGTTACTGGAAGATGCCCTTCCGGAAAAAGTGCAAGATTACGGTGGAAAATCTTAACCCGGATGAGTCGATGCGACTGTACTACCAGGTGACCTATGTTCTTACGGAGATCGGCGATGATGAAGCGTACCTCCACGCGCAGTATCGAAGGTCGAATCCGAATACAACCTCACTCCATACCATCCTTGATGGCGTGAAGGGCAAGGGACATTATGTTGGTACCTACATGGGCGTTGGGGTGCGGAACAACGGCTGGTGGGGCGAAGGTGAAATCAAGTTTTTCATAGACGGCGACAAGGATTTCGCGACCATTGTGGGCACAGGGACTGAAGATTACTTCTGCGGCTCGTACAATTTTGAAAACCGCGCCACAAAACAATACCAGGAATTCTCTACAGCCTATGCCGGTTTGCACCAGGTGATACGTCCCGATGGCATGTACCGCTCGCAACAGCGCTTTGGAATGTACCGCTGGCACATCCAGGATCCGATCCGGTTCGACAAAGATCTGAAAGTCACGATCCAGGACCTCGGTTGGCGTCATGGCGGATATCTCGCTCAGCAATCGGACATCATTACGGTGGCCTTTTGGTATCAGCGTGAGCCGCATGCGCCCTTCCCCAAACTGCCGGATCGCAAAGCGCTGGAAGTGAACTAATGGGTAATTTGATCCCCATAGTGCTGCCGCATATAATCTTTCGGGAAATGCTTGTGGCTTTTTGCTATGAAGTTCTTTCAAACACCCTTAATTTGTTTGAAAAGCATTAAACCCATTATCATGAGAACAACCCTCAAAGTTGCCGGAATGGCGTTTGGACTTATGCTCGTGTGCGCATTCGCATTTGGGCAGGGCGACAAGGCAAGCCGGCCAAGTCCACCTGCTACTGCATCGGGCAAAATCGGCGATGCCAACATTACGATCGACTACAGCAGTCCCGCTGTGAAAGGAAGAAAGATTTGGGGCGAACTCGTGCCGTACGGCGAGGTATGGCGCGCAGGCGCTAACGAGGCGACCATCTTCAAGACGGACAAGGATATCAAGGTAGAAGGTAAGACACTGCCGGCAGGACAGTACAGCCTCTTTGCAACACCAGGCGAGAAGGAGTGGACCATCATCTTCAACTCGCAAACCGGACAATGGGGTGTGAAGCGTGGCGGTGTTGCCAACCGTGATCCGGCCAACGATGTGCTTACCGTCACCGTGAAGCCTCGCAAGTCATCAAAGATGAATGAGCGGCTAACCTACACGGTCGACAACAACGGCTTTGTGCTGGCCTGGGAAAATCTCGAGGTCCCAGTTTCTATCAAGAAGTAAAGCCTAAAAGGGACACACTTACACATCAGGCGGCATTCTGCTCAACAGCGGATGCCGCCTGTGTTTTTTCGTTGCGTTCTATTGGCGGATTTTCGCATTTTGGCAACTCAAAGAAATCGATATCATGGCTATCCACGACTTTAACATCAACCGGCGCCGTTTCATTAAAGGAGCGGCGGCCTCACTGGCGCTCACTTCGTTCGGCGCGTATGGTCTCGACATCATATATCCTGAAAAGCCCTATCGGGTTGCGCTCATTGGATCGGGATGGTATGGAAAGAGCGATCTGTTTCGGCTCATACAGGTATCACCTGTGGAGGTCGTAGGGATAGCCGACGTTGACGCCAACATGCTCAAGGGTGCCGCTGAGCTTGTGGCCACACGCCAGAAGTCGAAAAAGAAGCCGCCGGTTTTCAGCGATTACAAGAAAATGCTGTCTGAAACCAAACCTGATATCGTCCTGATAGGGTCACCGGATCACTGGCATGCGCTGCAGGCTATCGACGCGATCAAAGCCGGGGCGCACGTCTATCTGCAGAAGCCCATCAGCGTTGACGTGAGAGAAGGGGAGGCCATCCTCGATGCCGCACGAAAGCACAATCGCGTAGTTCAAATCGGTACACAACGAAGAAGCACACCGCACCTCATCGAGGCAAAGAAAGAGATCGTTGAAGCTGGAAAGCTGGGCAAGATTTCACACGTCGAACTCTGCTGCTACTACCACATGCGCGGCAACAATAAACTTCAGGTCGAGCAGATACCCGATTTCTTCGACTATGAAAACTGGACCGGCCCTGCACCGATGCGTCCGTTCACCGGACTTCCCCACAGGCGTTGGCGCCAGTTCATGGAATATGGTAACGGCATCGTAGGCGATATGTGCGTGCACATGCTGGACGCCGCGCGCTGGACGCTCGGCCTGGGTTGGCCTAAGCGCATCACGTCTACAGGTGGAATCTATGTACAGAAGGAAGGAGATGCCAACATATCCGATACGCAAACCGCGCTGTTTGAATTTGATGAGCTGACCTGTGTTTGGACACACCGCACGTGGGGCACACCTGCTGATCCGCAGTATCCGTGGTCGTACAAACTCTATGGCGAAAAGGGAACGCTGTCGTGCAGCACTATGTCGTACGACTTTGTACCTGTTGATCGCAATGCAGAGAAGATTCACAAAGACGTCGTATTCGAAAAGGAACAATACCCCGAAGACCTGACTGAAGAAGGCATCGAGCTTAACGCAGCTCCTGCTACCCGCAGGCAAATGCTCGACTTCCTCGGCGCGATTCAGGAAAAGCGGCGTCCCGTCGCAGACGTTGAAGAAGGCTACATCTCCACAGCAAGCTGCATCCTGGCGAACATGTCTATGGAACTTGGCGGACGGACCTTAGTCTATGACCCCACCAAGCGTGAGGTTAAGAGCGATGCGGAGGCTACAGCAATGTTAAAGAGGGAGTACAGGAAGGGATGGGAGCATCCGTGAGTGATTTGCGATTAGCGATTTTTGATTTGGGTTAGTGATTGCAGATTTGTTTTAGAAAAAAAGTAATATAAAATGCACCTGTCATCCTGAGCGGAGGACGTGGGCCGGGTTTGCGCGAGCGAAGGACCCCCATCGAGTACGCACGACCTAGAAAGAAAGCACCCTTACCTAACTTTCGGTTTACTAAGGGTGCTTTCCATTTAGACCGTGCGTTATCCCGGGGGTCCTTCGCCCTACGGGCTCACGATGACAGGTGCTTTTTATATTATATCAATTATAATTAATTATATCACCCTGCAACCGGCGCAGGTCCAGTCTCACCATCGGGCACAATCACTTCACGCTCGCGGCGTGCGAAGAGCCGCTGCTTGAGGCGGTAAACCATCAGGTACATAACGGGCACAACGACCAGTGTGAGGAACGTACCGAAGATGAGTCCGAAGATCATCGTCCACGACAGCGGACCCCAGAATGCCTGGTTGTCACCACCGAAGAAGATGTGAGGATTCAATTCGGTGAACATCTTCACGAAGTCAATATTCAAGCCCACAGCGAGCGGGATCAGACCGAGCGTTGCAGCCATCGCGGTAAGGATAACGGGTGTCATCCGGGTCTTGGCAGCTTCCGCTACGGCCTCCTTCGCTTCAACGCCCTGCTCGATCAGCAGATCGGAGAATTCTACGAGCAGAATTCCATTCCGAACCACAATACCTGCGAGCGCCATCACACCAACGCCGGACATTACTATAGATATCTCCATCTTGAACAACGAGAATCCGATCAGCACGCCGATGAGACTAAATACAATCTCAGCAAGAATGATCAATGGCTTGCTCGTTGAATTGAACTGTGCCACAAGGATCATAAAGATGAGCGCGAATGCAGCCCCGAACGCGATGAGGAGGAAGTCTGCGGTTTCCTGCTGCTCTTCCTGTTCACCCGTCATCCGGATCTCAACACCATCCGGTGTAGGGAAGCTTGCAAGTCGCTTCTGGATATCCGCAACTACCGCGTTGGCGTTGTAGTCCGTGAGCACGTTCGACGACAAGGTAATCACACGCTTCTGGTCAATGCGTCGGATTCCTGCGTAGGAGTTCGAATATTCAACCGAGGCTATCGCGGAAAGCGGCACCTGACGCACAGCGCCATTCATAGCCATGTCGCGGTATGTGATCGGAATGTTCATCAGCTCATTGATGTTATTCCGTTGTTCTTCCTTCACACGAAGCTGGATAGGATAGTCGTCGTTCTCATCGCGGAACTTGGATACTTCCCAGCCATATATTGCAGTACGAAGAGTTCTTCCGATCGTCCCGGTAGAAATGCCTTCCCGGTTTGCCTTCTCACGATCAATCTTGATCACAATTTCCGGCTTGTCGCTCTGGAAGTCGGATTTCAATTCTTCGACGCCCGGAATCTGCAACGAATCCAGGTAACGCTTCACTCTGTCGGCTGACCTTGTAAGGATAGCGAAGTCCTCCGCAGAAATTTCGATGTTGATCGGCTTACCTGTGGGAGGCCCGTTTTGTTCCTGACTCACGGAAATTTCAGCCCCCTTGATGCCCTGCACGGCCTCGCGAATCTTGTCGAGATATACGCGTGTCGACTTACCATCGCGTTCAGCGAACTTCACGAAGGCTACTGTCACCTTACCCAGGTGAGGACTTGCCTGCAGACCCTGGTCGAAGGGATTTTCACTCGCACCGATCGCGACGTTGGAGATAACAGATTCAACAAGCGGATTGTCTTGACCCAGCGCCTGGATGACGCGATCCTCAACTACTCTTGTCACCGAATCCGTTACCACCTGGTCTGTACCAATGGGCATGCGGATGAAGGTATAGATAAAGTTCGGATCCCCGTTCGGGAAGAACACGACAGGCGGTTGACGGATCCCCGTGAATACAATCGCGAAGATGAAGAGCAGGAACACACCTGCGAAAATTCCTGCCGGTCTCCATTTTTCAAGGCACCAGCTGATGGCGCGCTTGTAGGACGCCTGAACGCGTGGCCATACGCTGGTCTGAAACCTTTCGATCACGCCCTTGAGATAGAAATGGTGCAGGCAATAGAGACCATAAAGGAATACGACAAAGTTGCCCAAACCAAACGCTCCGGTCGCGTACGACAGCAACGCTATCGCTCCAAAGACTATTGCCGTGATCTTAAACTCGCGCGTGATCTTCGACTTGCCGTGATTGGGCGTGTGTGGCTTCATAAAGTCGGCCGCGAAGACCGGGTTGATGATGTATGCCACCAGCAACGAAGCCAGGAGTGCAACGATCAGCGTCACGGGAAGGAAGTACATGAACTTACCAATGACACCCGGCCAGAAGGCCAGGGGCACGAATGGCGCAAGCACTACCAGCGTTCCTGACAACACGGGCATGAAAACTTCACCTGCGGCAACCTTCGCTGCCTTCCGAATAGGGACTTTCCCGTTGGCAAACACGCGGTGGGTGTTCTCGATGACCACAATGGCGTCGTCAACCACAATACCGAGCGCCAGCAGGAACGAGAACAGCGTCATCATGTTCAGCGTGAAGTCCAGGGTAGGGAAGACCAGGAATGCGATGAAGCTGGATATTGGTACCGACAGCGCCACAAACATGGCGTTGGTAGCACCCATGAAGAACATCAGAATTACGGTCACGAGGACAAACCCAATGATGATCGTGTTGATCAGATCATGCAACGTCATTCGGGTGTACTCCGACTGGTCATTCGTTATGGTAATGCTCAACCCTGGGGGAAGGATGTGCGCTTCGAACTCATCAACGATCTCGTTAATCTTATCCGATGCATTGATCAGGTTCTCGCCACTCCGTTTGATGACGTTCAGCGTGATAACGTTCTTCTTATCCAGACGGGCAAAGCTTTCCTGCTCCTCAAAAGTGTCGACCACTTCGGCGACATCTTTCAGGTATACTTTACCTCCCATGATGGAACCAACCACCGTATTGGCGATTTGATCGGCATTGGTGTATTCACCATTTACACTGAGTGAACGCTTCATGCCATCGACAGAGAGCTGACCACCGGATATGATGACGTTTTCCGCTGAGATGGCCTGCGAGATGTCATCGAGGCTCACACCAGCAAGCGTGGCCTTGTACAGGTCAACGTTGATTTGTATTTCACGATCCAGTGCACCGACAATGTCGACGCGCCGGATTTCAGACAAACCCTCAATTCGATCCTGCATCTGCTCCGCATAGCGCTTGAGCGTCTGCAGGTCGTAATCGCCTGCGAGGTTGATGTTCATGATCGGCACTTCTGAAATGTCGATCTCCATCACCTCGGGATCATTCTCCAGGTCGGTAGGAAGATTCTGGCGCGCCCGATCCACAGCGTCCTTAACTTCCTGCTTAGCCTCTTCAATAGTAACCTTGGGATCAAACTCGATGATGACGTTCGAGAAGTCCTGCACCGAGTTGCTTGTTACCTTCTTGACACCGTTGATCGACTTTACTTCCTTTTCGATTTCCTTGGTGATCAGGTTTTCAATGTCCGCAGGTGCCGAACCCGGGTAGACGGTGGCAACATAGATCTGCGGGAACACTACCTCGGGGAAGTTTTCCTTTGGTAGTCTCAGATATGTAATCAGACCGGCAAGGCACACGATGATAGTCGCTACATAGATCGTGACCTTATTATCGACCGCCCAGCTGGTCGGCTTAAATTCTTTCTCGATATCTTTCATACAGACGTTACTTAGAAGATTTATACTCGTCGCAGCGATCTGTTACATCAGATCCTGACAACGTCGCCGTCGTTGAGACCCTGATATCCTACGGTGATGATGGTATCACCTTCTTTCAGCCCATCCACCTGGGCCAGGTTGCCATATACTCCTTGGACCGTTACAACCCTCTTGCGCGCCACAGTGTGCTTGTCCGACTTCTCAGCGACATATACCACCTTCTCGCCGTTCACTTCCTGAACCAGGTTGACCGGAACGGCAAGCGCAGACTGTTCGGTATGGAAGATAATGCGGACTACACCCGTCATATTGGGCCGCAGATTCTCCAGCGAAGGAAGCTTGACCTCCACCTTGAATGTACGCGAGAGGGGATCAATTGTCCGACCTACAAAAGTAACCGCGGCTTCAACGTCCTGCTTGAGTTCAGGAATGCTTACGAGCACCTTATTGCCCTTCTTGACTCGGGTAACGTAAGCTTCTGACACATCGGCAGTAAGCTTCAGGTCGGCGTTATTGACGATCCGGAAGGCAGGCATACCCGGAGAGATGTTTTCGCCAATCTTGACGACTACCTGATCAACAGTGCCGCTAATGGGCGATTTAATGCGCGTCATGTCGTTTTGCTCTTCCAGTGATGCGAGCTGCTTCTCCAGGCTTTCCTTGTTGGTCTTGGCTTGCAGATACTGCACTTCCGTGCCGATCCGCTGATCCCAGAGGTTTTTCTGGCGTTCGTACACAGCTGTTGCGAGCTCAAGTTGTGCCTTCATGGATTCGATGTTCCGGAGGATGACGGAGTTGTCAAGTTGAGCAAGCGTTTGTCCCTTCGAAACATTTTGTCCTTCGCTCACATATACCGCGGTCACAACGCCCATGGTCTTGGCGCTTACAAGAATGTTGTATTCAGATTCTACGCGACCTTGGGTCTGAACATAGTGATCGAATGGCCGAGCCTTCAGTACAGACACCGAAACATCCTTTGCGCGCACTGAGAGCGTGTCGGGGTTTTCCGCAGCAATCTCTGCTTCAAGCTTCCTGATTTCGTCGCTCAGTTGAGCGTGCTGTTTTCTAAGCTCTTCCAGCCGGATTTGCTTTTCGTTTTCCCGGGTGGTGGCGCTGCACGCTGCAACGATGGCCGCTACAGTGATTACTGCCGCAAGGGAAAATAAACCGGACCTATTGTTGAAATTCGTTTTCATGGATGCAATGAGCTAGGTTTAATTTATTTGGTATCTGTTATGTATTGTGAAGGATCAATCTTTGCATACGCCTTATCCAGGTCGATCTTCGCCAGGATGGCATCATAGAGCGCGTTGTAGTAATTCACCTGTGCTTCGCGCAGGCTGCTTTCAGCATCGGTGACTTCGATGCTGGAACCTACTCCCTGTTCGTACTTGATCTTCGTCACACGCGCTACTTTCTCCGCGAGCTCCATGTTTTCCTGTTGCGACTTCAAAGTTTCCAGCGAGTTCTTAAACGTAGTTGTGTTCTGCTGAATGCTCAGGTCGATACTTTGCTTCAGCGAAGAATAGCTGTTCTCGATCTTGAGCAAGTTGAGTCGCGCCTGCTGCATGCGGTAGTTACGCTGCAGGCCGCTGAAAATCGGCACGTTCAGCGTCAGGCCGAAATTGGAGTAATTGTACCACTTGTCGGGCCCATATAGTGCTGTCGACTCCACGGCGGATTCTGTCCTGAACAGGCCTCCAATGTTGGGTGACTGCGTCGAGTATCCGAAGTTGAGGAATGCGGACAGGTTCGGCAGCGATTGGGAAAACTTGTTCTTGATATCAAGTTCCTGGAGTCTGCGTTGCACGTCGAGCAACTCGTACTCGATACGGTTCTTGTAGTCCCATCCTTCCTGGTATTCGGCGAAGAGATCTTCGCTGACCGTTAATTCATCCAGACTACCCCTGATCTTAAGAGGTTTATCGATCGGGTAGTTCATTTGGAATTTCAGGAGTCCCAGGCTCAGTGCCTGCAGATTGAGGAACTTGAGACGCTCAGACCGAAGATTGTTGAGTGTTACCCGTACTCGATCGACATCAATATCTTCGGCAAATCCATTTTCATTCATGGCGCGTGTCGTACGCAGGAGAGAGTCTACCCGAGCAATGTTGTTGTCGAACAATGCGATCCTCTCATTGTTGATCAGTACAGCGAAATACGCCTTTTGTACGTTTTCTATGACCTGGATCTGCGTCTGTTCGGTCGTCTTGTACGCAAGTTCCTTGTAAGTATCGGCTGCCTTCAACCCGACCAGGTAAGAGGCATTGAAGATCAGCTGATTGACATGTATGCCTGCGTCGCCGCTGCTGGGCAGCTGAAAGAAGTTGCCAAAGGCAACAACATCGCCTTCTTCGAGGCCAGGAATAACTCCGGGGTCGAAGATTCCGATCTGGTCGGGATCATATTGCATGAAAAACCGAGGCAATTTTTCGTTATGGGTAAGGTTGACGCTTCCGTCAATTTGCGGCAGGCCGATGCCGACCGTTTCTTTTACCCTCGCTTTTGCGATCTGCTCGTCGATGCGCGCGTTCTGAACCTCTACGGTGTTCTCCAGCGCGTATCGGATGCAATCCTCCAGGTCGAACGACAAGGTGTCGTCCTGTGCGCGGAGCTGAACGATTGATGTGACGAATACAGTAAGGAACAGAAGGCTGTGTTTCATATCGACAAATCGTTTTGGTACGAGGTTTCTTTGATCTTTTCCTTGAGATACTTTTGATACAGTTTCCGGCCTTTGTCAGTCAGTAGGCCGTGTATGAAGTGTTCCAGTATTGCCGTTTGCACCTGGGTCAGGTTGTACCGGTCACGGGGAAACAGCCGCTCGTCGAACCCCATCTGAACACTCTCTATTCGCACTACGGCAAGGATCTCCGGATCAATGTCATCCCGGTACAGACCCTGCTCCATACCCCGCTTAAGGTTGTTGATCACCGAATTCCGGATAAACACATTCTTGAATTCGGTCCAGATACGCCAGGCCTTGTGATGATACTTCTGAAGGTCGAACAACAACGACGGGTTCATGCCCTTCAAATTCTCTTTCATACAAAGCGAAAGGTTCACCAGCTCCTCCACTGCATTTCGTGCGCTGCCGGTGTTCGCCATGTATTCTTCGCGTTCCCGGTTCAGGTGCGTTTCCGTCACCGAGGCGACGATGTCATCTTTGTCGGCGAAGTACTGGTATAGCGTCTTCTTGGAAATTGAAAGATGCCGGGCTATTTCGTCCATGGTGATGCTCCTCACCCCATAGCGCATAAAGAGCTCCTCGGCTCCTTTCAGCAATTTTTGTCGGGTCTCAAGGTCTTCCATAAGGGACGCAAAACTATGGAAACATTTTACATGCTGAAAGTTTCCACGGTTTCCTTTAACGGCCTTTTGGCCCTTGGGTTAGACTTTTTCGCGCTTTTTTTGAACTTTTTTTGCCATAAAGCGGCCCCCTGGCCTGCTTCACGGCCCATTAGTCGTCGGAAGTGGCTGAATATTTTGGTTAACTGAAAAAAAATAAGGCATCCCATGTTGGGACGCCTGTGCAAACGAATGCGATGTGATCAGCCGCTAGAGCTTTAGTGATCTCAGATAAGCAATACTTTGGGGAACCTGCTCGAGCGCGCGGGATGACTCATCTTCAATAAAATAGTGCTTAATCCCCAACTCCATGGCAGTTTTCATGACTTCGGCGATTCCAACATCGCCTGTGCCGAGTACTACGTTGCTTTCCTTATCCTGCCTGCCATTGAGATTGTTGGGAGTCCCGTGCCGGCGATCCTTGAGGTGAAGCATCTTCCAGCGGGTGGGATATTTCTTCAGAAGCGCTACCGGATCCTGACCCGGGTTCTTGATCCAGAACACGTCCATCTGGTAGCTAACGTACTCCGGATTGGTGTTGTCCATCATGTACTCGAACATGGTTCCCTTGCCGCCTTCATAGGGTCGGAACTCATAACCATGAACGTGATATGCAAAGGTTAGCCCATTTTCTTTGAGCATCTTACCAGCATCGTTGAAAACGTTAACGGCGCGCTTCATGTCGTCGAAAGTGAAATTATCGCCATCATGCGGTATCCAGTAGCATACGACATATTTGGCTCCAAGGTCCCTGGCATTCGCAATGACCCTCTTAAGGCTGTCGGGCTGCTCAAGGCGATCGAATCCCACTCCGGTAGCGACGACGGTGATGCCATATTCTTTTAGGAGTTTCTTGTATTCTTCCCGACTCATTCCACGGGCAAACCCGCCTTCGATCTCGCGGATGCCAAGTTCCTTCATCCTTGCGAAAGCCAGCCGAACGTCCTGGCGTAACAAGTCGCGAAAACTCCCCATCTGCAAACCGATTTCCTGGGCAGGGGCGAGATGACAGATACTTAACAGCACAACGGCGACAATCGTCCGAGTAAATGCCTTGACCGTGGTTTTCATAGTTGTCTGGATTTTGGAGGGTAGTTAAACCAATTCGCCGGAAAGTCAAACAGAAATTTGATAGGCGAAACGGCGCTTGCATCATCCCTCGTGTAAAAATGACACCAAAGGTCAATCCGGTCATTGGCAAAGACATCACTTCTTGACATATTGGCGATCAGTGAAAACCAATCCCTCCCTGAAATCCTTATGACCTTACATTCTTCACTGCGGTACGCCGCTGTGCTTTTCGTAGCCATGCTGACCGGTGCCGCATGCTCCCGCGAGGGCCGGGAAAAATGGCCGGTGGTAAAACTTCCTGAAGGCGCTGATACGACGAGTCCATACTGGAAAGGTATCGACCTCGAACCCAAACCACCGGTAAAACCGCTGCCCGTCGAGAAGCAAGCTGAGAAGTTCCTGCTTCAACCGGGCTATAGTTTAGAACCCGTACTCACCGAACCGCAAATACAACAGCCGGGCGCCATCGCCTTCGACGGCAATGGCCGAATGTATGTGCTCGAACTTCGTACCTATATGCTTACAGCTGACTCAGACGGAACGCTGGATCCTGTGAGTGGTATATCCAGGTGGGAGGATAAGGACAACGATGGCATCTATGAAACGGGAGGGCTGTTTGTCGATAGCTTAGTCTTTCCCCGTTTCGTGTTGCCTTACGGACCGAACAGCATCCTCACCATGGAGTCCAATGCAGACAATGTTTATAAGTACACTGACACCGATGGCGACGGCAAGGCAGATAAGAAGGAATTCTTCACCGATAACTTCGGTCGCGCTGGAAACGTCGAGCACCAACAAGCTTTTCTCTATTGGGGAATGGATAACTGGCTTTACAGCACCGTCAATCCTTTCCGGGTGCGGGAAACACCAGATGGTGTGATTCGGGAGTCGACAGGTTCCAACCACGGTCAATGGGGCGTGACGCACGACGACGATGGCAAGTTGTGGTTTCAGGGTGGAGCGACAGGATTGCCATCTTATTTTCAATTCCCCATCCACTATGGCGACTATATCGTCGAAAACAACTTTGCGGAAGGTTTTGAGATTCCCTGGGGTGCGCCAATAGGAGTTGCCGACATGCAGGGAGGAATGTCCGCTGTACGAATGCCGGATGGGAGCCTCAATCGTGTAACAGGCGCTGCCGGAAACGATGTGTTCCGCGGTCATCGACTGCCTGAGTCGCTTCGGGGACAATATTTCTATGGAGAGCCGGTCGCGCGCATTGTGCGTCAGATTAACCCGGTCGTTAACGAAGGGCTTACGATACTTCACAACGTGTACCAGGAACAGAAGTCGGAATTCATTCGCTCGACCGATCCACTTTTCCGTCCTGTTGATATGGCCACGGCACCTGATGGCACGATGTACATTGTCGACATGTATCATGGTATCATCCAGGAAGGAGAATGGACCCCGGTAGGGTCGTACCTGCGGGTCAAGATCGAACAATATCAACTCGACAAGGTTGTGGGACTCGGTCGCATCTGGCGTCTGACGCACAAAGACTTCAAGCGCGACACGACGAAACCCAGGATGTATGAGGAATCCACGGCCGACCTGCTGAAGCATCTTGAACATCCCAATGGATGGTGGCGCGACATGGCGCAACAGGTCATAGTTCAGCGTCGGGACAAATCCGTTGCGCCTGCGCTCGCAGATATTGTCCGCAACAGCGACAACCTCCTTGCGCGGTTTCATGCGTTGTGGTGCCTGGAAGGCATTGGAGCGTTGGAGTCGTCGCTGGTGAAAGACATGATGAAGGACCCCGAGCCCCGCATGCGCATTCAGGCAATGTGGGCAAGCGAAACGCTTTACAAGGCGGGTGATCTTTCCCTTTCGCGTAATTACCTGGAGTTGATGAATGACAAAGACACGCAGGTGAAGATGCGGGCCATGATGACGGGAAGGCTGCTGAAAATTCCCGGCACGGAAGCGCAGGTTAGAAAGATCATGGCTTCTGACTCTTCGGCAGGCGTTCAACTCGTCGGTGCCCAGGTGCTTGACCCGCCCGTCGTTACGGCGTTCTTTGGAAGACCTGATCCCAACTTTTCTGACGAAGAAAAAGCTCGGGTGGAAAAGGGTTTGGATATCTACAACAGCCTCTGCTCGACGTGTCATGGGCCGATTGGTACTGGTACTCCGGTAGGTCCCGGACAACTCATGGCGCCGTCGCTGGTAGGCTCACCGAGAGTTCAGGCACACTCCGATTACTTTATCAAGACGTTGCTTCACGGCTTGACAGGTGAAATCGCCGGTAAGTCGTACGCCGGCGCAATTATGGCACCGATGGGCAACCAGAGCGATGAATGGATCGCTTCTGTGGCATCCTTCGTGCGCGCCAATTTCGAGAATGAGGCAACGCTGGTGACACCTGAGGATGTTGCACGAGTCCGCAAGGCAACAGCAGGACGGGATAAGCCGTACACGTTCGACGAACTCTGGGCATCGGTACCTAAAGTCCTTGAACCAGCCAATAACTGGAAGATAACGGCAAGTCATTCCGGCGACGTTCGGAAGGGTAGTACGGCTTCTCCAACCGGGGCGTTCACGTACGAAGGATGGACGACCGGCATCACACAAAAGGAAGGGATGTGGTTCCAGGTTGAGTTCCCTTCGCCGGTAACACTTACAGAGATTCATTTCCGCTCGATACCGATTAACCGGGGCTTTGGCCGGAACCGACAGCCGCCGATCCTCACGCATCCGCGCGGCTTTGACGTAGAGGTATCTGCTGATGGGAATAGCTGGCAGAAGGTTGTCACCAACGGAGAGGGCACGGGGAACTTCACACAGATCCGTTTTGAGCCCAGTACCGGCCGCTTTTTCCGCATTGTCCTCACCCGGTCCGAGGAGGTCGTGAAAGGAGAGAGGAGAGGACAGCCGTTTGATTATGAGGTGACCTGGACGATGCGGGAACTCAAGCTCTACGGCCATCAGTAAAGATCTATGTGCCCTATGTGGTTCAACAGAGATATGTTGTTTGAACCACATAGGACACATTAGAAAGCATAGAGCACATAGAATGAACCGCGTGGCCTTACCGCTCCGCTTACATCGTAAGTTTTAGCCTTACGCAAATGGTGTTGGAAAACAAAACTAAAACACTATGCCAACACCATTGGAAATTCTTCTCGACCCCATTTCGCTGATTGTTCTGGCCATTTATGCGGCCCTGATGCTGTGGGAAGCGTTTTTTCCTGGAAGGGAACTTCCTAAGGTGAAAAACTGGAGGATCAGGGGTATCCTTGCGTTCCTCTGCTTCTTCTACTTGTCGTCGTACCTGCCGATCTTCATAAACCCCTTGCTGGAGCCGTACCGACTCTTTGACCTCACGTCACTGGGAACTGTATGGGGTGGCATCTTTGCTGTCCTGCTGTATGAGTTCGGGGTTTTCGTATGGCACTACAGCCTGCACCGGAGCAACTTCCTTTGGAGGACGTTCCATCAAATGCATCATAGCGCAGAACGCCTCGATACATACGGAGCATTTTACTTCAGTCCTTTCGATATGCTGGGTTGGATCACCCTGAGCAGCGTTTGCTTCAGTCTTATTGCGGGATTGACGCCTCAGGCCATCACGGTGATGATATTGGTGACCAACTTCTTCTCCATCTTTCAACACGCCAACATCAGAACACCGCGCTGGTTGGGATACATCATCCAGCGTCCTGAGAGTCATACGTTCCACCACGCGCAGGGAATACACCGGTACAACTATTCCGACTTGCCGTTGTATGACATCATCTTTGGCACGTTTCGCAACCCGAAGGATTTCGAACACGACACTGGATTTTATCACGGTGCGTCGTCAAGAATCTGGGATATGCTGAGAGGGAAGGATGTTACGACGCCGGAACGTGAGACTGAAAGAACACTTAAGTTGAAGACAGATTGATTTTTAGACGCAGATGCAGAGGCAGACGCAGGTGCCCGGAGAAGGGGAACTGCGTCTGCAACTGCAACTGATCTCACGCATGAGCCGGACTGGCATACGCGTCCTCCAAAGCCCGGATATCGATTTTCTTCATCTTCATCATCGCTTGCATAACGCGGCCGGCTTTTTCCTTGTCGGGATCGGTGAGTAATCGATCCAGGATAGGGGGGATGATCTGCCAGGACAAGCCATACTTATCCTTCAGCCATCCGCAGGGTTGTTCTTCTCCCCCGTCCGTAAGTTTTCCCCAGAAGTAATCGATCTCTTCCTGCGTATCGCACTTGACAAGGAACGAGATGGCTTCATTGAATTTGAACATTGGTCCGCCATTAAGCGCATTGAATTCCTGGCCGGCAAGAACAAATCGCGCAGCCATCATGGTTCCGGCAGGGCCGGGTCCGGATTCGCCAAAGCGACTTATCTCCAGGATTCTTGAATCCTTGAAGATTGATGTGTAGAAGTTGATAGCTTCTTCTCCGTTGTTATCGAACCACAGAAAGGGTACGATCTTTTGTTCGATCTTTTTCATGGGGGTTTTATTTTGTTGTTTATGAATTTCAGTTCGATCAGTTTTCGGCGAGTTCTTTCACCTTTTCAAGCGACTTGGGGAACGTTGCCGTGAAGTAATCTGCGTACTCGTCAGGAGAGTCGAGCTTAACCTTGAGCACCGTAACGGATCCGTCTTGCTCAAGATAGTAGGATTCCCGCGATTCACCCCAGCCTGCCTTGGGGTCACCGGGACGTTCTTCGCCGTTGATAATCTCTCCCTGGTGAAGGAAGATCATTTCCTTATTGGGTACTTTCTTTTCGATTACTGCATGCATGCCATTACCGTCGCCGTCGACGAACAGAATCTTGCTTCCTTCATTCCAGTCGCTAATGGCCCTGGAGCCTTCGTGGAACACTGCGGTCCACTTCCGGTAGGTGTCGTCATTCCAGAGGATGTCCCATACTTTCGGTGTGGGGGCCTCGATTTTGATGTCAAATTCAAGCTTTTTCATGTCGAATGGTTTTTGTCTTTGAACATTCAAACATACGGGCAATTCTTCTGGACGGCGGTGTACCGTTGCGTCAATTTCCGGGGCGTATTGCGACATATTTTTAACCGCAGAGCCGCGGCTGTTGGCGACACACTATGTGCCCTATGTGAAAAGCCTATGTGTGCTATGTGGTTCAAAAGACTCTTGAACCACATAGCACACATAGGGGCACATACAAACACATAGGGATTCCGTAATGTCGAAGTGAGAGACGCGCGATCCGCGCGTCTCCACCGATTACCGACTACTGCTTCTCCCTCTCAAATTCCTCCAACACCGCATCAAACCTCGCGATTGGTTCTTTAAAATTCCGCTGATTCTCCCGTTGGATAGCCCACGCACAGGAGACGAGGGTGATGAGCAGGATGGTGAAGGCGCCGGATTGATGTTCGGAAACGCCGCCGGGAACGTACAGTTCAAAGACGATGAAGACACCGATCGCAGAGGCCAGAGGTATGAGAATGAATTCATACCATCTCTTGAACCGATAAAAACTCGCGAGCAAATTGCGACGCAATGCGATGTAATCTTTCAGCGGTGCATCACCGGCGGCCGGATCGTTAGTCGTTGACGGCCGGGCTACAGCAATCGCTTTGAACTTCGTCATCAGTACGATCGTGAAAGGGATGAACAACGCCACGCCCAGGATTGCAGGAAGTACGACCGTGCGATCCGACCAGTACCGTACGATAACATGGCTGAGCAGTGCGTAAACGATCAGCTGCAGGACGAACGATGCCCAGAAATACTGCATCGCAGTTCGGGTATGTTCTTTAACCCGCGAACGTACAATCTTCGTGAACGTAGTGGGGTCATATGCGCCGGCATTGCCACTGTGGGCAGCCGACCAATCTTTTTTCAATTGATCCATGGGTGACATCAATTTTCTTCCGTTAGTTTCATTTCCTTCTCCAGCTCAGCTTTGATGCGCACCAGCCTCACGCCAACGTTGGTCTTTGTGAGTCCGGTTACACTTGCGATCTCTTCATAGCTCAGGTCGTCGAGATACAGCATGACAATAGCGCGGTTAAGCGGAGAGAGTTTTCCGATGGCCTCGTACATTCGGGCAATCTTTTCCTCCTTGTTTTCCGGAACTGCGTCTGCAATCTGCAGATGGGTTTCAGAAAGGGGTTCGGATTTACGCCGGCTTTTTTTCCGAACATAGGTCAGCGCCGTGTTGAGGCACACGCTATACATCCAGGTTGAGAACTTCGACTGCTTGTTAAATCGCGGGTACGAACGCCACAGTTGATACATCATTTCCTGCATGACGTCCTCGCGCTCATCGGGATCCTGGAAATACAACCGGGCCACCTTGTGCGCTATGCCGAGATTTCTGTTCACCTCGCTGAGAAACGCCTGATCCAAAGCTTCCGTCATGGAGATTTTCTCATTTTTACCAATGAGTGATGTTACCCCCGAAAAAACTACAGGAATTTGGGAATAATTTTGGAAAGTGGCTGTTCGTTAAGGACTTACAACTAAACCATTCACCGCAAAGGCGCGAAGACCGAAGGGACGCAAAGATCACAGCCCGCCCGCGCAGCCACGGCTTCGACAAGCTCAACCCCTCCGATATCTACACGAACTAGGGAACAATGTGAAACCAAAGGGACCCAACGCCCGATAAACCTGCCAATTACCATCCGTGGAAAAACCTGCAACCTTACATTCCGTGGCACGAACCTTCAGGTACAGCCAACATCAACACATCAACACATCAACACATTTTACACCCTCGCGTTCCTCTTCCTCCAACGTAAATACGTACACACGTAAACACCTAAACACATCATCATATCCTCGCCTGATACGTATACAACTCAAAATATCTCCCTTTCGCTGCAATCAACTCATCGTGTGTTCCACGTTCGGCAATGCGGCCTTGTTCGATGACGAGGATTTGATCGGCCTGACGAATCGTGCTGAGACGGTGGGCAATAACAAAAGTGGTGCGGCCTTTCATTAGTGTTGCAAGGCTCTTTTGTATGAACGATTCACTCTCTGTATCGAGGTTGGAAGTAGCTTCATCCAGGATAAGTATTCTTGGATTAGCCAAAATGGCGCGGGCGATGGCGATTCGCTGCCGCTGACCTCCAGACAACTTCACACCTCGTTCACCAATCACCGTGTCGAGTCCCTCTTCAAAACGCGAGGCAAATTCATTCACATACGCAGCAGCGGCGGCGTGTTCTACTTCAGCATCCGTGGCTTCTGGACGTGGGAATCGAATGTTCTCGCGAATCGTGCCTTCAAAGAGAAAGTCATCCTGCAAAACGACGCCCAACTGGCTGCGATAGCTGGACAATGAGACTTTGCTCAGGTCGTAACCATCCACAGTTACTTTCCCTGAGGTAGGGGTGATGAAAGTGGCGACTAACCCGGCAATTGTAGTTTTCCCTGAGCCGGAAGTTCCCACCAGTGCTGTGACGGTACCGGCGGGCGACTTGAAGCTGATGCCGTGGAGAACTGGTTTGTTTTCTTCGTAAGCGAACTCGACATTCTGAAACTCGATGTCGCCGCGAATGGGACCAATCGTTATTGTGCGTTCGGTACCATCATCTTCAGGATCCATATTCATGATTTCCTCGGTGCGGTCGAGGCCGGCGAACGCTTCTGTGAGCTGACTTCCGATGTTGCTCATCTGAACGATGGGAGCGATCATGAATCCGAGAAAGAGGGTGAAGGAGAGGAAATCACCGAAGGTTATGTTGCCTTCCATGATCATGTATCCACCGATGCCCATGATTCCCGCGCTCGCAAGGCCGAGCAGAAACGTTGCAGAGCTGCTGACGAGGCTCGTACTTGTTAAGCTCTTCTTCACGTTCAGGAAGAGTCGATTCACGCCATCTTCGAAGGTCTTGATTTCCTGAGCCTCAGCATTAAATCCCTTGATCACCCGCACGCCATTCAGCGTTTCGGTCAATCTCCCTGTCACCTCTGCATTAAGTTTGCCTCGTTCACGGAAAATGGGACGGATGTATGCAAAGGCCTTCATGGAAATGAAGGCGAAGACGAGTACTGGGACCAGTGTGTAAAGGGTCATCATGGGACTGATCCGAATCAGTAAAACAAGCGATACCGCGGACGTGAGCATGCCGCCAACAAGCTGAACAAGTCCTGTCCCTACAAGATTTCGAACGCCCTCTACGTCCGTCATAATTCTGGACACCAGTGCGCCGGATTTATTGTTGTCGAAAAATCGGATGGGCAGTCTCAGAATCTGTTGCTGCACCCGGGCGCGAAGGACAGATATCAGGCGTTGTGCTTCAACACTCAGCAGTTGTGTCAATGCGAAAGAGGTGATGGCCTGAACGATGACTGCACCCACTACGCCAGCCAGGAGCAGTTTTAGCAACTCCATGTTCTTGTTCGCAATCACCTCATCAACAAGGTATTTACTGGCCCACGGAAGGACGAGTCCGGAAAGGCGGCTGATTGCGATGAGGATGAGACCCACCAGAAGAAGCCCACGCCGCGGCCAGATGAATGTCCGGAAAACTTTGGCCACGGTAACGCGCGATTTCTTCTTCTCCATACTTTCGTATGACGAATTTAGGCCAAAAATATTTCAACGGGGAGGCGCTTAGCTTTCCAGCGAGTGGACTACCAGCCCGCTACGGAGTTTTGGCTCAAACCAGGTGGTTTTAGGAGGCATAATATTCCCGGTGTCCGCAATGTCCATCAATTGCTTCATGGTCACAGGATACAGGGCAAACGCTACTTTCATTTCGCCGCTGTCAACGCGGCGCTTGAGTTCTCCCAGTCCGCGAATGCCGCCGACAAAGTCTATTCGCTTGTCGGTGCGAAGGTCCTGGATATTCAACAGCGGTTTCAGTATTTGCTCTGAAAGGATGGTGACATCGAGAACGCCGATCGGATCGGTGTCGTCATAAGTTCCCGGCTTCGCCGAAAGCAGATACCACTTTCCTTCGAGATACATTGCAAACTCGTGTAGCCGCGACGGACGCACAGCTTCGTTGGATGGCGCCCCGACGGTAAATGACTTTTCCAGCGCCTTGAGGAACGACTCGGCGTTATATCCGTTGAGGTCGCGGACCACCCGGTTGTAGTCCATAATATGCAGCTGGTTATCCGGAAAATGCACGGCAAGGAAATAGTTGTATTCCTCGTTGCCCGTATGATTCGGATTCTCAGTGCGAAGGTCGTGTCCCACGAGCGCTGCTGCCGCGGTACGGTGGTGGCCGTCAGCAACGTAAGTAGCAGGAAGGGTCGCGAAAGCTGCAACGATTTGGCTGATCACGTTTTGATCGCTAATAACCCATAGCCGGTGTTTTATGCCATCATCAGCTATAAAGTCGTACTCAGGTTTTCCCTTTTTGATCTTTGCCACCAACGCATCAACGGTGTCGAGGGCGTGATATGCGAAGAAGACGGGTTCCGCATTCATCATCGCCACGCGAACGTGGTTCTTCCTGTCGTTTTCCTTATCAGGTCGCGTTAGTTCGTGCTTCTTGATCCGTCCCTCCATGTAGTCGTCTACAGCAGCGCAGGCCACAATACCATCCTGCGTCCTTCCATCCATGGTCAACTCGTACAGATAAAGGCATTCCTTGTCATCCTGGCTGAATACTCCTGACGACACCAGTTTTTGGAAGTTGGATCGTGCAGCATCGTATACTGCAGGGCTGTACGGATCGGTGTCAGGCGGGAGGGTTATTTCGGGTTTAACAACATTAAGAAAGGAGTGAGGGTTGCCCTTCGCTTCTTCACGTGCTTCATCGGAATCCAGTACGTCGTATGGCCTTGATGCTACGGCCTTTGCGAATTCTGGTTTCGGGCGATATCCCTTGAAAGGCTTTATTACCATCGAGTGTTGAAGTTTCCTACTTTTCTTGTTTTGGGAGTAAACGAACGAGGATCACGCCTTCTATTTCGCGGATGCCTGCAACTTGTTGTTCTGTCACATCTCCATCGACGTCGATGATGTTGTAAGCGATCTCGTCGCGGTGGTGGTTGATCATGTCGGCGATGTTGATGTTTTGTGCCGCGAGCACGGTCGTGATTTTTCCTACCATCGCCGGAACGTTTCGGTTTGCGATAATGATCCGCGCTCCGCCATTCCTCGGCATATCGGCGGCAGGGAAGTTCACCGAATTGCGGATGTTGCCGTTCTCCAGGAAATTCCGAAGTTGGTCAACAGCCATCACGGCGCAGTTTGTTTCAGATTCCGGTGTGGATGCGCCCAGGTGAGGTATCGTTATAATCTTGTCGTGACCAAGAAGGGATTCTTCAGGAAAATCCGTGACAAAGCACGCTACCTTTCCGGAATTCAGAGCCTCAAGAAGGTCGTTCGTGTTAATCAGCCCTTCGCGCGCAAAGTTCATTATGCGCACGTTAGGCTTCATGATGGCGAACTTCGACCTGTCGATAAAGCCGCGTGTGGAATCCAGCAGTGGAACGTGAATGGAGATGTAATCCGACTCGGCGAGGAGCGCATCCAGACTCCGTGCCTTCTTCACATACTTGGAAAGTTGCCATGCCGTATCAATGGAAATGTAGGGATCATATCCGATCACCCTCATGCCCAAACCTTCGCCGGCGTTAGCTACCAGCATGCCGATCGCACCCAGGCCGATAACGCCGAGCGTCTTGCCCTGAATTTCAGGGCCAACAAAACTGGACTTTCCTTTTTCTACAAGCTTCGGCACTTCAGCGCCTTTCCCTTTCAGACTCTGAGCCCATGCAATGCCCTGCGCGATTTTTCTTGAGGCGAGGAGCATCCCGGCAATAACAAGTTCCTTCACCGCGTTGGCGTTTGCGCCGGGTGTGTTGAAAACGACGATCCCGGCATCCGTGCAGCGCGAAATCGGTATGTTGTTTACACCCGCGCCAGCCCGGGCAATAGCCTTCACTGATGGCGGAAAAGCATAATCGTGCAGCGAGTGACTCCTTAATAATATAGCGTCGGGTGAGCTAAACTCCGATGCGACTTCGTATTGGTCCAAAGGAAATCGGGCAAGACCTTCAGGAGCGATCTTGTCAAACGTCTGAATCTTAAATGACATGGGTGGTTATGCGTTTGCTTTCTCAAATTCTTCCATGAAGTCTACCAGTGCCTGTACGCCTTCAATAGGCATAGCATTGTACAGGCTCGCCCTCATGCCGCCGACGGACCGGTGCCCTTTCAGTGTCTTGAGGCCTCGCTTGGACGCTTCCGAAATGAATTTGGCGTCGAGCTCTTCGCTTCCGGTCACGAACGGAATGTTCATAATAGAGCGCGACTTTTTCTCAACAGTACCTTTGAACAATTTCGACTGGTCAAGGTAGTCGTACAGCAAGTTCGCCTTAGCGACGTTTTCTTTGTGCATTGCAGCAACGCCACCCTTCGCGAGAAGCCATTCGAATACCAGTCCTGCCATATAAATCGCGTAGCAGGGCGGTGTGTTGTAGAGTGAATTTTCCTTCGCGTGCGTCTCGTAGTTCAGCATCGTTGGCGTGATATCAAGCGCCTTGCCAATGAGATCTTCACGGATAATGACAATAGTGAGTCCCGCAGGCCCGATGTTTTTCTGCGCGCCAGCATAGATGAGTCCGAACTTTGACACATCGTATTCCTGGCTGAGGATGTTGGACGACATGTCTGCCACAAGTGGCTTCGATCCCGTGTCCGGAATTGACGGCCAAACGGTACCGTAGATTGTATTGTTCGTCGTGATGTGGACATAGTCCGCATCAGGCGAGATCATGCTCGGATCAAACTCAGGAATGTAGCTGAAGTTTTTGTCTTCAGAGCTGGCGATGACTTTCACCGTTCCATAGCGTTTCGCTTCGGCTATAGCCTTTTTCGACCAGGCTCCCGTGTTGATATAGTCAGCTTTGCGGGCTTGCGAAAACAGGTTCAGCGGAACCATCGCAAACTGCGTGGAGGCACCACCCTGGAGAAAGAGGACTTTATAGTTGTCCGGAATATTCATCAGCGTTCGCAGGTTCCGGATGGCGTTCTCGTGGATGGCAGTATACTCCTTGCCGCGGTGGCTCATCTCCATAACCGACATTCCCGATCCCTGCCAGTCGACAAGTTCTTCCTGTGCCTTCTGTAATACTTCAAGGGGCAGCACGGCCGGCCCTGCAGAGAAATTATAGCATCTGCTCATAGTGGTAGTAGTGGGGTGTTCCATTTGTGAAATCGCTGTTGGAGGCAGCGAATATGAAGGTATTTCACGAAAGAGCCAAAGGTTGCGCAATGGAATTTGACAGGGTAATCTGCCACTGAATATGGATGGTGACTACCCCTTGATAGCGTGCTGTTCAATCGTTTACGATCAGTCGGAATGCGCCCCGGGAACCTTTTTAGGACGGTACGCATTATTGCCTTATCTTTGTTAATTGAACGAGCCCCTGCCAGAAGTCGGGGGAAATGAATGAACGAGCCGGTTCCCCGGCCATTTTTGAAATAATGAATATCCACTTTTTAGACTTTGTCCTTTGAGTTTTTCCGATTTCAACTTTGATGAGCGCCTCATGGAAGGCCTTACTTCCATGGGATATATTAATCCTACGCCCATCCAGCAGCAGGCAATTCCTGCAATACTGGAGGGTCACGACATCATTGCCTGCGCCCAAACCGGCACCGGCAAAACGGCAGCGTATATTTTGCCGATCCTTCAGAAAGTCCTCCATACGGAACATCGTCACCTCACTACGCTCGTGCTGGCGCCGACCCGCGAGCTCGCCCAACAAATCGATCAGCAGATCGAAGGCCTGGCCTATTTCATGGGCATCAGCTCGATTGCTGTTTACGGTGGTGGTGACGGTGCGGCTTGGGATAAGCAGAAAAGAGCGCTCGAGTCCGGAGCCGATATTATTATCGCAACACCGGGTCGCCTGATCGCCCTCCTTGCGTCAGGCTCTTTGAACCTGCAGCACCTGCAATACCTCGTGCTGGATGAGGCAGATCGCATGCTCGACATGGGATTTTATGCCGACATCATGCGTATCATCACCTACCTGCCGGAAACCCGTCAAACGTTGTTGTTCTCAGCAACGATGCCGCCGAAGATTCGGGCATTGGCGAATCGCATCCTTCGATCGCCCCATGAAGTGAACCTGGCTGTTTCCAAACCGGCAGAAGGAATTAAGCAGCAGGCTTATATTCTATACGAAGCTCAAAAGATACCGATGCTCAAGCGGGTCCTCGATCAGGACGATCACAGCAGTGTCCTGATATTCGCTTCTACCAAGGAAAACGTCAAGAAGCTTACGGGTCAACTGAAAAGCCAGGGATTCTATGTGAAGGCCTTTCATTCCGACCTGGAGCAGCATGAACGTGATGAGATTCTTCGGGAATTCAAGAGCAGAAAGCTGCCTATTATTGTCGGAACCGATATTCTGTCAAGAGGGATCGACGTGGAGGGCATAAGCCTTGTTGTCAACTACGATGTGCCGCCCGACGTGGAAGACTACGTACACCGCATTGGCCGTACAGCGCGTGCGGATCGGACGGGAACCGCGGTGACCTTCGTGAATGAAAAGGATCAGCGCCGCTTTGCTGACATCGAGCGTTTTCTTGGCAAGGAGGTGCCTAAGTTGGAGATGCCCGCCGACATCGGCCCGGGTCCTGAATACCGGAAAACGGGTACGAATCATAAGCCCTGGAAACAGCACACCGGTAAGAAGAGGCGTCCTGCTTCGTCGGGTCGTTCGGGCAAAGGCAAATTCCGCAAGTCGCGTCGGTCGACATAATGGTGGCTTGATCTTGCCACGCTCTTTGGTATCTTGTACCGACTTAATCATCCACGATGAAGGAAGTTGAGCATCCTCTGTTTCTCAGAGACATCTGGTACTATGC